>NZ_JAQTTX010000109.1 GCF_028710545.1 Halothiobacillus sp. | reverse complement strand
TGAAGAACACCGCCCTGGCCAGCGCGTTGCGCGCCTCGCCTTTGTTGAGTCCGGCCTGCACGCGGCGGCGCAGCTCCACGCTTTGCAGCCAATCCAGTATGAACAGCGTGCGCTCAATGCGCCCCAGTCAGGGATGCCGCTTCCACGCGTGCCGCCGAAACGATGTAGATGGCAGTTCGTTGAAGCGTTGCCGGAACAGTTTCGCAAAGTACCCCAGGTTGGAGAAGCCCCAGTCCGCAGCGATCGACTGGACGGTGGCGTAGGGCCGGGCCAGCAGCAACTCCGCTCGAACACCCTGCAGGCGTTGTTCCCGCAGCGCTTCCATGGGCGTGCAGCCCCTGTACTCTCGAAAGGCTTGACCGAGCGAACGCACACTCACCCCCGCCACCGCGGCCAGTTCGCTCAGCGTGGGCGCATGTCGCGCGTTTTCGCGGATGTGCCGCTCCGCGGCCAGGACGTGGCGCGGTGCCAGCCGATATTCGCTTTGTGCTGCGGGTTGGTCCAGGTGCGTGCGCCACTGTGTGAGCAGGTGCACGCCGATCATTTCCTCCAGGTGCTTGCCCAGCGGGCCGGCCTGCACCGCTTCGGGCATGTGCGTGATGCACTGGCACACATAGCTCAGCAGTCCGATCCAGGGTGAGCCCGAACCGCCCAAGCGGAAGGTCCGCAGCCACAGGCGCTCATCGGCCGGCTCGCCAAACCAGCACTCGTACAGTTGGGCCAACGCGTCGTGCTCAAAGGTCAGGTTCACCTGCAAATGGTTGTGATCGAAATCCACCCAGTAGTGGGTCCGCGAGTTGTCCACCACGAAGGCATCGCCCACACCGGTATCGCTGAATGTTCGCAGCTCACTCCAATGCCGGGCCGATCCGCGCAGCGTGGTCAGTACCATTCCTGTACCGGCTTCGGGTGAGAAGTCCTTGATGTTCACCGGGATGCCGTACTTGAAACGGCTCAGTGTGAAGTGCCCGATCCGCGTTGCGTCGAGTACCGAATCCGGTCTCCTGGCCTTGCCGATGGGCGTGACGTCGTACGGCATGTACACCTTGTCCGACCACTGGCGAATATCGTCCCACTCGCTGGAGGCCACCAGCCGGTGGTTCGTGCTCGGGCGCCCGCTGGCGTCGTGGACCAGCACATTGCGGATGGCTTCCATGGGTTCGTCTCCATCGCTGATGTCATTGCACGCCGGGCAACCCGACCCGGCGTGGCCTCAGATCAGCTCAGCGGTGATGGTAGACCGCTGTCTCGAATTCCACAAACCCGGGGTAAGACGCTGCGTCCTGGAACGGCAATATCTGAGTACCCCAGTAGCCGCCGATGCCGTTCTTGCGGTCAATCCAGTAAAAGCAGTTGGCCAGACCCGCCCACATCAGCGAGCCGGTAGGCCGCCCGCTTGGCGTGTCTTCACGGTTGGTCATGAAGGTGTAACCCCAACCCTTGCCGGTGCCCGGGAAGAACTCGCCCGTGTTGCTGAGCGAGGGGACGGAGGTCGTCCAGCCGCCGGCCGACAGCCCCATGTCGGCCAGTCCGTCCTTGCACATCGCGGCGACCGTCTCGGCCTTGAGTACACGGCCGTTCGGTCCGGCGCCGTCGTTGAGCATCATGCGGATGAACTTCATGTATTCGCCCACCGTGCCATACAGGCCATGCCCGCCGCAGTCCATCTCGGGCGGCTGCGGCAAGGACAGTTCGGGCAGCGGCGTAAGCTTGCCGTCGATCGCGCGGTCGTGGATGGTCGCGCGGCGCTGCGCCATGGACTCGCTCATGGTGAAGGCCATGTCCTTCATGTCCAGCGGTTCGAACACCCGCTGACGCATCACGTCGCCCAAGCGCTTGCCGCGGATGTTCTCGATGATCAATCCAACCCAGTCCATGTTCACGCCGTAAGTCCAGGCGGCTCCGGGGTCGTGCAGCAGCACCGTGCGAATCGACGCGTGCGTGCACGACACCACAGTGGGGATGCCCTGGGCTGCGCGGAACTTCAGGTCGTCGTTGCTGAAGAACTCGTAGCAGAGGCCGGACGTGTGCAGCATCAGGTCGTTGATGGTGATGCGCCGCTTGGGCGGACGCGTTCTGGGCTGGCCGGTGGCATCAAAACCGTCCAGCACCTGCAGTTCATCGATCTCTGGCACGTACGCTCCAGCAGGGTCGCTCAGGCTCACCTTGCCCTCTTCCACCAGTTGCATCAGGCACGCGCCGGCCAAAGCCTTGGTGGTGGAAAAGAGGGCGAGCACCGAATCGGTGGTCATGGCGCCATCCTTGCCCAGCTCACGCGAGCCGGCCGCGCCTTCATAGAAGTTCTCTTGCCGGTTGGTCGCCATGGCCACTACGCCTGGGGAGCCCCCGTGGCGTTCCACGTTCTGCTTGAGCACCGCGTCCAGCGCGGTCTTCAATTGGGTCGTCGTCATTCTTTGTCTCCATTGCGCGGCTGTATGGATAGACCACAGTGGTCCGCAGCTCACCAGTCTGTGGGCCTGATGGAGGCTAGCATTTGGCGACCCGAATCCCTGTTCGGATCTGGCAGCCGGGTATCTGAGTCTGGCAATTTGCAGCGAGATGGGAGGCTCCGATCTCCAGGCTGTCGATGCACCTCCGCATCGCGTGCGAAGCCAGGGGGTAATCTGCAGCCCCGAGGCCAACACCTGCCTGATTCCGCGTAGTGCGACTTTTGACCCTCGCAACTTTTTCGCGGGCGCGAAATTCCCAGATGCCTTTTGTGAGGCCACAACATATACTGTATATATGCACAGTGTTACATTGCCTGCCCAACCCGTTCCCGTGAGTGGCTTTCCCATGCTCTTGCCGCAGCCCTTAGGGCGCGTGCAGGCAGGCTTTCCTTCCCCTGCAGAGGACTTTG
>NZ_JAQTTX010000108.1 GCF_028710545.1 Halothiobacillus sp. | reverse complement strand
GCGGCAGAAGGAAGTGATCAGGAACTCTTGGATCGCGTTCTGGGCGATCTTTCGCCGCTGCTCGGCATCAAGGGCAAGCCGGAATTCTTGCGCGTGAAATACTGGGCACGGGCCATTCCACAGTACGAGCTCGGCTATCTTGAATTACAGGAAAAGATTACCCAGCGGCTGACCGCACTACCGGGATTGAGTCTGAATGGAAACTGGCGGGGCGGTATCGCGGTCGGCGACTGCCTGACCAATGGAAAGAAACTGGCAGAACGCCTGATCGAAAACGCCCGCACGGAAGAAGCCTGAGATTATCGTTTTCCCACTGGGAGGATGTTTAAAAAACCAAAAGTTTGTCGGACAACACCATGCTAAAAGAAGCGGGAGAATCCCCTTTGGGGCCGCCCTGGACTGGCCTGTGGAGGACGGGGGAATGGGCCATGGATGGCCCATTCAGCCTCGCCGTGACAGGAAGTCACGTCGAGGCGACCCGGCTGGATCAGGTCAGGTCAGGGTCTGCCCGAAGGGCCGGCCCCGTGGGGCGTGTTTCTTTCCCCTATTTCTTTGCACGAGCAAAGAAATAGGGTCGCCCGCATGCGATCTCAGTGCATAGAAGAACGGGGCGTTTGGCGGGCGAAACAACACAAGCCCGTCTTGAAGCCCATTGAAAGACCTTTGAAGTTTTGCTTACGTCCGTTTTAAGCTTTATTTTGCAAACACCCTTTGAGATAAAAGTGAGAAGTGCTTGCTGGTTTCAGCCACCCGTCATCGACATAAAGCGAATGACTTTTTCCGGCTTGTCCTGAAACTCGTGCCGCTCGGGCTTCAGGCCGATGGCTGCAATGATGGCTTCTTTGAGCTCATCATCTGGGATACCACTGCGCAGTAGTGGCCGGAATGAAAAGTTGTGCTCCTGCCCAAGGCACATATACATGGTGCCATCTACCGACAACCGAACCCGATTGCAGGTACCGCAGAAATGCTCGGACATGGGCGTGATGAACCCGACCTGGGTATCCGTGCCTGCTATTTGCAGGTAACGGGCAGGCCCGGCGCCATCGACCGGATTGATGACCGGAATCAACGGATAACGCTCCGAAAGCCGCTGCTTGATGGTTTGCAGACTGATGTAATGATCCAGTGCATCACGACCGGTATCGCCCATCGGCATGGTTTCGATCATGCGCAACACGAACCCATGCTCGATACAGAACTCCAGCACCGATTCGACGTCGTCTTCATTGACGCCTTTCATGACGACCATATTGAGCTTGATGGGAGACAACCCTACATCTTTGGCAGCCATCAAACCATCGATCACCTTGCTGAGTTTGCCTTGGGTGATCTGCTTGAAACGGTCGGCGTCCAGCGTATCGAGGCTCACGTTAATGCGGTCGACTCCCGCCGCCTTCAACGGTGCGGCCATTTTCCCCAGACGGGTGGCATTGGTGGAAAGTGCAATATCCCGAATACCGGGCAGCGCATCAATACGACGAACGATGTCCTCGATTCCACGGCGCACCAAGGGCTCGCCGCCGGTAATACGCACCCGACGCAAACCCATCCCGGCCATTACGCCCAGCAATCGTTCGATTTCATCAGCCGTCAACCAGTGTTCCGGCACTTCGAAGTCGTTAAACCCCTCCGGCATGCAGTAAAAGCAACGCAAGTCGCAACGGTCCGTGACCGACAGTCGCAGATAATCGATTGTGCGACCGAATGGGTCCACCAAATTTGACATACTTAAACCTTATGATTCCTGAACAGTCAAAGCCGGTCAAACGAGAGTTGACCGGGCGGCATACGACATCGGCAACACTGAATTGACCGCCGATTGCGTAAGAATGCTCAGAGGTCGGAGTTCCGAGCATTCGACGACTTGCTTACTCGTGCAGGAGTTCGCTAGGTATCAGTGGAAATAACGATAGCCGTAAAATAAGTGCAATTCAAGCGTTATGTTTTAAAAAATACACGGATGCAAGAGCAATTTAACTTCAGCGAACCCAGGAACCGGTTTTCCCGCCATGCTTTTCCAGCAAACGGGTGTATTCGATCACCATGCCGCGATCCACAGCCTTGCACATATCATAGAGCGTCAGCGCCGCTACGGAGGCAGCCGTGAGCGCTTCCATCTCCACGCCGGTTTGCCCACTCAGGCGGCATTCCGCAAGGATATGAATACCTTGGTTCTGCTCGTCGGGCGTCAAGGTAACCACCACCTTGGTCAGCAGGAGCGGGTGACACATCGGAATCAGATCCCAGGTTTTTTTGGCGGCCATAATGCCGGCGACGCGAGCCACGGCCAGTACATCCCCTTTCTTGTGACCACCGGAAAGAATCAATGCAAGCGTTTCAGGCTGCATGCGGATAAACGACTCCGCCAAAGCCACACGTTCCGTATGGGTTTTTGCGCCCACATCCACCATGCGCGCGGCACCCGTTTCATCGATATGGGTTAATTGCTGATTGCTCACAGATACCATCCTTCAAAGGGGAAATAATCAACCCTGTCACCACACGAAAGCCTGCGATCGGCTGGAATAAGGGCCACGCCATCCGCCCAGGCGATCGAACTCAACAGGCCCGAGTTCTGGTTTTCAAACGGCTGCAATCGCGTTTCACCCGAAGCCGCACGCTCACGCCGCACGCGGATGAACTCCGGGCGATCACCCGAAACCCAGTCCCGGGCCAGCGGCAGACTCAACGGCGGCAGGTCGATCTGAGGATCGCCGCCCGCCAATGCACGCAAAGCCGGACGAACGAACAGGAAGAAGGTCACAAAGGTCGAGACGGGGTTGCCCGGCAAGCCGATGAATGGCACCGACCCGATCCGGCCGAAAGCCAACGGTTTGCCCGGCTTGAGGAAAACCCGCCATGAATCGATCTTGCCGATCTCGGAGACCACCTGCCGGACCAGATCGGCATCCCCG
>NZ_JAQTTX010000064.1 GCF_028710545.1 Halothiobacillus sp. | reverse complement strand
TACCAGAGCAATGGTATTGAAGTGGATGTCATTCCGGTTGGCACCAAAGGCCGAGCGTTCTTCAAGCGTTACGGCGGCAATGTGCGCGCTTCGGTTGTGCACATGGGCGACAAACCCAGCTATGCCAAAATGCGCGGTGTTATCAACGCAGCCATGGATGCATTTGAGCAGGGTCAGGTAGACCGGATCGAGTTGGCGCGAAATTCCTTCGAGAATTCGATGGTGCAGCGACCGATGGTTGAGCAAATCGCGCCCTTGGTGTACCAAGAGTCGCCTGAACTCAAGCACCACTGGGATTATCTGTATGAACCAGACTCCCACGCCGTTCTCTCTGCCGTATTGAAGCGGTATATCACAGGGCAAATCGTTGCCAGTGCAATTGAGAACGTAGCCTGCGAAATGGCTGCGCGTCGGATTGCCATGAAGAACGCGACGGACAATGCCGGCGACATGATCAAATCATTGCAGCTGGTCTACAACAAGGCCCGTCAAGCCGCTATCACGCAAGAGATTTCGGAAATCGTATCCGGTGCAGCGGCCGTTTAACCGCGCAACGGAAAGCCATTTTTATATTTGAGGGTACAGACATGAGTTCTGGAAAAATTGTCGAAATCATCGGTGCCGTCATCGATGTCGAGTTTCCGCGTGATGCGGTTCCCAAGGTCTATGACGCCATCAAGATCGAACAAACCGGTTTGATCGTTGAAGTGCAGCAGCAAATCGGCGACGGTGTTGTTCGTGGTATTGCCATGGGCTCATCAGACGGTTTGAAGCGCGGCATGACCGCCATCAACACCGGTGCACCGATTCAGGTTCCTGTGGGCAAAGGCACACTGGGCCGGATCATGGACGTTCTGGGCAACCCAATCGACAACGCAGGTGATGTTGCCTGTGACGAGAAGTGGTCCATTCACCGCAAGCCGCCCACCTTTGATGAGCAGGCGAACAGCACTGAATTGCTGGAAACCGGCATCAAGGTCATTGACTTGCTTTGCCCCTTCGCGAAGGGCGGTAAAGTGGGCCTGTTCGGTGGTGCCGGTGTGGGCAAGACCGTCAACATGATGGAATTGATCCGTAACATCGCCGTCGAGCACAGTGGTTATTCCGTTTTCGCGGGTGTAGGTGAGCGTACGCGTGAAGGGAACGACTTCTACCACGAGATGAAGGATGGCGGCGTTCTGGACAAGGTGGCCCTGGTGTATGGCCAGATGAACGAGCCGCCAGGAAACCGTCTGCGCGTAGCGCTGACCGGCCTGACCATGGCTGAATTCTTCCGTGATGAAGGCCGTGACGTATTGATGTTTATCGATAACATCTACCGTTACACCCTGGCCGGTACCGAAGTATCCGCTTTGTTGGGTCGTATGCCTTCTGCGGTAGGTTATCAGCCGACGTTGGCCGAAGAGATGGGCGTTCTGCAAGAGCGGATCACGTCCACCAAGACCGGTTCAATCACCTCCGTACAGGCCGTTTACGTCCCTGCGGATGACTTGACCGACCCATCTCCTGCGACCACCTTCGCTCACTTGGATGCAACCGTGGTTCTGTCGCGTGACATCGCTTCTCTGGGTATTTACCCTGCGATTGACCCGCTGGATTCCACCAGCCGTCAGCTGGACCCGCAAGTGGTTGGTGAGATGCATTATAACGTTGCGCGTTCTGTTCAGAAGACCTTGCAGCGCTACAAAGAGCTGAAAGACATCATTGCGATTCTCGGTATGGACGAATTGTCTGACGACGATAAGGCCACGGTATCCCGTGCGCGTAAGATTCAGCGTTTCATGTCTCAGCCGTTCTTCGTGGCCGAGGTATTCACGGGCGCGCCGGGCCGGTATGTTTCACTGAAAGAAACCATCCGTGCGTTCCAAGGTATCGTGGCCGGTGAGTACGATCACCTGCCAGAGCAGGCATTCTACATGGTCGGCACGATTGACGAAGCGGTTGAAAAAGCAGCGAAACTCGCCGCCAAAGCTTAATTGGAGGAGACGATATGGCTATGACCATTCGTGTTGACATCGTGAGTATGGAGAAGCCTATTTTCAGCGGCGAGGCCACGTTTGTGTCCATTCCGACTGAGGCGGGTGAAATGGGCGTTACGCCCCTGCATACACAGACGTTGTCCATTCTTCGTCCTGGCGAGGTTCGCGTCCATCAACCCGATGGCAGCATTGCGCGTTATTTTGTCGGTTTCGGCGTGCTTGAAGTTCAGCCGATGGTGGTCAGCATCATTGCTGACTGGGCATTGACGGAAGCCGATGCGCACGGTATCGACGCGGCCGAGCTGGAGGCGAAGCTGGCGGAAGAAGCCGAGTATATTCATGATTATGAGCAGCGTGGTCAACTTGACTTCACGTCTGCGCAGTCGATCATGATCGAAGCATCGGAACGACTCAAATGGGTGCGTTCCATGCGAGGCTTGGGCAGCGGACGTCACTAACGACCAATTGCTCATTGTGAATCTCGTACGGAAGCCCCGTAAATAATTCGCAATTTGATAAAGGAGCCCGGACATTTGTCTTGGCTCCTTTTTTTTCGCTTCCCTTTGTTGAGGTGTTTATGACTACCCAATCCCTGCACATCGTTGTTCTGGCGGCTGGAAAGGGCACCCGTATGCGGTCCGCCAAGCCCAAGGTTCTGCACCCGTTGGCCGGCCGGTCGATGCTGGATCGTGTGCTTGATGTAGCCGAATCATTGAAACCTGCGTCATTGCGTGTTGTGATCGGCTATGGTGCAGACCAGATTCGCCGGCACTGTTCGCGCCCGGACGTTTCCTGGGTGGATCAGACAGAACAACATGGCACAGGGCATGCCGTGGCCCGTGCGGTTGCGGATATTCAGGGTCAGCCCGAAGATCGCGTCTTGGTGTTGTACGGTGATGTCCCCTTACTTGATGCCGAAGTGCTTTCGTCTCTTCTGAGTTCCGCCCGCTCCGCTGACCTCGCGGTGCTGACCACAGAACTGGATAATCCCGGTGGCTACGGTCGGATTATCCGTGATCACGAACATCGCATGATCGCCATCCGTGAAGAACGCGATGCCAGTGCAGACGAAAAGAAAATCACCGAGATCAATACCGGCATGCTGGTCGCCAGCCTGGGTGCCTTGCGCACGTGGTTGCCGAAACTTCAGCCACACAATGCGCAGGGCGAACTCTACCTGACCGATATCGTGCAAATGGCAGCAGAAGAGGGAAAATCCATCGCAACCCACCTTGCTCCCGATCCGTTGCGGGTCGCGGGCGTGAATGACCGTTGGGCGCTGGCTCAAATGGAGCGCGCCTGGCAGCTTCGTCAAGCGCAGGCACTGGCCATGTCGGGGACGACGATTGTCGATCCTGCACGGATTGATATCCGTGGCGAAGTCATCTGTGGCATGGACTGCCAGATCGATATCAATGTCGTGTTCGAAGGGCAGGTGCGCATAGGCGACAACGTTGTCATCGAACCCAATTGCATATTGCGTAACGTCACCTTGGGCAACGGGGTACGTGTTCGTGCCTTCAGCCATCTGGAGGGTGCGACTCTGGGTGAAGGCGCTGAGGTCGGCCCCTATGCACGACTTCGGCCCGGCGCCGAATTGGCGGAACACAGCAAGATCGGTAACTTCGTTGAAGTTAAAGCCAGCCGCATCGGAGCCGGTTCCAAAGTCAACCACCTCTCATACATCGGCGATACCGTGATGGGTGCGGACTGCAATATCGGCGCGGGTACCATCACCTGTAACTACGATGGGGCCAATAAGCATCAAACGGTTATCGGGAATCATGTGTTTGTCGGCTCCAGTAGCCAGCTTGTGGCCCCGGTTCATTTGGGCGATGAGGCCACCGTCGGCGCGGGTTCGACCATCACTCAGGATGTGCCGTCGGGCCATCTTGCCGTGGCGCGATCCCGCCAGGTGATGAAGAGCGGCTGGAAGCGCCCCAGGAAGAAACCCAAGGCCGAATAAGTCTGGAAGCTGAACCAGTTAGGGAAGGTCTGCACAAATGCAGACCTTCCCGTGCAGGGCATGGATGCCCTGCCGCTCAATGACGCAAGTCATTGAAATGCGGAGCACAAGACGGGCGTGTACCGGCTTGTGCGTTTCTGCACGAAGCCATGGATGGATTCGTGCAGAGATTCCTTAGTCAGGCAGGAAGCGCAGCAGCACATCGTTCAAATAGCGCGTGCCGCGTGGCGTCGGGGCGATGCGGGTGATGTCCCAGCGAATCAGCTCTTCTTTTTCGAGTTGGTGCAGCGTATCGCTGATGACCTTGATGGGTAAGCCGGTGCGTGCCGCAAACAGGGGCACGTCAAAGCCATCGGTCAGACGCAGCGCATTGAGCATGAATTCAAACGGCAGCTCATCGGTTGGAATGCTGTGGGCGGTGATGGCTTGCTCCGTGCCTGCTTTGGCCAGGTATTCATTCGGATGGCGCACGCGCTCCCGGCGCTCGATGCGGTTTTCAGCGGCCAGCGTGATCTTGCCGTGCGCGCCTGCGCCGATGCCGAGATAATCGCCAAATTCCCAGTAGTTGCGATTGTGCTGGCATTGATGGTTTTCTAGCGCATAGGCAGACACTTCATATTGAATCAACCCCGCCTCATGCAGGGCAGCCAAACCCTGCGCCTGCATTCGATCCATGGTCTCGTCATCCGGCAGAACGGGCGGGTGAGCCGCGAACGGCGTGTTCGGCTCCAGCGTGAGTTGGTACCAGGACAGATGCGGCGGCTGCAAACTGATGGCGGTGTGCAGATCCGCTAATGCTTGTTCTGTCGATTGTTCCGGCAGGCCATGCATGAGATCGATATTGAAACTGTCGAGCCCGGCATCATGGGCGGCCTCGATGGCACGGAAGGCTGCCTTGGCATCATGGATGCGTCCGAGTTTTTTCAAATGCCGTTCGTTAAAGCTTTGCACCCCGATGGAAACCCGTGTGATGCCAATGGCGCGGTAATCGGCCAGATGCCCGGCCATCTCCGTGCCCGGATTGACTTCCATGGTCACTTCACGGCAAAAACGCAAATCAAGCAGCGCACGCAAGCCGGACATCAGGCGATCAATCGCTTCCGGGCTGAACAGGCTCGGCGTTCCACCACCCATGAAAATGGTTTCGATCGGACGCCCCCAGATCAGCGGCAGCTCGCGTTCCAAATCGCGCAACAGGGCATCTATGTAATCGCGTTCCGGTACGGCGTTCCCTTTGAGCCCATGCGAATTGAAGTCACAGTAAGGGCATTTTTCCACGCACCAGGGCAGGTGGACATAGAGCGCCAGCGGCGGGTTTTCGGTGAATTGCAGCAGTTGCATTAGAAGCGTGTATTTCCCAGTTGCCGCATGAGATCGGTCAGTGCACGGGCGCGATGGCTGATTCGGTTTTTGATTCCCGACGACAGTTCGGCCGCCGCACAGTTGTGTTCGGGCACATAAAACAGCGGATCGTAACCAAATCCTTCCGTTCCTCGGGGCGCATCCAGAATTTCGCCGGGCCAAAATCCCTCAGCTGTCATCGGGGCCGCGTCTTCGGCCGAGCGCAGCATGGCCAGCGCGCAAACGAAGCGAGCGGTTCGATCCGCCTGCGGATATTCCGCCAGTTCGTTCAGCAACCGCGTGTTGTTGGCGGCATCGTCTGCTTCAGGGCCGGCATAACGGGCCGAATAAATACCGGGTGCCCCGCCCAGAGCCGTAACCTCAAGACCAGAATCATCGGCAATCACGGGCAATCCGGTCAACCTCGTGGCCGCGCGTGCCTTGATCAGCGCATTTGCCAGAAAGGTATCGCCATTTTCCTCGGGCGGTTCGCCACCCCAGTCCCCGAGCGGAGCGAACGCAATATCGGCCAAGGCCGGGAAATCCGGAATCATGGCTGTTCGCATGGCTTCGAATTCACGTAACTTGCCCAAATTGTGCGTGGCGATAACCAGCGTCGTTGTCATAGGTTCCAGCTCGCTAGAAACGGATAAAACAGCCGCAAGTATAGGTGAAAACGACCGGAGGCACTGGCTCGGGTCGAACGACAGAAAGAGGCGCGGGGCCGGAGCTATTGCAGAACCATCTCCACTCGTCGATTGAGCGCGCGACCCTGATCCGATGCGTTACTGGCAACGGGCGCAAAAGAAGCGACGCCCTCGGCAACCAACCGGTTCGACGAAATACCGTACCCGGTAATCAGTGCTTTAACCACCGCCTCAGCTCGATCCCGGGAAAGCTTCAGATTATGGGGTAATGCACCTGTATCATCGGTATGACCAACGATATATACACGGGCTGAAGGCTCTTGTTTCAGCATTTTAGCCATCTCGCCCAGTTCCTTGTCAGAGCTCGCCTTCAGCGCCGCGCTATCCGTCGCGAAATGAATGCCATAAAGTGCAATATGGCCATTCTGGGCAAGTCCGCTACTGATGGCCTTAGCTGTGACCGTCACCTCGCCGGTCTTCATCGGTTGGCCTTCAATCAGTTTCAGGTAGGCCACGGGGGCTTGCAGACCTTGCGCCGAGTCGCGGTCGATCACCATAAGCATAAGGTCAACATTTCCTTGCGGACGTTGAAGATGCGCCGTCAACTCATGAAAAACGCCGTCCATGCCCGCAGCGCCGATCGCATAATTTGAAGTGCCGACACGCCCGGCGAAGCCATGGAGTGGTTGTAGCCCCTGATTGGCCAACTCCCAGCCACATTGCTGTGTGCCCGAGCATTGGAACGGAATACTGAATCCGGCTTTGGTCAGCGCCGATTCGTAATTGCGAAACACCTCCATGCCACTGACGCTTTGGGGGATGCCATAGAAGTACCACGCCGTCTTTCCGCTGGCCGTCATGACTTTACTGGGTGCGGGTTGATTATCTTTCCATATCCCGAGCGGCAATGCCGACTCATCGTAGTTCTTCTGTTGGCAGGCCAGTAAGGTCGAACCCTGGAATCTGGACACGATCGGGTTGTCCTTGCAACCGACCGCATCCTTGGCGGCAAATACAGACGTGGACGTCACTGAAAGGCAAAGAAAAAAAGCAAATTTGATCGCGGTGCGGTAGATCATAATTTAAGTCATCCATAACTTAGTGAAAGAATTTAGTGTGCGGTGAACGTCGTCACAGTCATTGGGCGATCAGATTCCTTTTAATGGATGGAACACGTGGTTCTGTTTTGACAGAGTGTATCAAGTCAACAATAACCTGGTTCGTTGGCTTTCATCCGAGGTTACACCCTCCTTACCCAAGTGAGTTCGCGGCTCGATCACATTTCCAGAAGAAAATGCCTGAACTCACCCACAACCACGCAGGTATGTTCAAGGGCTAATTAGTTTATCAGGATAAACTTTTGTTGACTTATTTTACATGATTGCATTACAAATAAAAAAGGGTCGTTGTATGGGTGCTCCTAGGTGAGTGCCCGTATATTTATTGGATAAATGGCCCTCCTGAATTCCAAGTCGGCTTCTACTGCCAAGGATTAAATCGGTTTGGATCTGTCGATTTGGATTTCGGGTTGCTTTACAATTTGGAGGTAGTTCATGAACACATTGCACAACACTCGCCGCAACAACACCCGCGCTCGTCAACGAGGTCAAGGAATGACCGAGTACATCATAATCACCGCTCTAATCGCAATCGCCGCTATCGGTGCCGTCATGTACTTCGGGCAAACGGCTCGCTCGCAAATTGGTGGTATGGCGGAGGAGTTGTCAGGTCAGTCCGCCACTTCTGATATCCAAACTGCCAAATCAGCTGCTGGTCAAGCTCGCTCGGAACATAAGCAAAAATCCCTCAACAGTTACGACAACACGCAGTAACAGCAATGGCCTGGATCCGGGAAAAATGTGGGTGAGTTCCTCAGCGGTGCTTGCGCCGCTAACGCTCTCTCTGCTTCTTCCCGGTCTCATCAAGCTGTTGCACTGATGCTTGTGTTATCCAGGAGGTGTCTGGTGCAGGGAATTGCATTGAAGCTTCGACGGAAAAAAATGTCCTTGCCTTCCCGGTTCAGCGGGCAGGCTCTTATTCTTGCACTGATTACACTGGTCGTGCTGGTGGTCGGGGTAATCGTGCTGTTCAATTCCGGCCAGGCGGTCAGCAAAAAAATGCAGTTGGTTAACACGGCTGACGCCGCTGCCTACAGTGCGGCAGTACAACAGGCGCGTGCTCTTAACATGATCTCGTACATGAATCGAGCGACCGTCGCGAATCAGGTGGCAATGGCTCAAATGGTCAGCTGGTATTCGTGGACCAATTTTGCCATTAGTGCGACAGATCATCTCAAGGATGCCATACAAACAGTGGCGATTGTCGCTGATATATCAGTCGTCGGTGCTGAGCTTGGCGCTGTTCTGCAACAAGCCGCAAACATTCTTGGTAACGTTAAGGATGCTTTGGTTCAGGGGCGAGATTTAGAGCAAGAGGTTTTAAATATTGCATCAGCCGTTATTGCAAACCTTGATGGAGCCTATTCTAAAGCTTCGCATTTGATTGCCAGCCCTGTGCAGTCTGCAGATATTGCCAATTTGGCTCGTCGGATCGCGCGGTTGAATAATCCTCGGGCGGATATTCCTGCAATGGGCTTGGCATTGTTGGTACAGAGTGCACGGAGTGCGAATGGTTATGTTGCTCGATATGTGACTCCTACGGATGGAAGTCAGTCCGCAGAGGCGGATCGCCTTGCCAATGTGGTTATGGAAGCCCGTGATCCTTTTTCACGAGTGCGTAATGGTCATGTCGGTTTCGGCGCGGGTAGCGGATTGGCCAGCATAGGATTATCAATGGACAAAAAGGGCGGTACTGACCTTGTTCATTATCGCAATTGGGTTGGTGTGGACACACTGAACCTGCATGTCTGGTTTCCGCTCTGTTGGTCGGGCGGATGGTTCTCTCATCCAGAAACCTGTCATGTCTATGTGCCAATGGCCTGGGGTGGGGCGGCGGGGGTAGATAAAGAGCCCAGCAACGGGTTTAGTGGTTTGGCACGCCAGGATAATGGCTGGAATGGCCCATACACGGGGAGACCGCAGGAATACGCAGGCCCCGGTAGTTACCCTGCCTACGGTGGCGCTTTGCAAAATGGGTCTGCGGGTAATCTTGTGCTTTCCGATCCCGCGGGAAACGGCACCCCTTGGATCAAACCATCTTTATCCGTTATTCCGGGAGCCACCGTCGGCCTTCCCGACTACAACGATATCAAAAGTGACAAGGCCACCGTTCCCTACCTGAATGGCAAGAGCGCCTCCGCTAACGGGGTGAATAATTTGGATGTCGGCCCCTTGTTCACGGTACTCGTTGAAGAGTCCATGAACTCAGTCCGCACCAGCAGCCATGTGCCTGGTATCGGAGGCCCGCCGGATTTTGATATTGCCGATAAAACCGTGCACGACAAGATGACCGCGCTTTCCTCTGCTCAGGTGTATTTCAGTCGCTCGCAAACGCTGTTTCCGAATCTTGTCGATTCGCATCGAGAGACAGGCAGTCTGTTCAGTCCGTACTGGCAGGTGCGCCTCGTGGAAACACCTTGCACGACTCAATTGGCGGTTGCGGCCACCTATGGCGTGGTCGGCGTTTGTTCGCCGTGAAATTGCATTGTTATCAGCTACCACCTTATTCCAACAAGGACTATTGATGAAAAAAATATTCATAGAGCAAGAAAAACCCGGCAGTTTAACCCGCACAAACTATGGGTACAGATATCGTGCTTTGCATGTCGCTGTTCTTGTGGGGGCGATCATGGCAGTGAACCAAGCCTATGCAGCGTCGGGCGATTTATTATTTTCTGGCCCCGTGAGTGGAAAATTATCATTTGGCAGTGCTGAATGCACACCCATGGGCGAGAGTATTGGCACATTCACCGCGCCAGCGTATAACCCAAATCGAGGAAGAGGAGAAGACGGACTTGCTTTTTCAGAGGCTGGTTACGAACTTCTGCTCTATTCCAAGAAATTTGGGCATTGCCGAAGAGTCCATAATAGCCAGGGAATTTTTTGGCACCATGTAGGTGATAAGTGGTCTTTGAAATTTAAGGATGTAAAGGTCTCTTGCACAAATTTCGATGTGGAACCTTGGGTTACGGTTGAAATTAACTTAAATGGGACTTTCGCCTGCACCCAAAACATTACAGAAAATTCACTACGGGTAATCGAATCGAAGTAAGCGCAGAGGAAAAAGATCTATGAGCAAGGAAAATAGTGTTATGAACATGGGGACTTTAAAGAAGCCAATAAACAAGATAGTTGTTTTTTTAGCTTTTGTCTTTGCATCCTCCTGTGCTTGGGCTGAAAAAGCGCCCGTGACCATACTGCATTTCCAAGGGGTCATTAATGGCTCAGTTCAGTTTGACAAGGTCGCTTGTGGCGCTATCGACAATGAGCCAAAAACATTTGGTATCGATGCACCTCCATGGCCTGTAGTTCGTGATGGTAGGCGATTTGGACCAACTTTTTCTCTAACCGCCGGAGTCAAGGTTCTGTTCGTGCCCGATCAATATCACCAGCGGCCGATCACTACTTTTACTTACGAAATTCCTGCAGACCATCCAGAAATAGTTTGGCATAAAATAGAAAACAAAAACTACCAAGTCACCTTAAACAAAGTAATGATGACAAGCTACAGCGAGGATGGTGCGCGGCACATAACTTATTTAAGCGGAAAGATATATTGCAATATTGATCCCGAGCAACAACTTGAATATGCGAACAAAATTTTATCCAAAAAATCGAATCCATAACGAGGTGACTGTGGAATGACTAAATATGCCAACACAACTTATTTCTTGAGCATTGTTAAAATGGCAATTATGTTTTTTTTATTTAATGCAGCGGGAGCGAGTGTTGCCAGTGCAGATAACCAACAGCCCGCAGATAGTGAATTGCATTACACCGGCGCTTTAACCGGCACGGCGACATTTAACCTCATTAATTGCACTCTGAAGTCTGGGCATCTGGTAAGTCTTGGTTATTTTTCTGCCATCGGTAAATCTGATGGACCGAATATTGCGTTATTTAGCGTCAATGATGACGGTACGCAGCAGCGTCTTGGATTTGTTCCCAGTGGCAAGAGTCAGCAGGATTTCTATTTCACTGCCAAGGCATCCGGCACGATTCCTGGATTGGATGCATCGACCGTATCAAGCACCAAAACAATCACATTCACGCATGTGTTGCTTCGTAAGCGAGGATCAAATAACGACACGTTAACCCTCGACGGCCGATTGACTTGCGCGACAGTCACAGAATAACGCCGGCATGAATTACCGCACAAAATCAGCACCTCCTCAAACCGGGAGCAACCGCCATAGGCAGCAGGGGCAAAGTCTGGTCGAGATGGCAATCGCTTTAACGGTTTTGATACCGCTTGCCGTGGGCGTGATGTTGTTAGGGCAATTTATTCACATCAAATTGCAAACCCAGAATGCCGCTCGAGAAGCCGCCTGGGCCGCTACGGTTGATCCCGCTCTTGCAACGGCGGACATTCCGAGCAAAACGTCCGTAGAAATACAATTACGTCAACATCATTTTGCGGATGCTGATACTGCAGTTCGTAGCGGAGGATCTGCGCCTACGGGCTTCCCTGATCCGATGTTGACCACATTTGCCGGGCGCCCACTACTGAATCCCGCTGACTTGACCCTAACCCGGATATTTCACCGCCCCATGATTTGAGCACATTCCCGTGACATGCTGGGCAAGGCTGATGGGGTAATGGCGTCGATTGCTCGATCCTTGAGCCATTTCCTGAATTTCGGGCAAACCTCCCCCTA
>NZ_JAQTTX010000063.1 GCF_028710545.1 Halothiobacillus sp. | reverse complement strand
GGATACCGGCACCGGTACACGCTGGCAATACTTAATGCCCTGATGCTGCCCAATCGCGGCCAGGCAGTTGTCATAGCCCTGAGCGTAGGTTTGCCGTACCCCCATCAAAACCGTGGAATGCTGGGCTTTTAATCTTGCTGATTCATTGCGCCATAACGGCAGAACAGCTTGCCATTCACCGCCTACGGTTTCAGGCAGCAGGAGGGCATGATGCGGCGCAAGCCGTTGGGCATAGCTCTTCAGGGTTTGGGTGTGTTCATACATTTCCACCCAGTACAAACTGCCCGAGCCCCAACCCAGTTGGGTATCCTGCCCTTGCCAAAACGGAGCGGGATCGGGGCGCTGCAACAAAGCCACTGGCAAGAAAATCATGAAGGACAGCGCAGCCAAGAGCACACTCATGGCTTGCTTCGATACGGGCATACTGGCCAGGAATACTAGCCAGAATGCCATTAAGCCCAAACCGAGCCAGCCGAAACCGGGCAAAACCAAGCCCGTTGCGGTCAGTGGCCATGCCCAACCCACAATACCTATTGGGGGAAGCGCGACCAAGATCAGAGCAAGCAGCAAGCGCAGGCCGCGCCATTGATGCTGGCTTGTCCAAAGCGCCCACCAGGGCAGACTTAATGCCAGCGATGCACCAATCCACAAAGCATAACCACTTGCTGTGTTCAATAAACCGGTGCCGAGGTTATTGCCAAAAAACACGGCGGCGCCGTGAGGTAAATCCCATGCCGTGCCAAGGTAGTATGCCAAGGCGGTGAGCCCCGCCGTGGCGCGGTTCGGTGATTTCATGACCAGCAAGGGCATGACCAAGGCCAGCATCAGAATCGCCGGATGGGTGCCATTCCAAGCGAGATAGCCCACCGCCAAACCGGTAGGAATTCGCCACAGAGACAGCAATCTCAGGTTCATTTGAGCAGCCTCTTGAATCGTTGCTCATTTTTTTCGATTAAATCCTTTTCACAAAAACTTAGGATTTCATCAATGAACGAATCATCGAGATTGCGCTCTTCGTTTAACTCGTACTCACTGGGCCAGTAGTCATCGGTGGGGAAATCCGCCATCGAGCTGCTCATTTTGCTTTTCTCGCCGTGGTTGATTTGCGCGGTGCAGTCTTTGTTTTCGCGCTACTTGCCGCTGCTTTCGGCACGGGCTTTCCGGCGGCATCATCAAACCATTGATCACAGGCCTTGCAGTGCCAGTAGTGGCATTGCTTCTTGCTGGAATAGACTTTTTCGGCTTGGCCTTGGGCCTTGCAGGCAGGGCAATCTGCCGTCGGGCGTGATGGTGCATCCGTGTGTTGCTTTTTTATCTGGTCGATAATCGCGGTGATGAATTTGACGACATCGGCCTCAAATCCCGCTAATTCACGCTTGCCATCGGCAATCTCTTCGAGAGACTGTTCCCACAATGCGGTGAGTGCGGGGCTTTTGACGGATTCGGGCAATGTATCAATCAGGCTTCTGCCTGCCTCACTGCTGATGACCTGTTTGCCCTTTTTGGTGATGAAGCCTCGCTCAATCAGGTTGGCAATAATGCCCGCCCGTGTGGCTTCGGTGCCGATGCCGGAGTTTTCTTTGAGAATGGCCTTCAGCCGTGGGTCGGTGATATTTTTCCCGATCGTTTGCATGGCATCAATCAAGGTGCCTTCGGTGTAGCGGGCTGGGGGTTTGGTTTGCTTGGCGGCCATTTCGGTTCGACTCAGCGGCAGCGTTTGGCCTTGAGTCAATGCAGGCAAGGTTTGCACCTCGTCATCGTGTTCATCGTCACTTGCATCCGCTTTGCCGAAAAGCGCTCGCCAGCCGATCACTTGGTCAATTTTCCCGGTAGTCTGGAATAACTCGCCCTCGATGCTGATGCCAATCTGGGTGCGGTCGTATTCATAGGCCGGGAAGAATTGTGTGAGATATTGGCGGCGAATCAGCTCATAGACTTTGCGCTCGTTGCCACTCATCGCGTCCAGATTCGGCGGCGTTTGCGTGGGGATGATGGCATGGTGCGCGGTGATTTTTTTCGTATTCCATGCCGGGCTTTTCCGGCTGAAATCGAGCAATTCAACGATCCGTTGCACTTCGGTATCTGACTTGGCCAATGCCGTTACGATGGAAGATGCCTCTTGGAATTGCTCCTCGGGAAGATAATTGCAATCCGATCGGGGATAGGTGGTGGCTTTATGGGTTTCGTACAGTGCCTGGGCAATATCCAGCACTTCTTGCGCGCCCAAACCAAACTTCGCCGAACAGGTTTTTTGCAAAGTAGATAGGCTGAACGGCAGCGGGGGATTTTCACTGATGCGCTTGGTTTCATACTGGCTTACCGTGCCCGTTTTTCCGGTGATTTTGCTGGCGACGGCATCCACGATCGATCGATCCAGACAGCGCCCCGCGTCATCCCCTGATCCTTCTGGCACCTTCCATTTCGTACTGAATGACTGCCCCGCTTCAAAGAACCCGAACAGCTCGAAATACGGCACGGGTTTGAAGCGCTCAATGAGCCGATCTCGCTCAACGACCAGGCTCAAGGTTGGGGTTTGCACTCGCCCCACGCTACGCACACCGTCACCGCCTTGGCTGCGCCCCGCCAAGGTAAATGCCCGCGTGAGATTCATCCCGACCAGCCAATCTGCCCGCGAACGACCAAGCGCTGATTGATACAGCCCCGCAGTTTCAGCGCCCGGTTTCAGGGCTGCCAAGGCTTTTTTAACCGAAGCGGCATCGAGGGCAGACAACCACAATCGCTGAACTTTGCCCTTGAAGCCCACGAAGTCCATCAATTCACGGGCAATCATTTCGCCCTCACGATCCGCATCAGTGGCAATCACAACCTCAGATGCCTTTTTCAGCAAGGCAGCAATGGCCATGAATTGATCTTTGGCGCTCGATTTCACCTCAACTTTCCATTGAGCAGGCGCAATCGGCAATGAGGCCAGCGCCCAGCGCTTGAGTGCTTCATCGTAGGCATCGGGCGGCGCCTGTTCGAGGAGATGGCCGAATGCCCAGGTCACCACCCCACCGCTTGTGGTAATTGAGCTTTTATCTTTAGATTGCACACCCAAAACGGCGGCAATATCCCGAGCCTGAGACGGCTTTTCACATAGATACACGCGCATGATTTTTTTCCCCTACCAGGTGAATAACGGCCGAATGACCGAGATGATGTTTTGGCGCTGAACCGCGCCGAAATAACGGCTATCAAAGCCAATCGGGCACGAGCTGCCGAGCCAATACTGCGAAGCACTCAGCACCCCACCGGGGGCTTGAGGCAGCGGTCGGCCTTCGGGGTCGGTTTTCATTACATTTATTGAGTGGCTGAAGGCGGCATCACCATGCTGGATGCGCAAGGTGCCGCCCACGATGCGCACAAAATCAAAGGGGACGGCATACACCTGTTTTAACAACGGCACCGTGCCGCCAGGGCAGTGGCCAGCGGGCAGATAATCGCGCTCAAGCGCCAGTTTCGCAGCGGAGATGGGCGGGCAAGCCGCCACGAAATCACCCAATTCAGGGCTTGGTTTGCTGGTCGAATACCAGAACCCTTCCGGGATGGATGGGGTGTCGTTGTAAAACACACCCAACCCGCGCGCCACCAAAATAACGGTGCCGAAAATCCCGATCACAGCCGAAACACCGAACAAACTCTTTGTGTGAACGCGCATAAAAAACCGCCCCTTGGTTGACTGATACCAAGGTATCGAGTCGGGGCGGAATTGAGGTTATGAGGTTAAATCAAAACCAAAGTTACGGTTCGTGATGATCCAATTTGGGTGCGGCGGCGGCTACAGCGCCATGATCGAGCGGTAATTGCTGCATAGCTTTTTTTAGATGCTCGCTCGCGCCGACATGTTCTGATTGCTTAGGATTATTGCCACTACCAGCCGGTGTCTCGCCGCCAAGGGATGGCGGAGGAACGGTGACGGCAGAAGAGATCGATTCCTTCGCCGATACCGTGCTGTTAAGAGCAGTTGCGGTACTACTGGGCGGACTCACAGTGGCAGCGGATGAATCCGACGCGGTGGCTGCACTGCCGCTTGGCGTATTTGCCCCTGCGCTCGCTTGACTGCCACCAGAGCCTTGTTTGCCTGCGGCCTTCTCATTTAGGCTTGCAGCCAGCTTCCCGCCTGTGGAACTCGATACCGCGCCACTGAACTTTTCTCCGGCTTTTTTAGTGGCGCCATCCAGCGCTGCCCCCGCCTTACCGGATATATTTTTCATACCCGTGGCAGCCATCCCGCCCAAACCGGCCACCATGTTGCCTGCGGTTGCACCCATGTGCGCCAATGATCCCGGTGTAAATCCGGAAGCCGTCGCAAGATTTGATGCCGCCCCCATAGCCTGAGCCATACCAGCACCCCCAGCGGCCGCAGCGGCGATACCTTTGGTAGCCGCACCACCAGCCGTAGTAGCAGCACTTACACCGGCCCCAAGGAGTTTTGAAGCGCCGACAGCTAGACCTGCCGCACCGGCAGCAGCACCTGCCGCCGCACCCACCGCAGCAGCACCGCCCAGAGAAGGTGCGCCAGACAACAGGGATGAGGCAAGGGAGGGGATTTTAATGGATAGCAACGCCATGAGCACGGACGCGCCTGCAATCATGAACAGCGGGTAAACCAATGATTTTATATCGGTCGCAGTCAACGAGCTGGCAATCATTGATGGCCAGGCATTGGTAATTGTGATAATGACCGAAACGATCAAGGTTAAAACCATCAATTTAACGCCAACCGAAAACGCGTAACCGAGGTATTTTTGGGAAAAATCCCGCGTCCATTGGCTACCCGAAAAGCCCATAAGCACCAATCCCATGCCAACCACGATATAAGATTCGATCGTGGTTATGATGAGCTCCACTGCGATGAACACAAATGCGAAAATAACAATAAAGGACACTGGAATCAGCAAAAGTGCAGCAGTGAGTGATAGGAAAAAAGAGCTGATTCCGTCAACAGGTGTATTGCCCCACGCGGCCCAGAGTTTTTGAATCACCAAAAGACCAGTGGCGATTAATGATCCGGGTGTCGCTGCGTGGCCACCAATTTTTTCGCCCGCACCCAACAATGAGTTAATGATGGCAGGCAGCCAAGTGGGTGCGTATACCAGGAAAGTGTAGAAAAAACCCAAAACCATCATCTTGCGCACCAGTGCGACGATGAGTGAGCTGGCGCTGTCTTTTTCCATGACCCAAAGGGCTGCCGCCCAAGTCATTTCAAGTGTCGCCAAGGTAAAGAAAATCCAATAACCGATATTTTGGGCCGTGACAGTCCAGTTATCGGCGGCATCATGAAATTGGGTTGCCAAATCAAGAAATACGTCTGGGTCAGAGGGATTGGTGGGGGTTGCCGCATAAACCAGATTGGTCGCCGCCAAACCCATCACAAGGAAAGCCAGCAATAACTTGTTTTTCATTTTAGTTTCCAGCTTTCGGCAAGGTTTTTGTCGTATCTACTTTCGGAGGATCGGGCAGGGTCAAGAAATCCTTTGCCGTCATCTCTTTTTTCTTTTGCTCAATCGGCTTGTGAGCGACGGCATAAACCAAGGCAACCGTTATGAGTAACGTGGCAAGCAGCATTAAGATGATTTTCTTTGAAATAAACATGTCGTAGTCCTCGATTTATTTACCGGCACGGGGCAACCGTTATGAGTAACGTGGCAAGCAGCATTAAGATGATTTTCTTTGAAATAAACATGTCGTAGTCCTCGATTTATTTACCGGCACGGGGCAATGTGGCCGAGGTATTAGTTGTCGGTGGATTCGGTAAATTCAACGTTTGTTTGGTCATCAACGTGTCGTCGGCTTTCTGCTGGGTGATTCCTGATATATATGCGCTCTGCGCCTGCATTTGCGCCATTTGCAGGGCACGCAGCTTGCGCATTTGCTGCACCTGCGCCATGGCTATTTGATTGCCTGCCTGAATCGCCTGCATACGGCCCTGGGCGGACTGGCTCTGAGCTTCTATGGCATTGAGAGCGCCCTGTTCGGTGGAGAAATCTTGAGATTGGATATTCGCGGCATTCAGCGCACCACGCACACTATCCAGTGTGGTTTCATTGATGTTCTGATACGCCGCACCGAAGTCTTGTGGCGGCGTGTAACCGGGATATTTTTGCTGGAACAGGCTGTTGATGTTGGTTGCAGAAAAGGCCAGTGCCTGACCTTGATTGACCACCCCGACCAGTTGTTGCAACAAACCGTCGGCGTTCTGCCAAATCTGGTTCGGGACATTCAAGGTATTGGTGACCATGTTCTTGTAGGCTTGAATCTGATTCGCAATCTGCGTCAACTGATTCGAAATTTGTTCGGCCTCTTTGATATTGGTCGCCACCAACTCAATGTTATTCATGATCTGAGTGGGTTCCGTCGCCCCAGCAACGACGCCACTGGCGCTAGCCGTCGGTGAATTCAGGAAAGTAAGGGAAGCCATTGCCAAGGCAACAGCAATCAGATGGAATTTTGGTTTCATGGCGATGTTCCTTGTTTGGTGACAAGGAACACGCTAACAATCGGACTCGGAATTCGGTTTTTATGAGTTGAGCACCAAACACCGCTGAATCAGTTCAAAGCGCCCGCCAATAATCTCCCCAATCGCTCAATCCGTGCTGATCGAGCCAGTGAGCTGGCCATGATTCGCCGTATTGGGCAATCATAGTCCGCGCCTGCTTGATGTGATCGGGGCTGGACTTGGCAACGAATGCCAGTGCCACGGCACCTAAGCTCAGATCGAATACCCGTCGCCCACTGGGTGACTTGTAGTAGTAATGCCGCTTGGGCGTGGCTGTGGCCAAAATCTCGATTTCACGATTATTGAGGCCGATTTCGTGATACCAGTCGCGCTGAGCGGGTTCCTGTGCCTCTGGGTTCGGTAGCAGGATCTTGGTCGGGCAACTGGCGAGAATCGCATCCCGAATCGGGCTGTTCATAACATCGGCCAGTTCTTGCGTGGCCAACACGGCAGCGGCGTTTTTCTTGCGCCATGTTTTGAGCCATTCGCGCACTTTTTCGCGGAACATCGGATGCGAGAGTGCCAACCAAGCTTCATCAATGAACACCAAGGTGGGGCGGCCATCCAGGCGCCGCTCGACTTGGCGGAACAGGTAGAGCAAGACGGGAATCACGGCCTTTTCGCCCATGTTCATGAGATGTTCCATCTCAAACACCTGATAGCGATTGTTTTTTAGGCCGTCTTTTTCGGCATCCAGCAAATGACCCAGTGGGCCTGCCACGGTGTAGTAGTTCAGGGCGCTGCGCATCCCGACATCCTGAATTTGTGAGACAAATTCAGTCAGGGTGCGCACGCTGCTGTGACTGAGCCGTTGCACGGCATCAAAGATCAAGCTGCGATTATTGGGGGTAATCGTCACACCCTGAAGGACAAGCAGGGTTTCTACCCATTCAACCGCCCAGGATTGCTCTTCTTTTGAATCGATTTGCGCCAGCGGGCAAAAGGCTAAATCGCTCTGTTCACCGGCGATGTCGTAATACGCACCGCCTGCGGCATTGCAGAGCACGAAGCCCGAATAGCCCTTATCAAATGAAAACACCTGAGCATCAGGGTACCGGAAATGCTGGGCGGCCAGAAAGGCCAAGGCGGTGGATTTCCCGCCGCCGGTTTTGCCCAGCATAAGGATATGGCCGACATCACCCACATGCAGCGACAGGCGAAACGGGGTATGTCCCGTGGTGGCGGTGTAGGTTAAAGGGGGTGACTGCTCGGGATAAAACGGGCATGGGTTAAATTCATTGCCTGCCCAAACTGAGGTAATCGGCAGCATGTCAGATAGGTTCAGGGTGTGCAGCAGTGGGCGGCGCACATTGTATTGGCTGTGCCCCGGCAAGGAGCCCAGCCATGCCTCGACGGCGTTGATGGTTTCAATTCGGGCACCAAAGCCAAGCTCTAAAATGGCTTTTCGCACCTTTTGCGCTTGCTCTTTGAGCACGACCGGATCGTCGTGCATCACGATGATATTGGCGGTGTGATAGCCAAATTTCAGCACGCCCGATTCCACCTCCGACATGGCCGATTCCACATCGTTGGTTTGTTGCAAGGCATCGAGGTCAACCGCGCCGGTTGAGGTTTTGAATATCTGATCCTTGAGGCCGCGTTGCTTTTGTTGCCACTTTTTGCGGTGTTTATTCATGATGGCCTTCGCCTCATGACCATCCAAAAAGATGAATCGAGTGTTCCACCGATAGGTAATGGACAAGTTATCCAGTGTGCCCAACATCCCCGGCCAGCTTTCTTGCGGATAACCATCGAGCGCAATCACCGCGATGTGTTTGTCACCGACTTGGGGCTCAATGCCGGTCAGTAAGGGCTGATTGCCAATGAGTGCATCCAAATACATCGGCACGGCAGGTAAGCGCACGGGGCGATCTTCGCCGGTAATGCAGTAATTGAAAAAGCGCAGTTGCTCATCAAGGGTATAGGTGGCAACCCATGCGGGGTGTCCAATCAAGCCGTCTGTGTGCTCAGTTGTCAACATGCGGCGACCTTTGAGCACACCGGAAATGGCGGACTCAAAATCCATCAAAGCGTTTTTGAAATTAGCGAGCACGCGCCCGGCCAGACCCTCGGTATCATTTTTCTTACCCGAATAAATCCAGCCCGCGATCTTGGTTTCAGCCGCTTTCGGCGGTAAATAAGTCAGCGTCATGGCATAAACCGATTCCAGATGAGCCGCTTCTTGTTCATATTGCACGCGGCGTTCGGCATCAATCACCAAGGTCGTGCGGTCGGGAAAGGGGCACAGAGGCGGATAACTTCGGGCATATTGGCGGATGGCATCCACATGGATCATCCAGCCAGAACCCAATTGAACCAGGGCATGGTTCAGGCGGGCAGAAAGTTGGGCGAGTTCTTGCGCGGTCGATGAGCCCATGTCTTCGCCACGGAAATACCAGCTTGCCATTAGGGAGCCGTCTTTGCCCTGCACAATGCCCTCATCAGGCTTCAGCGCATAGTTGAGTAAATCAGGCAGGCCAACGGCGGTATCTCGGTATTGTTTTAATTTAAGCATTTTGGTTAGTTCCTGGTGTATGCGCCTGATTTTGCCGGGTAATAAGCCCGATACTTCACATGCTTAAAGTAGACTTTGCTCAGCATTGTGTCGGCCTTGGCCATACGGATCACAATCCCCAACATGATGACCCACAGCACAGCCCCCACGCCAAAGCTCAAGGGATTCATACCCGAGGCCACAACCAGGGCGACGATCAATATCGTCAGCAGGGTCAGTTCTCGCTCTGCGCCAAGCAGTAAATGCGCTCGATTAAACGAGGTATGAATTGGAATGGTTCGGTGTGTGTTTTCTTCGCTCATGGCGTCCCCTCTCTCAACAGACAGGCGTGTCGAAGCACGCCCTTGGCATGGCTCAGTGGATGATTGCGCCCGAAGCGGCGAAGAGTTTGGTCATGATCGACGCGCCAGAAACCAGCAACGCCAAGGCCATTACCAGCATGATGATTTTGCGGGTGAATTCAGACAGCTCACCACCGAACACCAAGGCGGCACCGGCAGCAGCCAAGGCAATAATTGAAATCGCCAAAGCAATCGGGCCGGTCAATGACGATTTGATGGTATCCATCGGCGTTTCCCAGGGCAGCCCCGTGGCGGTTCCCGCCATAGAAGGTTCAGATACGGCCATGGCAGCCGCGCCCAATACGCCGAGAAAAGCGAAACGCCGCCCCAATTGGGTCACGCGCTGGTCGGCGGCGCCAATGGCGGCATAGTGGTAGATTTTGTGATTAACCGCATCGCCAGCGCGACGGAACACAGACAGGATTTTTTTCATATCAACCTCTCGATTCAAAAATGGTGCAACGGGTTTTTCCCGTAACACCAAGCTATCAAGGGGTTGGAGAATTCAAATTAGCGAGGAATCGGCACCGTTGCCAGCGGCAGAAACAGCGTGAACGGCGCATCTGGCAAGGCAATAAAGCCATGATGAAGGTAGAAGGCCGACGCTGTTTCGTCCTTGGCATCCACCATGAGGGCATAAGCCGCGATCTCGGAACGAACGGCGCGGTCGAGGGCATCGGCCAGCAATGCGCCACCAAGACCTTGCCCCTTGAATGCCTGATCGACAGCCAAGCGTCCCATACGAACGGCGGGCACGGTCGGATAGCGGGGGAGCTTCCTGCCCTTGTCGGCAGGAAGATCAGCCAACAACAGACTTGCTGATGCCAGAGTGTAATAGCCAGCGATACGATGCTTTTCGGTCACTGCCACGAAGCAGGCCGTCACGCGCCGACGAATATCTTGAGTGACATGCTCTCGTAAGTACCGATCAAGCGGCTCAGAACCGCTGTTGAAGACGGCACGGTCGTGCATGGTATCGAGTGACACGAGTTGGAACGTAATATCGCTCATTCAGGTCGCAGAAGTTTACTGCGACGGGTAAAAGCACGCTCCAAAGCCGGCGAAGGGGACGGCGGCGACAACAGCGCTTGAGCAAAGCACTCCTGATCGGCCAGCGACAACCGCATGACTTCGGCCTGCTCGATGGCACGCTGCGCAGCGTCCTGCACGGCGGAAACTACGAAATCGGTCATGGTGCGCCCCTGAAGTTCAGCGGCACGCTTGAGCATCGCATGCAGATCGGTGCTGATTCGGGCTTCGAGGCGAGCGGTAGAAGCGACTGTGGACATGTTAGCGTCCTCCCTTTGGCTTTAAATACGGCATATTGCCGTACAAACCTATTCTAGTTTCTTGCTTGAATAAGCGCAATCATCACCCCTCAAACATAAACAGGCCATCCTTGAAGCCGCGCACGCGCACGACTTACTTCACGCCTAATGGCTCTTCTGAGTTTGGGTGGAATCAATAAGTTAATCTCGGCTAAAGCAGATTCTCAATAAGCGAACACACACTCACACATCAAGCGGGCTCACCACCCCGCGCCCACCTTTATTGAGCACATGGGTGTAAATCATCGTCGTCGCCACATCCTTATGGCCGAGCAATTCCTGAACGGTGCGGATGTCGTAACCCGCCTGAAGCAAATGGGTAGCGAACGAATGACGCAGCACATGAGGTGAAACCGGTTTGGAGATATTCACCAGCTTGGCCGCCTCGCGCACAGCCCGCTGCACACTGGCCTCATGAATATGATGTCGGCGCTCCATGCCCGAGCGCGGGTCATTGGCACGAACCGCAGAGGGAAACACAAACTGCCACCCCCAAGCCGTGGGTGCATTGGGGTATTTCACTGCCAGCGCACTAGGCAGATAAACCGAACCAAATCCGGCATCCAGGTCACGTTGATGCAGCGCTTTGACTTTTTCCAAATGAGCCGATAACGGCAAAACCAGATTCTCCGGCAGCATCGTCACCCGATCTTTATTGCCCTTACCCTCACGAATAATGATTTCCCGACGGGTAAATTCCACATCCTTCACCCGCAAACGCAGCCCCTCCAGAAGGCGCATCCCCGTGCCGTACAACAAGCTCACAATCAGATTCATCGTGCCTGAAGTCCCATCGAGCAATCGCCGCACCTCGGTCGGCGTGAGCACAACCGGCAATCGCTTGGATGACCTAGCCGTAATCACCTCATCCAGCCACGGCAACTCAACACCCAACACCTTTTGATACAGGAATAACAATGCAGACTTGGCCTGATTCTGAGTAGAAGCCGCCACCTGACGCTCCGTCGCCAGATACGACAGAAAAGCACCCACCTCCTCAGCCCCCATATCCGCAGGATGTCGCTTATGGTGGAACAAAATAAACCGCCGCACCCAGTCGATATAAGCCTCTTCCGTGCGAATGCTATAGTGACGCACACGAATCTCGGCACGAACCCGATCCAATAATTTTGGCGGCTGTTGATTAAATTCTTGACGATTCATCCGCAAAATTTTAGGCTGCCTAAATGGACAAGGCAAGAGATAAACAACATGAAAAACGGACAGTTACATCAAATCGAAACTGATTGGTTGGCACACTCAACCAATTATCATGTCGTCTAAATTACGTTAGCCGTCAATTGCTGATGGTCAAGTTAAGCGAAAAGGAGTCTTTTATGAGACGTTTACAAGTGTTTTTCCCTCTTTCAATTCTTTTGTTATCTGGCTGCTCTAGCACAGGATACAAAGTCACC
>NZ_JAQTTX010000062.1 GCF_028710545.1 Halothiobacillus sp. | reverse complement strand
AGCAGGATGGTAGCGCCGTTGGCGAGCAGATGGTGTCAGGTTCATAAAAGTGTCCACTAAAAATAGGTGGACACTTTTTACCCTACTCAATCCCCGTCAGAACAGGTGGGGCGGCTGGACGCTTACGATACACCCAGGGCACTGTGGCAGCCCATGCAGGCATAGAGCTCTTCTTTGCTTTGCGGGCGTAAATCGCCTTGCTTATCTTCAATGAAGGCGGAATATGTCCAGCCGGTGCCATTTTGCAAACCGGTTTCAATATTGCCGACAAAGCGCCGCAGGCGATCAGGAAAACGCATGTCCTCCAGCACCTCGCCATCTGCATAGCTCTTCAACTGGGCAAAATTATTCCAGCCGCGTTTCGCGGCGTAGCGCACCTCTTTCATGCGTGCGGACATGCCGATGCCCACTTCGCCGCCCACCGGATCGAGATAGCGGACGGTATGGATGAACTCCGTGCCTTCAGGGTATAAACCCGCTGCGATATGCACCTGGCCTTGAGCAAGTTGCTCGCCAGCCAGCCCCACATACTGCATATTTCGCCCTTCCGTTGGCGCCCAGTCGTAGGTGATCTGGGTCGCGGTATCGATCTGGCCGTCTTTATTGAGATCAACACCGAAGATCCGTTCGTCGACCGCTGCAATCGGCACGTTCTGGCGTTGGATCATCGCCTGCACGATGGCCAAGTTGACGGTGTAGGTGGTCAGATCAAACGTGCCGTCGATTTTCTCGCGAAACGCGGGCGCAAGGCGAATGAGCACATCATCGGTACTGCCATTGGTCGGCCAGAAGGTGCCGAGAAAAGGGGCGTAGGCAAAAGCGCGCCAGCCGGTGTAACTGCCGTCCGGCGCGTGGTCAAAACCGATCCCGTCGAAATTGAAGTAGGCATCGGGGATGTATCCATTCCACTTGCCATCACCGTTGGCATCCCATCCGGCGGGCAGCGGTGCGTTCAATACGCGCTGGAGCACCACCTGACCGTCAGTTTCATGGTAGTTGTCCTGACGAACGTAATTGAGGATTTTTTCATCCGCGATCCCGGCGATTTCCGGGCGACGATCGATAAACAGATTCGACCAGTTGTTCTTTTGCGCAAACGCGGGCATGGCGTAGGTGAGTTGCAGGTCCGCGTCGTTGGTGTAATTGGGTTCTTTGCCCATGTTGTGACAGGCAAAACAGGGATTGGAGGATTTGCCGGCGAAGGCACCCGAATCATCCCGGGTTTGGGTATAGCACTGGGGCGGGATGTAAGCGGCCGGGTTGAGCATGGCATCACTGTTGAGCGACACGACCGTTTCGTCGGCAGCCCCATTGGAGGCCATCAGGCGGGCAATCCGGTTAAGGCTAACCGTTTCACCTTCAGCGCTCAGATCTTCATGCATACGAGGTGCCCCAATAACCCCTTGGCTGTCCTCATGGATCGAACGAATCCGTTCGAGCAAACGATCATTATCCAAAGACCGGGAACTTGGTTGGCGATCCTGCCAAGCGTAGTAGCCGCTGGCTGAAACATTCAGGCAGCGGCACATAAGTCGTACGGGGTACTCCTGGCGGCAACGCCGAATCATCGCGTACCGTTCGATGATCCCTTCGCGAAGTACATTGCCGCGTCTCTTAAAAAATCTCGTTCCTTCTTGACCTGGGCCAGTTCACGCTTCAACCGTGCCAACTCCTGATCTCGAGGGCTACCCGTTCCTGTGAACGACGTGCCCAAACCCGCATCCGCTTCCCGCACCCAGCGCGACAGCATGTTGGGGTTGACGCCGATATCCAAAGCCACCTGGCGGCAACTTACGCCCGGCTGACGCGTCAACGCCACTGCTTCATGTTTGAACTCAGGACTAAATCTTCTTCTCTTGGTCATAAACACTCCTTCGCCCCATTATGAGGCTTCTTTGAAGTGTCCGTGGTATCGGGGTAGAATCCTAATAGGTATCAGGCAAAGGAATCACATCGTGCGTCAGATGGCCACTCGTTGGTTATGGACTTACAACTAGGAATGTCCGAATATGGCGCTCTGCGGCATTACCCCCATGCAGAAATTGGCAATGGCTGCATAACTCCACTTTTGGCTGCCGCTACTTCTTGGGGGGATTACACAGGGATATGGGTCTATACAAAAACTATGCACAGGATCTTGAGTTCAAGCGGGCGTTTGATGCGTCGATATCCAGTTTATTGGCTCAGGGGATGGATTTAATTCGTATAGACAAATACAAAAGTGATTTTCATCATGGTTGAAGACAAGGGTTTCTGTTCATGGACAGAAACTGAAAACATCAAAATTTTAACCGGCGGAATTTGTTCACGAATCTTTCTTGGAAAGGTGGCGTTCTTTGTGCAGGTAGGCGAGCAATGACTATTTTCGTTTATGGCGAAAAGGCCGGTCGTACTCATGAGAATCAGATGCTCCGCACCTTCCTGGGAAAACTAGAGGAACGATGGGCAACGAGTGCTGACTGGATTTTTGTTATTGCAAATACCATGTGGAGCGGCGCTGAAATCGACTTGGTCTGCATTCTTCCGTCTGCAGTCATCGTGGCCGATTTTAAGAGTTATGGCGGTACGCTGACCGGCACAGAGAACGGTCCGTGGCGGATTGATGGCGTAGTTGTTAAAGGGGGTAGCAAAGCTAACCCCTTTCAACAATTGCGTGACAATAAGTTTTCCGTTCTGAATTGGCTGACTTCCAAGGCGTTGTTGTCAGGGCGTAACCTTGGTCATATCTCTGCGGGCGTTATTTTTTCTGACCATATACAAGATCAGTTGGATCTGTCGCCCAAGACGAACTCCTGGTTTTATCCTACAGATCTAGTGAACTGTGCGGCTGTGCTTGATGGCCTATCCTCGCCTGAATTGAGGATTGCACAGGACGAAGCACTGGAAATTGTCCGCAGGCTTGGTGTTCAGCCGTTTGAATGGGCTTCCAGCCTGCCGCATGTACGTGACGTTAATACGAGTCAACGCTTGCCTCCAGGTCTTGCGCAGCTGACCGCTCATCAACACGAAGCTCTCCAGGCACTATGTAGTTTCATCTCAGCGGATGAACTCAATTCCTTTTCTGTGCTTGGCATGACTTCAACGGGCAAGAGTCGCCTGTTAGCCGAGATAAGGAACGAGATTGCCAAGGCTGGTAAAACCGCTATTGTGCTGAAACCCAATCGACGTCTTGCCGATGGCTCTGAGGTACACGCCAACAGCATCTATGCCCACCTCTATATAGGTAAGCAAGGTGGGGAGGATGAGCAAAGGACAGATGGAGAAGAAGCTGCGGAGCAAAAACAACTTAAAATCATTCCGTTGCGTGCCTGCGAAGATAGTGAGGATTGCGTCTATCTGCTGGACGATTCGCACTTGCTAGGGAATTCTCGATTCTCTACTCCTGATGGCAAGCAGTATGGTAGCGGTCAGTTGCTTTCTGATTTTTTCGACTTTGCAGAATTTGGCAAAGCGCGTCGCAAGGTGGTTTTCTTTGGTGATCCGTATCAAATTCAGCGGTGTGGCACTGAGGAGTCGGTGCTTTCTGGTAATTTTCAGAAAGCACGAGAACTTAAGCACCAGTCTCTAGAGCTGAAACAGCTTATCGACACTACCGATGGCTCAGCCAAACTGAATAATGCATTTAAGTTGGTTTCTGCCATTTCCTCACAGAAGTTTGCAGCACTGGAGCTGGCAACCGATGAGGGAATCAGGATTGGCGAGAAGAAAGAGGCTGCAAACGAGATTTTGCATCACTTCCGTGAAGGCCCCGGTTCAGTCTGGTATTTGTGTGAGACTCATCGTCAAGCTAATACCCTAACCCAATGGGTTCGTGAGCGTTTGCATGGCAAGAAAACCTTGGGTGCTATCGAGGCAGGTGATCTACTGGAAATATATGTCACTCCCGATGTACGTGACCCATTCGGCTCATATCTCACCATGCAATCCGGCGCTCGCTACACGGTTGAGAGTGTCTTCGCTCGTACCTCCTACCAACAAGGGTTGAAAGGGAGAAAGGAGGCCGTCAGATTTCATTCCATTAGATGCAGTCTCCATGGTCGCGACGAGGTTGAACTTGAGGTTTTTGAAGAGTTCCTGACAGCAGAAAAGCCGGAATTGGAGCCGGATACTGCAATCGCAGAAAGTGCTTGGCGAAAGAGCAGGTTAAAGAAGCCAACCGAGGGAAAGCAAGGTGAACTCCAGGGAGTGGAGTCTCCTCCGCCCCCGCCAGACTTCACCTACGCACGATATGGCTACGCTTCTACCGTGCACCACGCCCAAGGTATGTCACAGCCGATTTGTTACGTGAATTGCGACCATGCAGCCGGGCGTCATTCGGAAGGTTTTTTTCGTTGGCTGTATTCAGCACTCACGGTCGCCGAACGCGAGCTGGTGCTCTTGAACTTTACCGAAATACATCCATTCGATACGGCAGTATGGAACGCAGGCGCAGTAAAAGTGGCCGCAGATATCGCTGTAGGTGCTGGTTGGGCATTTCAGCCCAATGGCATCGCGTCTGAAAGGGATCAGCAACGTCGTTTACCCCAAGGGTTGGATGAGTCGAAGGATATTCTCAAGTCAGCAGCTGTATGGCTTCGAGCCGCCAATGCAGTGGAGCGAGTTGGTTGGCGAATAGCCAGGGCAGCTTGCCACCCTTATCAAGAACGGTACGATCTTATCGGTCCGCAAGATGAGCAATGTCAACTGCGGCTTGCCTACAACGGGAAAAACGTAGTCACAGCCATGCACCTGGACGATCCGGCGCATTGGGCATTACTCACCGAAGTGGCTGAGGAATGCCTCGAGACGAATGGTTACTCATCTGAGGTGGAGGCCCTGCTCAGTTCTGTCCGTTCGCGGATGGACAGAACCGACTGGAAGGTCGTTTCTGCTGCCGAGACGCCCTATCGATTGATCATTACCGTTGTACGGAAGCAAGACGAACGCCTCAATATTGAGATCAACTTCGACAAACAAGGATTGGTTTCCAGCGTGCGTCCGCTACAAAGTAGTGACATGGGTTTGCTCGAAGAAATTAAGGGATTTTTCTCGTGAATTGGCAAAACGTCCAGGCCCTTCGCAAGGCGGGACAAATCGACCAGGCTTTGAAGACTGCCGTAGAAATTTTGGTGGCAGACCCGGGGGACTTTAAAACAAGATCTCAGTACGAGTGGCTAATCTTCGACCGCATCAAGCGCATTGTTGACCACATGGGCGAGGCTTTGAAACGAAGTCAGCAAGTCAACGGGCAGGATGTGCAAGACTTGATGTCGTGGATGAGAGAGTTCTACAGGCAGGAGCCTCAGAAACCTGGCATGGTTTGTTCAAACATCTTGACGCAACTCGCCAAGGTCGGGCAGCACTTGCCCCAGTTTTTGGAAATAGTTCGTTGGATAGGCCCCGACGGCTTGAGTGATGAAGACTGTCGGCCCCGGGAATACCAAGGAAAAACGTACCCATCTCTGGGGATGAAAGTTGCTCGAACCTTGTGCAAATGGGGTACGGCGCATCCGGACGCCAGTGAAGAGCAGATGAAATTGGTGTTGGAGTTTGCGGAACGGTTCGGTGATAAGGCAAAGCTGGATGACCCCATCTGGCTCAATTGGGACATGACAATTGTTTTGCGTCAGATGGGGGACTTCCAGCGCGCAACGGAACTTCTGGCTGGTGTCATTAAGGCCAAGCGAAATGAATTTTGGGTCTGGGCGGAAGCAGGTAGGTTATACCAGTCCGAGCAGCCTGAATTGGCTGTGAGTTGCTTTTGTCGGGCTCTGGAGTGCTCAGCCGAGCCAAAGTTCTTGGTTCGGGCGCATCGGGAGTTAGCTGCCTTGTTAGCGGAACAGGAAGAGTACGTTCAAGCTAGTAAGGAAGTCGCGCTCACAATCAATATCCGCGAAGCGGAAGGGTGGCCGATTGGGCGTGAGATGGAGGAGATGATAGCTAGCCCTTGGTATGACCCATCTGCAGATGGTGCTGAAAAGCCAGAGAATTTCTACGCCAAACATTCGAATGCGGCATTGGCCCTATGCTTCGATGTCGTGGAAACGCTGGAAGCCAATTATCTTGGCTCCCTTGTTCCAAGTCCGCCAAAAGATGTAAGACCCGGCTGGAAACCGAAGCCATTATTTCGATATGCAACCAAGGATTCCAAAGGGCAAACGTGGAGTCTTGTCAGTCCAAGGCTGAAGGGGCTGAAGGCTGAAGTTGGAGCACCGCTGGTAGTTGTGGTCGGTAGTCAGAACGAAGATGACAGGCAGACAATCGTTCATGTCTCAGCCAGAAAGGATGGGCAGAAATGGGACTGTCTGGAATCAGGCATTGGTGTGGTTACGCGTGAGACAGTCGCAGAAAAAACGACGAGGATTCTTATCCTGGACTCGGGCGATGAGGTAAACCTCAATGAACCTTCAGGGGCGGCATTCCATATTGGCGACGGCGTTAGATTTGGACTTGCACGTAATCCCAAGAACAATCGAGTAGATGTGTTCAACGTGGAGCTCTGTGAATTGTCTGAAAAACATTTTAAGCGTGTTAAAGGACAACTCCGTCGTAACCCAAAGGGTTTTGGCTTTGTAGAGGATGCATTTGTCCCCCCCTATCTCGTTGAGCGCGCTAACCCGGATGCTATTGAGGTAACAGCTATCGCTGTTCATGCAAAGAACCCTGCCAAGGGAGGGTATGGCTGGCGCGTCGTTGGGCTAGATTAAGAGTGAGTCTGCACGCTATTTAAATACATCTGATCCGAATTTTTTAGTCTAAGAAGGATGCGTAATGGTCACTATTTTTTGTTCGGAATGTAAGTATGTAATCACGATGTTGTTTGATGATGGCCTTCAAATGAAAGGTGTTCCGGGCTGCCAATGGGATCATTTGCGCAATGCGTGGGTTTGCCCTAGGAATTCCGAAACCAGAGATGCCTTGGTTGAATTTTTTGGTCAAGAAGATGTGGCATGGCTTGAATACGATCATCTCATGGGCATGACGCGGCCTTGTGAAGATCCCCATTGGAAGGGCATGCCAATTTCTGATGGCTTAGCTCAGCGTGTGATGGAAGAGGATGCTCTACGTAGTCTTGGTGATTTATTTGATGTGGCTAGGCAATTTGGATTTCCAGAAGATGCCGAATATGACGCTTTGGTCACCTTTACTAAGGCAGCATATGAAGGGAATCAGCGATTCGCGGAAATGGTAGCTCGAGTCGCGACCTTGGAGGCCCAAATTCGGAGCTATGGTCAGCAAAACCCAGATTGTTGAAATAACGGATTTGGTGGGATTGGACAAGTGTAGTGAGAACTAGATGTACTGCTTTTGGATGTTCCACATATTGATCAATCCGAATCTGAACGCCCATCTGGATGAGATGCACGCTTAGTTTCATTCAGTAGTTCGCTCAGCGACCCTGGAAACATCCACACCATGCCCATCAACAGGTAAAGGAAGGTCGAAGCAAATGCGTTGGCCGGGCGCATGAACAGGGCCTCAGGTTTAATGGCAGACCAGTACAGGAGGGTGTAAGAATTTTTGTGTAAACGGTCCCATGGCAGGAAACTGCCGCATTGCCAGGAGCGATGATAATGACCGTAAAGAAGCACGATGTACCTGAAGAACTGATAAGCAGCCTGATGGCGAACTACCGCAAGCCGGAAGACCTGATTGGCGAGGATGGGCTACTCAAGCACCTGACCAAAGTTCTGGTCGAGAAAGCGCTGGAAGCCGAGATGGCCGAGCACTTGGGGTATGGCAAGCATAAACCCGTGGAGAACCCTGCCGGCAACACCCGTAACGGCAAGAGCCAGAAGACACTCAAAGGCGAGTTTGGTGCCTTACCGATTGAAATCCCCCGTGACCGCCACGGCACGTTTGAGCCTCAACTGATACCCAAGCATCAGACCCGCTGGACAGGTTTTGACGACAAGATCCTGTCGCTCTATGCCCGAGGCATGACGGTCCGGGAAATTCAGAGCCACCTGGAAGAGATGTACGGCACCGAAGTCTCGCCTACCTTGATTTCCTCGGTGACCGATGCGGTCATTGAGGAAGTGAAAACCTGGCAAGCCCGGCCGCTGGACGCCCTGTACCCCATCGTCTATCTTGACTGCATCCATGTGAAGGTCAGGGACGGCAGCGTCCGGGTCAAGGCCATTTATCTGGCCATTGGTGTCAAACAGCGTCGAAAATTGACGTAAGCGTCCAACCGCTCCACCTGTAAAACATGGGTCGTTTATGCTTTCTGCCTGAAGGGCAACAGTTCATCGATGCGGCTGTTGGGCCAGGTGGGTAGTTTTTCCAGGGTATCTTTCAACCAGGCGGCCGGTTCAATGTCGTTGAGCTTGGCGGTGGCAAACAGGCTCTGGATCGCAGCGGCACGCCTGCCTGCCCGTTCACTGCCGGCGAACAACCAGTTCTTCTTGCCGAGGGCAATGGGGCGGATGGCATTTTCTATCGGGTTGTTGTCGATCGGTAGGTGGCCGGTTTGGGCGTAGCGAATCAATGCCGGCCAGCGCTTTAAGGTATAGTCAATGGCCTTGGCTAGGGCACCATTGTTGGCCACACCGGGCCTAAGCCGAGTGAGCCACTGGTGCATGTCCAGCAATATCGGCAGGCTGTGCAAAGCACGGTGTTGCATCCGCCCCGCAATGTCCATGTCTTGGGCCTCTTCTTCTGCAACATACAACCGGGCAATCCGTGCCAGTGCCTCGTGCGCAACCGGATGATTGCTGGCCTTGTGCAGATCAAAGAACTTGCGCCGGGCATGGGCCCAGCAGCCAAGCTCGGTCACGCCCGCACGGAACAAGGCTTTGTACCCGCTGTAGTCATCGACCATCAAGGTGCCTTGTCCATTGGTTGGTCCATTGGCTGGCCAGTGCTGAAGAAACTCGGCGGCATGCTGGCCGCTGCGGCCGGTTTGATAGTCGAACACCACGATCGGCGGCCCCGCATCCAGGCTATTGCTGCGATAGGCCCAAAGATAAGCTCGCCTGGTTTTACCGGCCAGCGGATCGAGTTGCTGTACCGGGGTTTCATCGGCATGCAGTACCGCCCGCTGTTTGAGTAATTCACTCAAGCGATCGGCCAGGGGTTGCAGGGCCACACCGATGCGACCGATCCATTCACTCATCGTGCTGCGTGAGAGATGCACATCACTACGCTGGGCAATCTGTTCTAACCGATAGAGCGGCAGGTGATCGACATATTTGCTGACCGCCACCCAAGCTAACAGACCAGGGGCGGCCATACCGCCATCGATGATGGTGGGTGCGCTTGGTTCGGCCGTGATGGTTTGACAGGATCGGCAGGTGTGTGGGATAGACATGCCGTTCGACAAAGAATTGGGCGGGAATGATATTGAGCTTTTCGGTGACGTCCTCACCGATCTTGACCAGATGGGCTCCACACTGGCCGCACTGACAGGGATCGGGTTCATGGACATGGGTTTCACGCGGCAGATGATCGGGCAGAGGCTGACGACCGGCCTTAGGGCGGGGTTTAGGCGGGGCATCTGCCGGGGGTGATAACTCGGCCTCAACGGCAGCAATGTCCTCGGCCAGATCGTCTTCGAACAGGTGTAGTTGCTCGGCACTCATGGCCTCGGTTTTGGCCCCGAAGCGGATACGGCGGTAATACGCCAGCTCATGGGTCAATTTCTGGTTCTTGAGTTCCAGTGCCTTGATGGTGGCGTCCCGATGCGCCAGTGACTCATCACGCAATTTGATTGCTTGTTCCTGTGATTTCAGTTGCTGAATCAGCCACGCCACGGAGGGCGTTTCAGGGGATGAATGACCGGTTTCTGCGTTTGAAATCATGAGGTTGATTATACCAAACCCCAAGCTGCATGTGCTGATTTTTCAAGACGAAATCCTGAAAAATCTCACACTTGCCAGTGGGCCTGTGGCTTGGCGCAGAGCCGTTGCCAGTCCACCCCGGTGGTCAGCCACTGCCAGTGTTCGGCACTCATGATAAACCGATCATCACCGGGCTTTGGCCAATAAAAATGCCCCCGGTGCAAGCGGCGCTGACAGAGCCACACCCCCGTGCCATCCCAGATCAGAAGTTTGATTCGGGAGCGAGCCCGGTTGGTAAACCCATAAGCGGTACCATCACAAGGGGATCGGTGCAGCAGGGATTGCACCTGTTGCGACAGGCGTTCAATACCCCAGCGCATATCCACCGGTTCCACGATCAGGAACACCTGTTCGGGGCTGATCATTTGAGCCACCGCCCGAGCAGGCGGGCACAGCTATCCACACGGGATGCCGGGCAGTGGATCGTGACACGAGCCGAGCGCGTGGTAATCTCAAGACTCAAAGCATCGTCGGTTGGCACAGTGAGCGGTGCGGCAAGCTCGATCGGCACCAGAGTCGGTGCTGATCGGGGCATCGAGCCTGCCTGTTGACGAATCCAGCGACGCAACAGGTTGGCATTCACCCCGTGCGCCAGTGCCACTCCGGCAACCGATGCACCGGGTTGCTGACATAGGGTAATCAGTTGGGCCTTGAATTCAGCAGGATGGTAGCGCCGTTGGCGAGCAGATGGTGTCAGGTTCATAAAAGTGTCCACTAAAAATAGGTGGACACTTTTTACCCTACTCAATCCCCGTCAGAACAGGTGGGGCGGCTGGACGCTTACGGTTGAAATGGCAGCGCAAACTGTCCAACAACTGGAGTGCTGATGCAATTGCTACTTTGATTCATACATAACCTTTCTTGTGATCGTCTTGCGACCTTCGACTGGTCCATTTACTACGTGATTGGTCGATGACCTTGAAGTCTTTCGCCCATGATCCACTGGGGTCTGCGTGGTGGGCAGGCAGCCTCGTTGAATGTCGTAGGGAGATTGAATTCAGGCACCGGCGACTGTTCAATTCCTGACGGGATGCGCGAAATCGTCTGGCACCACGAGAGGTTCGCATTGCGGGGCCTAACGTTGGAGCTCAGCGGCGCGCTCAAGCGCGTCCGCTGGAACGACTTGTTGGGCGACGACACGGATTCTCCAAGTGCCAGCTACCGCCGAAAGTCACCGGAACGCTCAGGTTGATATACAACTTTCAGGATGCGCACTTTGAGTAATCCACCGCCGGGCTTGGTCCAGGATATCTCGTCGCCCTCTCGTAATCCGAGAAGTGCGCTGCCAACAGGGGCAAGAACCGATATTTTCCCCGTGCCTTCGTCAATGTCGCTTGGATAGACAAGCGTCAGGGAGAACTCGGTACTGGATGATTCCATCCGGAAGGTTACCGTTGAGTTCATTGTGACGACGTCATGCGGCATTTCCTCCGGCTCCAGAATATTAGCCCGGTCTAGCTCGGCTCGTAGCCCCTCTTTGTCTGGAATCTGCTTGTCGCCAAGTGAATCGAGCATTTTTTCAAGTCGCACCGCATCAAGCGAGGATATGGTGATAGGTGGCTTTTGTTTCATTTTGAATTAGTCTCATGAAGTGATTGTTGATGGTGGCGTCCAACGTAGAAGTCACCGGCGCTGCGCGGCTTTATCGCGCAGCGTCCGTGTGGACTGCCGGGTTAGGGAGAGCAGTCCGTTGAGCTTATAAAGCACGATCTTGAACCCACAAATAACCATCTACGAGGCAGCCTTTGATTGCGCCGATGCTTATGGCTTTGTTGATCTTCTCCATTGAAACACCGTATTTCCGCACGTACGTGGCAGCGAGAATTGGGTTTTTAAGATAGTCAATTGCCTCTTGGCTACATCCTTGCTCAAGCAATTTGGATAGCCTGGATTGTGCCTCGTCGATTTGCCTGAGGTGTGGAGCAATTTCTCGCAGCTCTGCCTGTAAAGATGCGACGCGCATTTTGATGTAAAGCGCTCGCGCCTGAGCATCATCAAATCCGGTTTCGGCGAGAGCCTTTGTCCAAAGGCCTTTGCTGAGTGCACCAGATTCCAACTCGGTTGCGACAAATTCATACAGCAACTCCTCCTGCTTGGAGGTTTCGTAGGAACGGGCTTTCAAGAATTCAAGCAGCCGCACAACCTTGCTCACTAACGCCCGAAATCAGCGGCGACCGCCCGCATAGCGGGTGGGCGTCCGCTGGATTGAGTTGTTAGCGTGTCAAACAGCGTCGAAAATTGACCACCCAACAGCGTCCAATTTTGACCAGGGTATCAGGCTGATTTCTTGCGCTGTTTGAAGCGGTAGGAATCGTTGCCGGTCTCGAGGATGTCGCAGTGGTGAG
>NZ_JAQTTX010000107.1 GCF_028710545.1 Halothiobacillus sp. | reverse complement strand
CTTAAATCTTGGGTAATGAGATAAGCCTTCATGCCGTAACCGGCAATGAAAGCCAGGGCTTCCTGAAAAATATCGAGCCGTCCCAAGGAGGGGAATTCATCAATCATCAGCAACAATCGATGCTTGTAGCCCGCCACTGAACGGCCTTCTTTGAACTCCATCGATTCAGTCAGATTGCGGATGATCTGGTTAATCATCAAACGAATCAGAGGCTTCAAGCGGTCTTTGTCTGAAGGTGGCACCACGAGATACAGTGATACCGGCTGCTCGGCATTCATCAAATCGGCCACGGTAAAATCAGATTTGTCGGTATTCGAGGCCACGATGGGGTCCCGATACAGCGTGAGAAACGACATGGCGGTCGAAAGCACGCCAGAACGCTCATTTTCTGATTTGTTCATCATGTCGCGCGCTGAAGCGGCCACGACAGGATGAGGGCGGTCGCCAAGGTGATTCGAGTTCATCATCTCGGCCAGCGTTTCTTCCAGCGTGCGCGAAGGGTCAGAGAGAAATGTCGCCACCCCGCGCAAGGTTTTATCCTCCTCCGAATACATCACATGCAGTACGGTGCCGACCAGCAACGCATGGCCGGTTTTCGCCCAGTGATCGGTCATGCCCTTGCCATCGGGATCGACAATCATCGTCACGAGGTTTTGAATGTCAGCAATTTCCCGCTGAGTGCCCAAGCGCACTTCATTCAAGGGGTTGTAACTGGCCGAACCCGTAATGTCGGTGGGCGAAAACCGGATAATGCGGTTATTCGCCTCCTTCTCACGCCAGCCTGCTGTTAGCGCATAGTTCTCGCCCTTGATGTCGTACACCAAGGCCGAATGCCGCCATGCCAGCAAGGTGGGCAACACCAAGCCCACCCCCTTACCGGAGCGGGTCGGCGCAAAGGCCATGACATGCTCAGGCCCATCGTGCCGCAGGTATTGAATATCGCCCCGTGGGTTTTTCCATGCACCGATAAACACCCCGGCGGCATCAAAAACCCCCATCTCCTTGATTTCATTCTCGCTTGCCCAGTGCGCCGAACCGTGGAGTGAATCCATGCCGACATTGCCAAATTTGCGCCGATACCAATAGCTGATGAGTGCTGCCCCAATAACGGCAACGGCAGCCCCGCCAATCAGCAACACATAAGCGACAGTCACAATCGATTTGAGTGCAGGCACATTGCCGTACTGCCACAGCCAAATGGCAAACATCCAAGGCGCATACAGCTTGCCCATCAGCGGTGAACCCAAGGCCGACTGATAATCCAAAGCCGATGCGAGGTATTGCGTGGTAACAACCGTCACGGTAAGCAACATCAGCAAACCAGCCGCTACGCCGATTAATTGCAAGCCGCCGGGCTCGGTTGGTTTATTGGAGAGACTGTAAAGTTCTGTCGGGGAAGAGGGGTTCTTGGCCATGATTGAATCCAGTGTTGGGACTCAATCACGGTATCAAGGGGGCAGGGAATTGGGAGGGAATGGGTTTACCGCCCCATTTGTTGCTCTAGCGCCTTGCTGTGCTGATTGCCTGACAACTTGCCAAAACCATCGGCACCGTAATTGATAGATGCAAATGAACCCAGCGCCGGAATAACATCCAGTTTGGCCGGGTTGTGTACGGCAACCTGATCGCGTCCACCGGCATCCTTGCCAAATTTGGTAAACACGGCATCCGGCTCAACGGCCAATACCTTGCCCATGACTGAGCGGCGGTTTTGTTGCACCAAGTCATCGGCATGAATGACGGCGTAACTTTGGCCATCGATTTCGATTTGCTGGATTTTTGGTTCGAGGGTGGGTTCTTGCTGCAAGGATTGCTCACGCGCCAGCTCCAAGCCCAGAACATACCCTTGAATTTTTTCAGCATCGGCTGCCGCTCGGAATATTTCCAGAGGATCTTCTTGCAAGGATTTGATCCAAGAGCCGACATAGGCCACATGCTGACCGGGATCATGCCCGATTCCCAGCTCATCGCCCAAAATCATGCTGGCAATTTCAGCTCGCAGTTCTTCTTTGGCATAGGATTCACTGCCAAAACTACCCGTCAAGTCTCGATCAAGGCGGCTGCTGTGCCCCGTCCAGTGCCCCAGCTCATGCAACGCAGTGGCGTAATAGGTATCGGCGCTGGGAAATTGCCCCTTATCCGGAAGATGGATGCTGTCGGTTGAAGGGCGGTAAAAAGCCCGATCGGCTTCGCCATGTCGAATTACCGCACCGGATGCAAGCAAAATGTTTTCGGCACGCTCCTGTGCTTTCCATGTTTGCTCTATTTGAACTTTTGGCTGCAAAGGCGGCAAACCATCGATCTGTTCGGCATTGAATACGGTGGCGAAAAATGCCCGTGGCCGTTCCAGCCTGACGGTTTGTTTTACTTTCTCGCCCTCGGCATTGATCACGGGTTTGCCATGGTCATCGCGCACAATTTGCTCTTCAGTAAATTTCCAATACTGAATGCCCGTGCCTTTCTCGCCTTTGCGCACCTGGGCGCCGATGTCCCGGGCTTGCTTATAGGTCATCCAGCGTTGATCGGAGTAACCTTGAGCCATTAACCACATGGCATTAATGCCCTTGTAGCGATTTTCAGTGGTGGGGTTCATGGGCACGATGCCACCGGCCTCGCCCGGTTGCCATGGTTTTTGCCACGGCGCGGTGCCCTGCTTTAATTGCTCAATCAGTTTTTCGGCCACGATTTCGTGGAAAGGCTTTTTGGGTTCCATGGGAGCAGTCTCCTGAATACGAAATTGCACATCGTCTGATGCTGGAAATGTGTGTTGTTTGTGTTGACCAAGTGGATTTGCTCAACACTAAGCCCATTTATTCGAGTGCCTTATCGCTTTCCTTGGCATCCGCCTCACTGATTGCATCTTCGATGAAAGCGCCCATGAGCTTGGCTTCATCGGCGGTAAACTCGATGGCTCCACAGGATCGTTCAGCCAAAATGATTTTTTCTCGAAGGTCAGCCATGTTCACATCGCCGGGTACTTTGCTTTTGCTTGAGTTCATGTGTTTTCCTTTTGGTAAATGAGATTAACGCTCGATCTGCTGATCGAGCCCATGACCGCG
>NZ_JAQTTX010000106.1 GCF_028710545.1 Halothiobacillus sp. | reverse complement strand
CCACGATTCAGGATCTTTTGACAGCTCAGTCCACGCTGGCAACGGCCGAAGTCACACTCGCCCAGAACGCATTGAATGCCTACACTGCGCTCGCCAAACTCGGCGCCGCCATCGGCCAACTCGGCACGCCCATGTTCTCGGAACACAGCCTGCTTGACCCGACGACAGCAGCCGTCAGTGAAGGCGCCACATCGTCCGATCATCAGCCCGATCTCGCTCCGACATCACATTTGTATGTTCAAAAGGAACAGTCCCAGCCATGACTATGCGCCGCCGACTCAAACCGCAATCAGAGCCCATCCGTCGCCCGATGATCGGAAACAAGAGCCGTCTACTGACCATCTTCGCCGTACTGTCCGTTCTGGCCTTGGGCGGCTGCCAAAACCAGACAGCAACGGATAAATCGGCTGAAAAGGACAAGGCTAAAACGGAAAAGCCTACATCAGAAATGCCGGGGATGATGATCACGAAAGTCTCGGTCATCACGCCCAGCGTACGAACGGTACCCATCACCATGACCGCGGCGGGCACGTTGGCCAGCCCGAACGCCGTCACTCTGACGCCGCAGGTCAGTGGCACCATTGATGCCGTGCACGTGCAATCCGGTCAGCAGGTCGAAAAGGGCGATCTGCTCTTCTCGCTCGATGCACAACCCTTCGAAACGGCGTTGCTTTCTGCTCGGGCCAAACTCGAGGGCGACCGCGCCCAGGCGCGCTATGCCGCCCAGCAGGTCAAGCAACTCAAGCCCTTGGTCGAAAAGGAGTACGTCACGCGTCAGTCGTACGATCAGGCCGTAGCCACGGCCATGGCCGCCAACGCACTGATCGCTCAGGATGAGGCCGCCATTCAGACGGCGCAAATCAACCTTGCCTACACCAAGATCCGGGCGCCGATTACCGGACGACTGGGGGAAATTTCGCTCCAGCCCGGCAATCTCGTCGTCGCCAACAACACCGCATTGTCGACCCTCGTTTCCAATCGTGAACTGCTGGTGAATTTCAGCCTGCCGCAATCGGTCTTGCAAGCACTCCGCAAGGAATGGCCGGGGCTGGGGCAAACCAAGCCGGGAGAAAAAAGCGTACCGCCGCCCACCGTCGAGGTTCTGGATGAACACGCCGATCACGTACTCGGCAAGGGGCACTTGAGCTTCATCGACAACAGCATCAGCGCCGGTACCGGTACCATCCGCCTGCAGGGGTTGATCGACAACCAAGACGGTTCGCTCTGGCCCGGTCAGTTCGTGACGGCACGCCTCACGCTGGGTCAAATCCCCGATGCGCAGGTTCTGCCCGCGGCTGCCGTACAGATCGGCGACCAGGGCATGTTTGTCTACCTATACAAGAATGGCAAAGTCGAAATGCAGACGGTTTCTCCCGCCAGGAACACGTCGAACGAAGCCGCCCTGCCCGCAGGCAGCCTGTCCGCCGATGCAAAAGTCATCTATCCCCTACCCGCCCGAATCGCACCCGGTATGCCGGTCGCGCTTGAAAAGACGAGCAATAAGAAAGCCCAGAGTTCCGAGCACTTAAAAGCGGAATCTGCATCGCATTCAGGTAGTTCGAGCAATGAGTAACGCAATCGGCAACTTGGCTGCGCCGTTCATTCGGCGCCCGGTCATGACGACCGTGCTCTTTGCCGCGTTGATTCTATTTGGCCTGTTTGCCTGGCGGGCACTGCCGGTCGCCATGCTGCCGAATGTCGCATTCCCGACGGTCTCGGTTTCCGCCAGCCTGCCCGGTGCCAGTGCCGAACTCATGGCCAGTGCCGTCGCTTCGCCGATGGAACAGGCGTTTTCGGGGATTCCCGGTCTGCTGTCCATCAACTCGGTCAATAGCACGGGCACGACCCGCATTACCCTGCAATTTGATTTAAGTCGCGACATCAATGCCGCCACTCAGGACACGCAAGCTGCGGTCACACAGGCGTCGCGCTTCTTCCCCAGCACGATGACCCAACAGCCGACCGTGCGGCAACAGAATCCGACCAGTAGCCCCATCGTCTTTATCGGTTTATCCGCCCCCGACATGCCGCTATACCAACTCGATGCCTTTGCCGAACAGCAACTGGCGGTGAAGTTGCAGTCCATTCCGGGCGTTTCGGAAGTACGGGTGTTCGGTGGTCAAACCTACGCCGTGCGGCTTCTTCTGAACCCGTATGCCATGCAGGCGCGCAATCTTTCCCTGACCAATCTGGTCAGTGCAATCGACAGCAAGAATGCGAATCTGCCGCAGGGCACCCTGCAAAGCCCGAGCCGTTCATACAACCTCAAGGTCGACGGCCAGTTGACCAACGCGGCGCAATTCAACAAGCTCATCGTGGCCTACAACAACGGCGCACCGGTCGAACTCAACCAGCTGGGGCACGCGGTGGATGGCGTGCAGCAGAACACGCGCGCCACCTGGATCAACAACGAGCGCGGCATCATTCTTGCCATTGTTCGTCAGCCCGATAGCAATACCGTCGATATCGCCAAGGCAATCCGAGAAGCACTACCCAAGCTCAATGCGACGCTACCGGGCGGCGCAAAAATGCAGATCATCTACGACAAGTCCACCTATGTGCAGGCAGCTGTCGATGAAGTGGAATTCACCCTGGTTCTGGCGAGTCTGCTGGTCGCTGCGGTGATCTGGCTGTTCCTCGGTCAATGGCGACAAACGCTCATCGCGGTGATTTCCATTCCGATCTCGATTCTGGCCACATTTGCCGTCATGCATCTGCTCGGCTACAGCCTGAACATCCTGACGCTGTTGGCGCTGACACTCGCGGTTGGTTTTGTTGTCGATGACGCGGTCGTCATGCTCGAAAACATTTCCCGCCACCGCGAAATGGGCAAAAGCCCGATGCAGGCCGCACTGATCGGCAGCCGGGAAATCGGCTTCACGATTCTGTCGATGACGCTCTCGCTGGCGGCCGTGTTCCTGCCGCTGATCCTGATGGGCGGCCTGCTCGGTAGATTATTCCTCGAATTCGGCGCCACGATCGGTATCGTGATTCTCATGTCGGGGCTGGTGGCACTCTCGCTCACGCCCATGTTGCTGGCCCGAATGCGTGAGCAGAAGCAAACCGACGCCACCGCTACACCTCAACCGGGGCTGTTTGGCCGCAGTTTCAATGCACTCACCCGGGCTT
>NZ_JAQTTX010000061.1 GCF_028710545.1 Halothiobacillus sp. | reverse complement strand
AAATGATTTTTTCTCGAAGGTCAGCCATGTTCACATCGCCGGGTACTTTGCTTTTGCTTGAGTTCATGTGTTTTCCTTTTGGTAAATGAGATTAACGCTCGATCTGCTGATCGAGCCCATGACCGCGCTCTTTGGTCGCAAGCTTGCCCAACCCATCGGCGCCATAGTTGATGGATGCAAATGAACCCAGCGCCGGAATAATATCCAGCTTGGCCGGATGGTGTGCCACCACCTGATCTCGACCCTCGGCATCCTTGCCGAATTTGGTGTACACGGTATCCGGCTCAACGGCCAATACCTTGCCCATGACTGAGCGGCGGTTTTGTTGCACCAGGTCATCCATGTCAATCACGGCATAACGCTGGCCGCCCAGCTCAATATTCTTATCCCGAATCGCCCGCCCGCGCTCATCGTTGCCATATTGATTTTCATAGCCAAACCGGCTGTTTTCACCGACTTCGACATCGCCTTCCATTCGCGCCTTGCTCATGGCAACGGCTCGATGCTCGCCTACCTTGACGATCACCGTGCCACCATCTTCACCAGCGACCGTGCCGACATACGACATGCCATCGTCCACTGCTTTTTCGATGACAAGATTCTGGCCGGTAACGAGCTGATCAAATTCCGTTTTTTTGTCTGGCTTTGAGGCTTGGTCTTCTCTTGCTACCTCGACTTTCGCACGATCAGGTATCAAAGTCGTGCGTTCTCGGGTGCTGAGCTTTTCAACCATTTCACCCATGGTTTGATCGACCTGTCTGACCGCATCCGGTTCAAAACCCATTTGAGCTAAACGTGTTTTGGTGGCTTGCTCCATCAGCGAAACCGCTTTGCCAAGCTCATTCAGGGTGCCTTCTTGTTCAGCCACTTCCAGCATTTGATCAAAAGTGCCATCTGTTAAAAGAGCGTTTAGCCCCACGGTCGGCCTCGCATTCAAAGCAGATGAAAACAAATCTCCATGAATACGGTTGCTGGCGACCTCCATGAGTTCTGGATGACCATTCAGAGCCTTTTCGAATTGCTCAAGGATAATTGTGGGATTTGCGGGTTCAATTTCAGCAGCAAGCCGATCATCACTGCCGATTGATTGCTGCCAGGGCGCTTCACCCCGACCCATAATGCTCAACACCTCTTCGAGCAACTGCTTTTGATTTGAATCAGTCATAGAACCCCCCATCAATTCCCGATTGAGCAATCAACGGAATAAATCTTTTGATATGCCTTGGCCTGCATCATCTGCGTTTGTGCATACATGAGCTGCATGGTGTCGGAGGGAACCGTGGTTGCGTGTTGGCTGTATAGCTTCTCCATCGTGGCTTGATTTTCCGGGGTGATATAGCCGTAACCGGCATAAAATTGAACCGAGCCCACATTGCCAATACCACCTCCATTCAACATGACCTGGCGAGCCACCGATTGGCAAATTGTTCTATCACCGCTGAATACCGTGAATGTTTGATGTCCACCTGCGCCAATAGCGGCTGGCTCATATAGCCCGCTTCTGTAGGCTTTCCACCCCGATCCTGTATACATTCCTGACATAGTGTTGTTGATGCCAATGCCTACATAATAGGCAGTGGGTTGCCCGATCCCACCAGTCGGATTGATGTTAACGGTCATCTTTTGACCGACAAGTTGAGGATTGTCCGAGTTGTCGTAAATATCCGTTACAACTGAATTAATCGCTCCGGTACCATAGGTCTGGCTTTCTGTGAAGCCACCCCAATATTGTCCATCCGCACTTGCTGTACCGATTTCAAGAAAGGCTGCTGCCATTACCATCACCAGTGAAATTCGCTTCATCGTGTAAAACCCCGTTGTCGTTGACGATCACCAAGCCAAACTGCCGTTCCGTTCTCTATCCGCATCACACCACGCTGCACCATGGCCGCTTGTGTGGTGGCAAGGGCGATTTGGCATTCACCAATCCATCCGCCCAAACCCGTAGGTGTCACGGCGTAACTGCCTCGCGCCAAGGTGGCCGATACAGATAAGAGGCGTTTCGGATCGCGCGAAAATGATTCGGCATCTCCTTCTTGATACACCCCGATACCGGATTTCAGATTTTGCACATGCACGGTGGTACCAACCTTCTGATACTGGTTGGTGTTCAGGTAATAAACGCGGCCATCCACGGCCTCAATCAAGGCATAAGGCTTCATCTTGGTTTCATCCTCGCCAACGCCCACCACGCGCCCGAACAGGCGTTTAGCCAGCGGTTCACGGCTATCCAGATAAACCAAGGGCATTTCTGGGTCTGATAAGGTTTTGCCATGCTGGAATTTGGTTTTGAGTCGATCTTCAGACATTTGCCGCACCCGCAACGCCTGCTCAAAATCCCCCCGTATTTCCCATTCCATACCACTTTGTTTTTTTACTAAACCCATGTGCTCAAGATGGGTTAATCGCTTGATCAGGCGTGACCGATCTGACTCTTTGATTTTAGTGTTTTTGAAATTAATGGTATTAGGTTCTTCGTGATGCCAATGTTTCACGGCAGATAATGCAGTTGCCTGTTTAATTAATTCACGATCAAGGCCCGTAAATCTATTTTGATTAATCTGTCTGTCCAGAGATTTAATAATATCGGCTTCTTGTCTGTAACCAATATGCTGGGTGGCAATATTCTGTGATGATTCGCGTAATCCAGATTTAATGTAATCGCGCGGGATATTAATCTCATGGCCTGACTTATCCATTCCACGAATCGCTACATGTACATGCGGATTGTCCGTGTTGTAATGATCGACGGCCACCCATTCAAATTCACAGCCTAAATCATTCTGCATTTTTGCCATGACATCTCGGGTGTATTTTTTCAGATCCATCTTGTCCCCGAATTCGGGGGAGATAATCATTTTGAACATGCGCGGATCGTCCGCTGTTTGCCAATCTCGCAAAGTGCTTACGGCATCTAGCGCTCCGTTCACACCAAAGGCACCGCCACCCACCTCAAGGGCGGAATCACGGGCAATATACTTACCATGCGCAGCCCATTGCCCTGGCGCACGATTGGGCGAATAGGTCAGGCGAATAGCTACCCGCTGAAAGTGATTTCTCCCCTCCTTACCCTGTACCCTTTGCCGGAATCCACCGCCCAATCGGCTATTTCGCCCAAAGGTTTGTACCGCCCGCAATAGTTTTGCAGTCTGCTTGCGTTGAAGACGCAACGAATCCCTGTCTTTGATGCCTTTCATAAACCATTTGAGCGGGCTTTCTCGCTCGGATGATGAATTTCCGTCCGAAGTTTGCGTACTACGCAAAGAATCCCTGTTGCTCATGGCTTTTCCCCACCAGATACAAAACCGCTGCAAAAGTTTGCGTAGCACGCAAACACGCCACCGACCCGCGCTAAAAAGTTTGCGTACTACGCAAACTTTTGGCCTAAATCGACGAGCGGTTCCAGAATGACCAGCTCGAAATTGCTTGTTGAGCAGTGGTTGGTAAATACCGATGCACTTCTTCCTCGGCGTGACGATCCAGCCGAATAACATCAAGCACATCATCGAAAAGCGTCTCATCAAGCGCGCGTAATTGATTCAAGTCAAAGGGATGGTCGCCCCCATTGAAAATGCCAATGATGAACGCGCGCAGTATTCTTGACTGCCCACTCTTGCCAGTGGCCGCCATGTAGACGCGGTGCAAAGCAGGTATGCCGTTTCTGATGGCCTCACTTTTGGCCGCTTCTATTCTTTGTAACTCGATAGCAAGAGCATCAAGGTTATTCATCACACACCTCCAGAGAAATATTGCCGATACAGCAGGCATTGCCATGCGCGTAAAAACATGGCTCCGTATACTTCGGCTTCCGCACTGGTTTGAATAAAGGGACCAAACTTTCTTGCCGCTCGCCAAGCTTTAACCCATTGCTCGCGCGTGGAATATTCGTAGAGCGACCAGGATTGTTTGCGTAGTACGCAAACTTTTTCATGGCTGTTCATGGTCGTTTTCCTCGCTCGTCAGAAAGGTTCGCGCCACCTCGGTGATGCCGAAGTCATCAGATAGCCCCCGATGGATCGCCGTGATGATTTCGTCGTAACGCCTCTTAGCCTCTTGTCTTGCAAACTCTCGATTAGCTTCTTGAATCGGTGGGGTGTGCGTGAGGTAGGTGCGAAGAAAAATATCGATTGCCGATAAAGTCACCTGCTCGGTTGAATTCAATCGCCGCATCTCCTTGGTGAGGTAGTGCAGCGTATTCACCAAACGGCGCTCAAATTCGAGAATGTGGTTTTCCATCGCCGATGCTCTTTGCGTGCTGCGCAAGTCGGTTAAAACCATTTCTCTCAATAGTGACGATGTGCTTTTCTTCTCGCTATTTGCCAGCGATTTCAGCATGGCACTTTCTTCTTCCGTCACCCTCAGCCTGATTAAAGCGGTTTTTGCAATTCCGCGTGATTTCATAAGCCCTCCATGCTTGCGTAGTACGCAAACTTTCTGTGATTTTCCGTAGCCTTTTGTGCTACAAAATCAACGCTATCAGGCCACACCGGAATTCAGCATTAGATCAACGCTCGCGAGGATTTAAGGCTAATACCTGTACCACACCCTTTATGTTCCACTAACATTCCCAGTAGCCCGTTTCATCGTTTTGCCGTTTTATTTACTTCTGGGGATTTGGATAGCGGCCTGTTATTGATTTTGGTCTTGCTGATTAATTCGCCAAAGCCGATAAGGTATTCATGGAACTGCGTTCAAATTCGTTTTCCACCGGTTCATCCACAGAAATTGTGGATAACAAGTTTTGGAAGTTTGCGTACTACGCAAACTTTGAGGGGTTCGATGAGATGGATGAAATGTTTGCGTAGTACGCAAAGTTCTCAAGCATCCAATGACTTTTAGGGAAGAAAGTCTTTGACCAGAAAGCCTGAATTCCTGCCTGCTAGCGTATCCCTTGAAGGGTCACTAATGACTTTTCAGGAGAGCCCCGATGAAATTCGACGCATCAGAAATCAACCGTCTTCGCGCCATTCCACTGACTGCCGTGCTGGAACAATTTGGCTGCGAACCCGACCCGGCTGATCCCAAATACCAGTTCAAAAGCCCGGTTGGGCGGTTATCTATTGATCGGCAAACCAAAACACGGTTCTATGCCCACGACCTTGGCATTGGTGGCGGTGGCGCACTGGATTTGGCTCAATTGCTGCAAACATCCCAACTGGACAAGCAGGATCGGGAGGCTTTCAAAAATGCGGCTCAGGTATTGGGTGGAGAAATTACGCCACAAGCCATCGAACGAGCGCAGCAACAGGATCGGGCAGATAAAGCCACTCCCAGTGAACCGCCTAAGCGTTCCGATGAGCCAAAGCATATCCAAGCAGTCAAAGACTACCTGGTTGACGATCGAAAGCTATCGGCTGGCTGGGTCGATCGACTTTTCGAACAAGGCAAAATTTTTGCCGGGGTGAGCCCACAAGGATTTGTGAATGCCTGCTTTGCACTGGACAATGGCTCCATCGAGCAGCGTGGGCTGAGTGAAAAACCTTTTCATGGCGTGGCTGGTGAAAAGGGGTTCTGGACGCTCAATATTGGCAAGCCAGAACGCGTGGTTTACGTGGAATCTGCCATTGATGCCGTGAGTTATGCCGAAATAGCCTATAAAAACAAAGAACGGAATTTCTCAGTGGTATCCATCACCGGCTCATCGCGTGAAAAGCTCCAAGCTCATGTGCTTGAACAAACCAATAACGGCTTGAAAATTGAATCCGCCTTTGATTTAGATAAAGCTGGTGATAATTACCATAAACGAGTTTTGGAGGTTAATCCTGATGCGACAAGATTAAAACCAACGATGGGAAAAGATTGGAACGATCAACTCAAAGTCACGAAAATAATGCAGCAAAATCCAGAAGTAAGAAAACAGGTGGATATTGAAATCAATAATCGGCGCCAAAAATCGGTATCGCGTTAATGCGTGATGCCAATGTATCAAAGGTTTGAAGGGTAGGGGGGGCAAACATGAGTTAGCTCAGATTGAATGATTGTTTGTAGAACTAGCCGCATATCCTGGTCAAGTTGAATACCCGCAAGTTAAAAGCCCAACTCGCGCCCCAAGCCTGCTGTACCGTTTGAAATCGCCTGCGCGTTGTGCTGCCACCATTTCGGCGGTCAGGCGCTCAATTTCTGCACGTACTGAATCAGATGGCGCGGTTCTTCGAGTGGGCAATGGGCTTTGGAAATCGTTTTTATGGCGTTCACGCGCCGCAGCCAACTGGATGCCTGCCTCGGGGATAAATTCACCGCTGAGCACACAATCCACGAGCTTTCGCACATACCCCGATGGGGTTTTTACTCGCTCCAGTCGCGCCGCCAATTCATCAACAACTGCTTGCCTTTGCTCGGCAGGGCAGCGCTGCAAGTGGTGGAAGATTGCGGTTTTATCACGATCCCGTAACCCGTCGGGGAAGTTCAATTTTTCTTCCCAAGAAGCCGATTGCGAAACCTGCTCAGCCACTATATCGGTCGGCGGGCTGGTGGGTATCTCGTGCTGGGGTAGCTGATTGGATACCACTGGAGCCGAAGAGTATCCACCACCACAAACCACGGTTTTGTCATAAACCACGCTCAATTCGTCAGTAGTTGTGGTTGTTTGTATTTGTTTGATATTAGATGTTAGATGTGTGTCGGGTTTTGCGGATTTTCTGGGTTTTTGGGTTTTTGGAATCACACTCAAACCCGCATCAGAAATGGGTTTTGTTTCGTGTCGGGTTTGTGTTGGCTTCGTGTCGGCTTTATTCCGGTCAGAAGAGTGCGCATCAGCCCATCCATGATTTTTTGCGTGTGGTAAAAAATAGACTAGATACCCGTCCTTATCCTCAATGCGCTCAATTAGCCCGGTGCGCTCCAGCCAACCAAGCAAGCGGCGAATCTTGGATTTGTCTGGCCGGGTTGCCTTCATGCCCTGATGGGGGAAAACCTCAAGCAGCTCGCACAACATCAAGAGGCTGATCCGCCGCGCCGCGCCACCCACAATGGCCGTGGTGTAATCCATGTAACGGCGCAGCCCTCGTAGGTATAACAATTGAGCCTCTACAGGTAAGCCGTGCAGCAAGTCATCCTCATGCGAGGTAAAACAGGTATACATCGTCCTCATGCCGCCGCCTCCTGGCTTAAATCCTCACACGGCCACCACATGAAGTGATTCCGCTCGATCGTTAAGCGCCGATACACCGGCCAGATTTCGCCAAGGTTTTCGCCGTAGGCGCGAACCTCTCGCAAGTCCTGGTCCGGTTCTGCCCGTTGCGCTTCAATTCCTTCCCAAAACGCCGGTAAAAAATCGGCGGGGTATAAACCCGCCGCCTCGCACCAGAATCCCGCGCCACCCGCATCCATCGATGCCGATTCAATCCAGCGCTCAAGGCTTGTCCACTCACTTGCCCAGCGCGTGGATACGGCAACGCAGGCCACCACATGGAATAGGTCTTCCACCAGTGCCTTGGTCAAATGCTCGTCTTGCAGGAACGCAACCACCAAAATGGGCACAAGTGCCGGGTCAATCGGTGGTCGTGGCGTGCGTTTCTTGCGCGTCTTGGCTACGGTTGAGGTGCTGAATAAGTCCAGAAAGAGGTGGGATGCGTCGTTGCGGGCGGATTTTTGCCGCCTTGAGCGCGAGCGCGGACGCGCTTCTGTTTCTAATAAATCTCCAAAAATGGCGGGATTCGGGATTTCGAGACAAAGCTGCCCCTTACCCCAATTGCGGGTATGATCGATGTTCATGGCACGCATTCCTTGTGATGGTGGATGGGCGTGATGTGATTGTTGTGCAGTTTTCTGCACTTGTCAAGGGTTATATGTGCAAAAAAGATTACAGATAGGTGCTCGACTTAAAGAAGAGCGAACTCGATTACGGCTTTCTCAGAGTGAGATTGCCGATAGCTTAGGTGTGTCTAGAAGGTCAGTAATTGACTGGGAAAAGGGTGGAGCCACCCCGAATGCAGAAAATATTTCTGATCTGTATGATTTTGGCGTCGATGTCCTCTACACCCTCACCGGGCGGCGCGAGCCTGAACCGTTTTCAACTGAAGAAAAACTCTTGGTCGAACGCTACCGCGCTGCCGATGAAGCCACGCGCTACCGGATATTAAGCAGCCTGCTGGAAGGCAAAACTGTTGCTCAAGCCGCCACAGATTCCAACCAAGTCACTCAAACCATCACCGGCATGGCCGGACAAGTGGCTGGTCGGGATATAAAAAACAAAGGATGAGCGCGTTACCTCTTCGGGCCTGAGTTGATAGACACCATTGGAGACATGCAGCCCACCGGAAAGCGCCTCCATTCTGGGCTGTTGCAAAAAATCCGCTAAACGACCGTTTTTCGTCTCTTGAGTGTTTGCCATTGCTTTGGCACTGTAGTAACATGGCTACATAATTCAAACATACGAGGTGTCGCTATGACCATTACCACCTTATCAAGTCGCGAATTCAACCAAGGAGCGAGCGAGGCAAAGCGGGCTGCAAACAACGGGCCAGTGTTCATCACCGATCGAGGCCGACCAGCCCATGTGCTTATGTGCTTCGAGGACTATCAGCGGCTCACAAGGCAGCGGCGCAACATTGCCGATGCGCTGGCTATGCCAGGGATCGCCGACATCGAGTTCGAACCGCCGCGCGTGACCATCGAACCCCGGCCCGCTGATTTCTCATGATGTTTGTTCTCGATACCAATGTGGTGTCCGAACTGCGCAAGGTGCGGTTTGGTAAGGCCGATACGAACATGACGGCATGGACGGAAAGCGTTGATGCCGCTGACCTCTTTGTGTCGGCCATCACCATCATGGAACTGGAGCTTGGCGTTCTGTCGATTGAACGTAAGGACGCGACGCAAGGGGCCATGCTGCGCTCGTGGCTGGACCAGCACGTATTGCCCGAGTTTTCCGGCCGCACGCTGCCTGTTGATACCGCCGTGGCACAACGCTGCGCCCGGTTGCATGTGCCTGACAAGCGTGGCGAGCGTGACGCGCTCATTGCAGCAACAGCCCTTGTGCATGGCATGACGGTGGTCACTCGCAATGTCGCTGATTTCAAGCCAACCGGTGTGGCCATCATCAATCCGTGGGAGTCTCAGCAATGACACACAACAAGAAACATATCCAACGGCTGCCCGTAGAGATTCAGCCCGTGATCGACGACCTGGAAGCGGCCGCTCGACCGCCTGATCTCATAAGCAAAAGCAATACCGTGAGGGTCAGGCATGGAACGCAAACCAAAAGACGGTTGCGGATTTAAAAACCCTCAAGCGTTGTTAGTTCAAGCCTTGCCGCTTATCGACCAGCTGTGCGGGCATGAGTGATTTTCAACTTTAGTCTGAAATTAAATACCGTTGCGCATTATTGCCTTCAATGTGTTTTTTGATATATTTCGGTTTGCAGGGAATGAACCCATTTCCTTGGCATTCCGTTTAACTTGAAAAGGAGTTCGAGATGCGCCTTCTTCTGGCTATCTTCCTACCATTCGTAGCATTCTTCACCATTGGCCGTCCCATAGCCGGGATTCTCTGCCTGTTGCTGCAAATCACCCTGATTGGCTGGCTGCCAGCTGCCATCTGGGCGGTTTATGCACTGGGTCAGTACAAAACTGATCGAAAGATCGAAAAAGCCATGGCAAATGCGGGGCGGTGATTATGTCAATAAATACCGTTTCGCAACTAATTGAAAGAGCTGCTCAAGTGGCTGGAAGGGATATTAATATCACAATCAATACCATCCATAATCACTTTACCAACGATGAAGTGTCATCAAGCGATCATTCAAAAAAAAAGTAACTCCTCCGTCCTAAGAGAACAGGAGGATGGCATCCTGTTTGATATAAAAGATTTCATTTGATTTATTCGCTTCTGATGTCAATTCCCGATCCATGCTGAATCCTGTATGCACAGTCATACAGGAGAACACCATGCTTGATGAAGTCACCCAGCGCCGGTTGCTGGAAAAACTTGAACGTGAAGGCGGCGAGGTATTTATTTCGGCGCTCAAAAACCCCGATGTCATTGAAGTTATGCGCAATTCTGATGGCCGCCTTTGGGCGGACTTTTCAGGCGTGGGCATGAAATGTTTGGGGGAAATGGCCGCTTCACGCGCCGAATCGATTTTATCCACCTGCGCCTCGATGCTCGGCACCGCCTTGACTCGTGAATGCCCCATTCTGGAAGGCGAGTTTCCGCTGGACGGCTCGCGGCTTCAGGGGTTAATTTCGCCCCTGTCTTCTACCGCCGTATTCGCCATCCGCAAAAAAGCACTCAAGGTGTTTACCCTTGCCGACTACATCGAACGCGGAATCCTTGCGGAACACCCCGCAGAACCCCAGGATTTTCTTTCCCCAATCGTTCCTTCTATGCAAAGTCACGCCGCAGATTGGTTGAATATGGCGCTATCAACGCGCTTGGAATTTGCGATTCGGGAAAAGATGAACATCTTGGTTGTCGGCGGTACCGGATCAGGCAAAACCACGCTGGCCAATGCGTTGCTGCATTCGTTATCAGAGCAATGTCCACATGATCGAATCGTCGCCATTGAAGACACGATGGAGCTACAGGTGCGCGTGGAAAACGCCGTGCTGCTCCGTGCATCCGAACAAGTGCCCATGTCGCGTTTGCTTCGCGCTACGATGCGCTTGCGACCCGACCGAATCATTGTGGGCGAGGTTCGCGGTGGCGAGGCATATACCTTGCTCAAGTCATGGAATAGCGGTCACCCCGGTGGCCTGGCCACAATTCACGCCAACAGTGCGGAAGAGGGGTTGGATAAGCTCAGTCAGTACATCTTCGAAGCGCCGGATGCCCGGAATTTCTCGCATGACATGGTGGGCAGGATGATCGCCAGTACCGTTAATGTGGTGGTATTTATCGAACGAACTTCAATGGCACCGGGGCGGCAAGTCAAACAGGTCGTGCGCGTGCGCGGCTTCAAGGATGGCCGGTTTATGTTTGAGGGGTAGTCGGTAAAATTGAGGACATGAATCGCCACATCAATAATGGTAACGACAGGCAGTTGAATCGTCCGGGACTCTACACCTAACGACGCTGTAGAAAAACCCCTTGAAGGGGTGAAAACAGTCATTTTCAGGTGGCGCCTTGACCCTTCCAGACAGGACGATAATCGATTACAGAGCGTTTTGGGAAGCCGGTTTTTACTCATGGTCATGAATTTTCTTGCCAAGGGGGTTTTTCTACAGCCTCAACGGCTGAATTGAGGGGCCGCGCGCTTTTTGCGCGGTCCCTCTCGGATGATGTGTTCGGCCATGGAACTACAGTTGGCACTAATTTGTGTGCGTCCGACACAGAAGGGGCCGAACGTTCAAATTCACCCGACGGTGGAAGCGGGCGAAGCCCGCTGTAGCCGGTCGGGTGGAATGCAGTGTTAGCTTTCACTTGCGGTCAGTGCTGAGTAACGATGATTGGCGCACCTTTCGTGATGATCATCGTATGCTCGTACTGTGCAGACAGGTTCCCACTCGATCCTGAAAGTGTCCAGCCATCAGCCTCTTCTGTAACGACGCGGCTTTTTGTTGACAGAAACGGCTCTATAGTAATGACCATGCCTTCTTTGAGAATTCGCTGATCTGACGGATCGAAGTACCCGGCAATATGCTCTGGCTCCTCGTGCAACGCCCGACTGTAATACCAACGAAACCACTCGTCCAATGCGTTTCAGTCCAACAATGTCATCTTGCGTTTCAATGGTCATGTGAATTCCTTGTGAAAGCTAACGCTCGCGGTAAGCCGCGCCGGAGTGCAAAGCACGGAGGGCACCCACAAGCGTAGCTTGTGGGCGTCGGCTTGACCAACTGGTTAGGCTGCTGAGCGAAGTAGAGGGCGTTGAAAACACATGAAACTCCAAGTTCGAACTGAGGCATTCAAATCAGAAAGTTTGCCGCCTTGCAATTTTCTTGGACTGCCTAAGGCTCTTGATATATGTGACCGATTCATAGTGGGCGTCAAGTGGGACAAAGATTCCGTTTTCTTGGGCCCATTTTTTTAGCCCTTCGTGACAGGCACTTTCCCAAGACAGAACCTCGACTTTCCAGCCCCTTGAGTGCATTCGCTTGAGATCAGCGAAAAACCCCTTTCCTTCATGTGCTCCTGCGCCATCACCTGTTAGAAGAACCGCAACGCCTGGATCAAGATCTAACGCAGCACGAAGCATGTGGACTTGGAGGGCTTGATCGACTGCTTGCTCCTTGCCGGAGTCCTCGCCGCGTTCGAAAAGCTCCAAGTCAACGCCAACGTCGCGCAGTCTTTTCCATAGATCTTGCAACTCGGGGGGTTGAGATCCGACGCATACGCCTGCAACTACTTTCCTTCCGGCGCGAGCAAGGTCATAGAGGTGATCAAAATTGATGCGTAGATCCCTGCCAACTGTTGCCCCATCCTTGTCTCTTGCAACATCCTGCGCAGGTACGTAAATATTGGAGTTGTCCCAGAAGATGCATACATCTTTGGTCTGCTTTTCCGTGGTCATTTATTGACTCCCGATAAGGATCTGGTGTTGTTGCATGAGAGGCCTAACGATAAAACTAAGCGAGCTGCGCTTTAGCGCAGTCCGCTTGAGTGTCTTGTTAGCCGTTTCTTGTTAAATTGCATCTAATATCTTACTTATTGATTTATCTGGTTTAACCTTGAATGGCTT
>NZ_JAQTTX010000018.1 GCF_028710545.1 Halothiobacillus sp. | reverse complement strand
TCGAAGACTTCTTCGGTCGTGAAACGGCACGCATGGTCGTTCGTCAGCCTTTGGAACTGCTCGAAGTGGGTGACCGCTTCGATGTGTTCTGCACCGTGGCCGGTGGCGGCCCCAGCGGTCAATCAGGTGCGATTCGTCACGGTCTGACCCGCGCGTTGATGGAGTACGATGAAAGCTTCCGTGGCAAGCTGCGTACCGCTGGATTTGTGACGCGTGATGCGCGTGAAGTGGAACGTAAGAAAGTCGGCCTGCGTAAAGCACGTCGCGCGGTTCAATTCTCCAAGCGTTAATTATCCGCAGAGCCCGCTTGCCGGGCCCGCAAAAAACCCGCCCATTGTGGCGGGTTTTTTTATGGTTACTACTATCGGGTTGTGTTTATTTCAGTCGAGGCATTTCTGCCCGATTCGAATAGCTGCGCCGCCAGTTGTGCTCGTTGGACGGTGATGCTTCGATTATGCCTAATTCGATTATCCGGATGATGAGCTGATGTTATCCCGCCATGGTTGATCGCAGCAACGTATCGCACGGCCGTTATCGACGGGGGCAATGAGGGGTGATGTGCTCGCAAGCCTTCGGGCAAGGTGTGCTCGATGGCAAACTATTGGCGTGGTTTCAATGCAGCCCCAACCAGCCCGCAACCATTGGTGCGCGGTAGCTCACCAGATACCACACGCCAACACCGATGATGGTGGCAATAACAAAGGCAAGCCAGCCGGCGAAGTGTAGATTGGGATTCTGCACCGTTTCATCGGGTTTGAGCGCGCGCTTGCCGGTAATCATGGCTTGAACCAAGGGTTCGTGTTTTTTGAATTGATAGAAGGCAATGGCCAAGAGGTGCAGGGCAATCAGACCCAGCATGATGTTGAAATTGACGTCGTGGATGTATGTCAGCAAATCCTGCGTATTTTCAGAAACATATCCTGAAAAAGGGCCTTCATTGTAGATCTGGTCATTGGCGAACAGCCCGGTGCCCAGTTGAACCAGGATCGAGATGATCATCGCCAGAACGGACATCGCGCCGAGCGGGTTGTGACCGAGCCATATGCCTTTATGGGCGCCCTTGATATACGCAATGATATGCCTGGGATGACGGACGAATTGGCTGAAGCGCGCCGTATCACTGCCGATGATGCCCCATACGAGTCGAAACACGATCAAACCGATCAGCGCGTAGCCGATGGTCATGTGCAGGCCGAGTCGATCGAGGATATCGGCGGTAAACCACATCGCGAAGATGCCGATCACGAGCAACCAGTGGAACAGGCGGGTGGGCAGATCCCAGACTTTGACAATGCGGCGGGTGGATTTATCTGTACTGGACACGACTAGGGCTTCCTGTGCTGTGGTACGGGTTAGTGATTTTGCACTATGACAAAAAGGGAGCCATTTGGCTCCCCTTGTTGTGAATTACTTACCGAGCAGTTGCTCCAGAATGGCGGGATTTTCCAGTGTGGAAACGTCACCCTGCGGAAGTTCGCCGATGGCGATGCCGCGCAACAACCGGCGCATGATTTTCCCCGAGCGGGTTTTGGGTAGATTATCGCCAAAACGGATGTCGTCAGGTTTCGCGATGGGGCCGATTTGCTCGGCAACCCAGTCGCGCAGGGTTTTGACCATGGCATCGGCTGCGTCGCCTTGGGGACGATCGCCCTTGCAGACGACGAAGGCAACGATCGATTCGCCTTTCACGTCATGCGGCTTGCCGACCACAGCCGCTTCGGCAACCAGCGGGTGGGCGACAAGTGCCGATTCGATTTCCATGGTACCGAGGCGATGGCCGGAAACGTTCAATACGTCATCGATACGCCCCATGATCCAGAAATAGCCATCGTCATCACGGCGGGCGGAGTCACCGGCGAGGTAATACCCCTTGAGCTTATCCGGGAAATAACCGCGTTTGAAGCGCGCGTCGTCACCCCAGATGGTGCGAATCATCGAAGGCCATGGCTTCTTGATGACCAGATTCCCGCCCTGATTGTGACCCACGGGATTGCCCTCGTCATCGACGATATCCGCGATGATGCCGGGCAGTGGGCGTGTGCAGGAGCCGGGTTTGGTCGCGATGGCACCGGGCAATGGCGCAATCATGTGTGCGCCGGTTTCGGTTTGCCACCAGGTGTCGGCAATCGGGCAGCGCTCGCCGCCGATGACGCGGTGATACCACATCCAGGCTTCGGGGTTGATGGGTTCGCCCACGGTGCCGAGCAGACGCAGGCTGGAAAGGTCGGATTTGGCCGGAACGTCATCACCGAGCTTCATCAGGGCGCGAATGGCGGTCGGCGCGGTGTAGAACACCGAGACCTTGTGGCGTTCGATCATCTGCCAGAAACGTCCGCCATCCGGGTAAGAGGGGATGCCCTCGAACATGACTTGAGTAACACCCAGCGCCAGGGGGCCGTAGGTAACGTAGCTGTGGCCGGTGATCCAGCCGACATCGGCGGTGCACCAGTACACATCGTCGTCGTTCAGGTCGAATACCCAGGCATTGGTCAGCGCCGCATTGACGAGGAAGCCGCCGGTGGCGTGCTGTACGCCCTTGGGTTTACCAGTTGAGCCGGAGGTGTACAGCAGGAACAGCGGGTGTTCGGCTTCGACCATCACGGGCTCGCAGGTGGTTGACTGGCTGGCTGTAAGCGTGCTCCAGGCGACATCCGTGCCGGCGTTGAGCGTTACATTGCCGAGGCGCTCGAATACCACGACTTTCTCCACGCTGGGGCATCCAGCTTCGAGCGCCTTGTCGACGGCGGACTTGAGAGGAACGGTTCGCCCGCCACGCATGCCACCGTCGGCAGTAATGACCATGCGGGCGCCTGTGTCGTTGATACGATCGCGCAGCGCTTCGGCCGAGAAGCCGCCGAATACGACCGAGTGAATGGCGCCAATCCGCGCGCAGGCGAGCATAGCGATGCTGGCTTCGGGGATCATCGGCATGTAGATAATCACGCGGTCGCCTTGGGTGATGCCGAGCGATTTGATGCCATTGGCAAGTTTGGCGACTTCATCGTGCAACTGCTGATAGGTGATTTCCCGCACGCTGCCGTCGTCCGCTTCGGCAATGATCGCCACTTTCTGTGCCTTGGCGGGCAGGTGGCGGTCGATGCAGTTCACCGACGCATTGAGTTTGCCATCGGTAAACCAGCGATAGTGCGGGGCGTTCGAATCGTCGAGAATCGTGGAAAACGGTGTGTCCCAGGTCACGAACTCGCGGGCCTGCCGCGCCCAGAAGCCTTCGTAATCGCTTTGTGCTTCGGCGACAAGTGCATTGTAGGCATCCAGGGAACCAATGCGTGCGCGGGCGACAAACTCGGGGTTGGGTTGAAATACCCTGTTTTCCGTTAGAATCGATTCGAGATTATTCATGACATACCCCTGAGTTTCTTTGACTGGCTTTCTGCATCGGTCCGCTGCGAATAACGCGACCTGTATGAGTGAACCCGTAATTTTGCCAAATGCGGGCCTCATTGACCATAGTTGGCTTACCAGATACCCCCAGAATCGTGCAGATTCGATTGAGTTAACCCTGGGGCACCTCGAAAAACCGTCACGAGCATGTTCGAGTGCAAGGAGCCGCGGGCTTGCGCCAGCTTCGCGTTCAGTGAGCAACGAGACATATCGAGTAGATAGGCGAGGCGCGAACGAGCACGCGACGCCGCAATCGGACAGCGCAGTAGGTTTTTCGAGGTGCCCCCTGATTATTGAACATGAGTTTTGACCATGAGTTTTGAACAAACCATCCCCGCGCTTGATGCCCCCGCATTGGCCGAATTGCTATCCGAGACACTGACCGCCCCAGCGTGGGCGGTGCCCTTGATGATCTGGGGTGCGCCGGGAATCGGTAAATCGGATCTCGTGCGCGAGGCGGCGGCGGTGCAGGGTTATCCATTGATCGACCTGCGGCTTTCCCAGCTCGAACCCACCGATCTGCGCGGCATCCCCTTGCACGACAACGGCAAGGTCCGCTGGATACCGCCGGATGAGCTGCCGGATGAATCCCGCGATGGCCCGCGTGGCGTCTTGTTTCTGGATGAAATCAATGCGGCACCGCCGCCTGTGGCCGCTGCGGCTTATCAATTGATTCTGGATCGGCGCTTGGGCGCTTACCGCCTGCCTGAGGGCTGGAGCATCGTGGCTGCGGGCAACCGCCTCGATGATCGGGGCATTACCTATGTCATGCCTGCGCCATTGGCCAACCGGTTCATGCATGTGGAACTCAAGGCCGATGCCGATGCCTGGCTGGCGTGGGCTGCGCGGCAGGGTATTGATCCTGTGCTGCGGGATTTTATGGCCGAACAGCCGCACTGGTTGGCGCGGTTTTTACCGGAGCCGGAGGTCAAGGCGTTCCCCAGCCCGCGTAGCTGGGTGTTTGCCGATCGGGTGATCAAGCGGCGCGCCCTGCCCACTCTGACTGGGGCGGGTTCTTCCGGGCTCGATGAAACAACCCTGATTCATATCGCGGCCTGTGTGGGGCGCGAGGCGGCTGCGGCGTTGGCCGAATTTGTTGGCAGCGGCGAACAAGAGGGATTCTCGGTCGCCGGTTGGTTGAGTGAGCCGGGCAGTCTGGCGCAACTGACCGATGTGTCCGCGCAAATGGATGCGGTCCGGGCCATTGTGGCAGCCCGGAATCAGGGGCGGATCCGTACCGACGAGGCGCTGAAACTGGCGGTTGAGTTGCCGGATGATCGCCTCAGTTTCAGTCTGATCGAACAACTGCATCAGATCGAAGGGGATCGGTTGTTCGATGAGCCCGCCTTTTCGAACTGGGTGAGTGTGCGCGGTGCCAAGGCCCCTATCGAAAGTTTTGGAGCGGCTCCAAGTGCCGGATGAAACCCGTTGGCAACTGGCACGACGGGCGATGGCGGCTCGTTGGCCCGCCTTGATTCGTGCCTTGCCTGAACCTTGTGTGATGGTGCGGCAGGGTGGGGCGGTCGGGCTGGCAGATCGCGTTGTGGTGCTGCGGCAGGACTGGCTGGCGCAAGCCCCCACGCACGAATTACACCATGCGCTTTTGCACCTGGCGGCGCATGCGACGTTGGGGCATCGCACCTGGCGCTGGCATCCGGCTGCCGTTGATGCGCGGCTTGATGTCGAGGCAACCGATTTTCTGGTTTCTCTGGGTGTGCCCCCTGAGGCTGCCGGTTGGCATGATGATCATCACGGGATCTGGGCCGATGTGCCCGTTCTACTGCCGGGCGAAAGCCTCATGGCTCGCGCCGAGCCCGAGGGCAGCACGTCACGGGACGCAGCCGCATCTCGTGATATGACTTTGTCTATGGCAGAAGATGATTCCGATGAACCGATCGATTTCGATGCCCAGCAGGCCGCCAAGGTGGTAGCGGCGCGGCAATCCACCGATGGCCGATCATCCTCTGGTTTCAAGGGCTCGGCTGGCACGCGGATAACGCGGGATAATTCGACCGACTGGCGCGCGGTGCTGGAGTTGTGGCTTGTATCGCGTGTTTATCAACGCTGGCAGTTCGATCGTCCGTCGCGTCGGCAGGCAGAGCCGTTCATTTTGCCCCGCCTGGCGGGGAAGAGGCTCAATCTGGTGTTGGCGCTGGATGTCAGTGGTTCGATCGATCCGGCTTGGGCGCGGCAATTTCTGTTTGACGCGGAACAACTCCGGGGGAAGGTGAATATGCAGTTGCGCCTGTTGACCTGCGATAACCGGATTCATGACGATCGGATCCTGTCGGGTGCGCTGACATTGCCGGAAACGGGCGGTGGCGGGACAGACTTTCGTCCGGTGTTTTCCCGTTTGCATGGCGATTCCAGTGTGGATGCTTTGGTGTATTGCACCGATCTTATCGGGCAGTATCCCGAGCAAGCGCCGCATTTCCCTGTGTTCTGGCTCGTGCCGTCCGCTTTGTTGCGGGCTACTCGCGGGCGGCCTGCGGCTTTGCAGCCACCGCCTTTCGGGCGTGTCTTGCCGATGATTGATCGAGGGGGCTTACGTTGAGTGCGCCAACCCGGCATGAAACACAGGAGCGTGTCTTGCATGAGGATACGGCACGGCTGATCGACGAATTCATCAACGCGCTCTGGCTGGAAGAGGGCTTGAGCAAAAATACGCAGAGTGCCTACCGCAGCGATTTGCGCCTGGCCGCGCTGGAGTGGCAGCGTGCCGGTTTGCGACTGAACGAAGTCTCGGCAGAGGATTTGCCCCGGCTGCTGGGTGAGCGGATGAGTTCCGGTCAATCGGCGCGCTCGATCGCCCGTTTGCGCTCATCCTTGAAGCGGTTTTTCGGCTGGTTGCGCCAGCAGAATTTGCGCACGGATGATCCGACCACCGCCTTGGCCGCGCCTCGTTTGCCGCGCGCATTGCCCTACGCGCTTTCGGAAAACGAGGTCGAGCGCCTGCTCGCCGCGCCGGATGTGTCTGAGCCCATCGGGCTTCGGGATCGGGCGATGCTGGAATTGCTGTATGCCAGTGGCCTGCGTGTGACGGAACTCATCGGCCTGCAATTTGGTCAGATCAATCTCGTGCAGGGTGTGTTGCGCGTGACGGGGAAGGGCAACAAGGATCGATTGGTGCCCATCGGCGATGAGGCGATTGTCTGGTTGAGTCGGTACCTTCGCGAGGCGAGACCCGCGTTGCTGGGGCGACGGGAGTCCGCGAACGTCTTCGTCACCGAGCGCGGCGATGGCATGACGCGTCAGGCGTTCTGGTACCGCATCAAGCACCACGCGCTCCAGGCTGGCTTGGCGCGGCTGCCCTCGCCGCATACCCTGCGTCATGCCTTTGCGACCCACTTGCTGAACCACGGGGCGGATTTGCGGGTATTGCAGATGCTGTTGGGACATGCGGATCTATCGACCACGCAGATTTATACCCACGTGGCGACCACGCGTCTTAAGGCTTTGCACGCGCAGCATCATCCCCGTGGATAAGCTATGCTGATTCCAGATTTTTACCTTGGTTTTTATTTAGAGTGATCTGACATGAGTTTTTCCCGTTCCGTGACATTCCGCGCCCTGTTTTTGGGGGCGGTGGCCACCTCGACCTTGATGGCATCCGTTTCGATGGCACGGGCCGATCAGGCCGGTGACGAGCAGACGATCCGCAAGGAGTTGGCTCAATCGATGGCCCAACTGCCGATCGACAGCGTGGCATCCACGCCCATCAAAGGGATCTACCAGATCGTCTCCAAAGGGCAGATTGCCTACGTTACTGCCGACGGCCGCTACCTGTTTGCCGGTAATCTGCTGGATCTCAAGAATCAGGTCAATCTGACCGAAAAAGTCCGGGATCAGGAGCGCGTCGCACTACTGAAAACCGTGCCGGCCGATCACAAGGTTATTTTTGCGGCCGACGGCGCCAAAAAGGGCACGGTCACCATTCTGACCGATCCGACCTGCCCGTTCTGCGAGAAACTGCACCGGGAAATTCCACAGCTACAGAAAGCCGGTATCGAAGTCCAAACCATCCTGACGCCCCGTGCAGGCAAGGACTCGCCGGGCTATGTCGAGTCCTCGCAGATCATGTGCAGCAAGGACAAGGTCAAGGGTATTGATATCGCGATGGCGCGCCAGCCCTTGTCGGGTGACGCCTGCAAGGACAGCATGATCGACGCGAACATGGCGTTGGCAGAGCAGTTGGGCATGAGTGGTACGCCCTATATCATCCTGCCGGACGGCAGCGCGGTGCCGGGTTATCGTCCGGCGTCGATGTTGATCCCCGTGATTACCGGGCAGACTGCTTCTCAGTAAGTATCGGCTTGAGTATCCGTTGTCGCCTCGGGGGTAAACGCCCCCGTTTGCTGTTCAGCGGAATGCCTCGTCCTTGGTCTCCTTGATGGAGAGCAGGCCGAGCAAGGTCAGCGCGGCTGCGGCCGAGAGGTAGTAGCCGACATAGCTGAGTCCATAGTGGCTTGCAAGCCAGGTCGCGGCATAAGGTGCAAGCGAGGCACCGAAAATCCCCGATAAGTTAAAGGCCATCGAGGTGCCGGTATAACGAACCGTTGTGGGAAAAAGTTCGGAAAGGAGTGTGCCGAGCGGACCGTAGGTCAGCCCCATCAGCCCCAGTCCCAGCACCAGAAACACCACAACGCCCGTCAGGTTGCCGGAACCGAACAGTGGGGCCAGTGCAAAGCCGAACAGGAAGATTCCCAGCGTCACCACGATCAGTGTCAAACGGCGACCGAAGCGGTCTGCAATCAGGCTGGAAACAGGAATAGTGATCGCAAAAAACAGCACGGCGAACAGTTGGGCAAACAGGAAGGTCTCGCGACTGTAACCCAGGCCGTTCTTTGCGGTGCCGTAGGTCAATGCGAACACGGTCATCAGGTAAAACGTGACAAATGTGGCCAGGGCAATGACCGTGCCCGCGATCAAGGGTTTCCAGTGGCTCTTGAATACCGTGGCAATCGGTGTTTTGACCCGTGTGTTGTGTTCAACCACTTCCTGAAAGGCAGGGGTTTCGGTGATTTTCAGTCGGACGTACAACCCCACAATTACCAGTACCGCACTGGCAAGAAAAGGGATGCGCCAACCGAAGTCGAAAAACTGCTGGTCGGTCAGGAACGCGGTGAGCAGCACAAAGGTACCGCTGGAAAGTATGAAGCCAATCGGCGCACCCAATTGCGGGAACATGCCGTACCAGGCGCGTTTCCCCGGCGGGGCGTTTTCGGTTGCCAGCAATACTGCGCCGCCCCATTCACCTCCCAGTCCTAGACCTTGGCCAAAACGGAACAGCGCGAGGAGCGCGGGCGCAATGACGCCGATAGTCTCGTAGGTTGGTAGCAGGCCGATCGCCACGGTCGATAGCCCCATCGTCAGCAGGGCGGCTACCAGGGTCGCCTTCCGACCGATGCGATCGCCGAAATGCCCGAACAGCGCGGCGCCGATGGGTCTTGCGAAGAAAGCGATCGCAAACGTTGCCAGCGATTGCAGGACGGCCGTCGTTGGGTCCGATTCCGGGAAGAATAATTTCGGAAACACCAAAGCGGCGGCCGTGGCGTAGATGTAAAAGTCGAAAAACTCGATAGTCGTGCCGATCAGGCTGGCAAACAGAATTTTTGCGGGGCTGTTTTTCAGCGTGGGCGGGCTTTCATGGCGATCATCCATGACGGGAACCTTGGGGCTTAGGTGTTTCAGATTTTTCGTGTCTGGATGGTTAGTGACCAAAGGCCACTAACTAGAGTAGTTGCATGAACGAATCAGGACTTGGGCGCAGGAATCTTGTTGGCCGCGAGTGTGGCCTTGAGGATCTGCTCGGCATCGGCGGCTTCTGTTTTGAGCCCCAACTTCTTGTATGCGGAAATCAGGATTTCCAACGCGGGTATGGTTGAGGTTGAGCCGTTGTACTTGCTGAGTGCGGTTTGCGCGCGATTAGCCGCAGCAAGCCAGGCGCCGCGTTTCATGTAATACCGCGCCACGTAGATTTCATGTTCGGCCAGATCGTTGCGGATCTTGATCAGGCGGACACTGGCGTCATCGACATATTTGCTGTCCGGGAAGCGAGTGACGAGCTCCGAAAATGCGGCATAGGCGTTATGCAGGATGCTTTGATCGCGATAGGCGAGGTTGGGTTTGGCGATCTTGTTGATCAGCGAGTCGCCGCGATCCATATTGGCCAGACCTTTGATATAGAGCGCGTAATCGACGTTCTTGCCCTGCGGGTGAATCTGGATGTAGCGATCGGCTGCCGCAATGGCCGAATCCGGTTCGTCGTACTTGTAATAGGCATAGGCAACTTCGAGTTGCGCCTGTTCGGTGTAGGCGCCAAACGGATAGCGGCCCTCCAGGGTTTCGAATTTCTTGATGGCCGTGCCGTAGTCATCCCTGCGCATGGCGCTGGAAGCCTCATCGTAAAGCTGCGCCGCAGAAACCGTCGGGTCGGCGAGTTCGGCCTGATCCTGGTCGGAATTCTTGGAGAACCACGAGCAACCGCTCGTCAGGCCGATAGCAGTGGCCAGAAGGATGCCGCTGTAGAGTTTTTGATTGAGGAATACTTGATACCAAGGGGCTTGGGCAGACATACTGGAGAGAATCCTGATCTATAGACTGTGGCGGGTATATGTAAGCGCACCATATTCGCAGATTAGCGCGCATAAACCAAGCCGCCTTGACCAAGTCGACAGGGTGCGTTATCGCACCACTGATTTTCTGTATCGGTTCGATCCCCCATCGACACCGTTGGCGTATTATTTTTTGGAACCGACATGCATCTTGAAGAAACCCTGCTGATCCCCCCTGAGTGTGCCGGCCAACGGCTGGATCAGGCCCTTGCCAAATGCTGGCCGGATTATTCCCGCAGCCGGATTCAGGAGTGGATCAAGTCCGGCGAGATTTTGCTGGATGGTGCGGTGGCACGTCCGCGAGCCACGGTTCTGGGGGGCGAGTCGGTTGAACTGCTGGCCGAAATCGAGGAGGCGGTAGCGGCCGTGCCGCAGGATATTCCCCTTGATATCATTTATGAAGATGACGCGATCATCGTGTTGAACAAGTCGCCGGATATCGTTGTGCATCCGGCGGCGGGCAATCCGGACGGCACACTGGTGAATGCGCTGCTGTTTCATGATCCGAGTCTGGTTTCCGTGCCCCGCGCGGGCGTGGTGCATCGACTGGATAAACAAACCTCCGGCGTGATGGTCGTCGCCAAAACGCTGGCGGCGCATAAAACGCTGGTCGAGAACCTGGCGGCGCGCAAGATTCGACGTGAATACGACACGGTCGTGATGGGGCATGTCGTCGCGGGCGGAACGGTGGACGCGCCGATCGGGCGGCATCCGCGGGACCGTCAGCGTCAGGCGGTCACGGCGACCGGCAAGCGCGCCGTTACCCACTATCGGGTCTTGCAGCATTATGGCGAACAGACCTGGTTGCGGGTTCAGTTGGAAACCGGCCGTACCCATCAGATTCGCGTCCACATGGCGCATATTCGCCATCCTGTTATTGGCGATCCGGTCTATGGTGGGCGCCCTCGAATACCGCCGCGCGCTTCGACCGCCCTGATCGACGCACTGCGGCATTTCGAGCGTCAGGCCCTGCATGCCCGATATTTAACGCTGGCGCATCCGGTCACAGGCACGGAGATGCGCTTCGAGGCGCCGATGCCGGACGATATGCGCGAATTGATTGCCCTGTTGACGGAATACCGGGATAGCCTGCATCGTCGCGTGACGGATGAAGAAGATAATGATGGCGATGAAGCGGAAGTATTTTACGTACGGGATGATGGCTGATCGGCATGGGGCGTCTGATGGAAATCATCGAGGCTGACTGGACGCCCCCACCCGGCGTTCATGCCTGTGTCACCACCCGTTGTGGTGGTGTGAGTCAGCCGCCGTTCGATCATCTCAATCTGGCGACGCATGTGGGTGATGATCCCGAGGCGGTCGCCGAGAATCGTGCCCGGTTGCGTGCGTCGCTCGCCTTGCCTTCCGAACCATTGTGGTTAAATCAGGTGCACGGCGTGACCGTGACGGATGAGCGCAGCGCAACGTCCTGTTCTGGCGAGTGTGCTACGGCCGATGCGGCTTATACGGATCAGCCCGGCGTGGTGTTGGCCGTGCTGACCGCCGATTGTCTGTCGGTTGTGTTTGTCAGCGCAGACGGGCGCGAGCTGGCCGCGGCTCATGCCGGTTGGCGTGGATTGGCCGCCGGTGTGCTGGAATCGACCTTGGCGCGATTCAAGGCATTGCCCGAATCGATTCAGGCTTGGATCGGGCCATCCATCGGGCCGGAACAGTTCGAGGTGGGCGAGGAGGTTCGATCGGCATTCATGGCTGTTTTACCGGAAGCGCAAACCGCATTTGCACCTACGGGCGAAGCCGGAAAGTATTTGGCCGATCTGCCGGCATTGGCTCGGCAACGGCTGATGCGCGCGGGCGTGAAGCGGATCAGCGGCGGTGATTTGTGTACCGTGCGTTCGCCGGATCTGTTTTATTCTTACCGGCGTGATGGCGGCCGGACGGGGCGCATGGCAACGTTGATCTGGCGTCATGCCCAATCAGCACCAACATGCGATATAGAATAAGCTGCACGGCAACTGAGTGTTGAGGAACGATGAATGCAAGATAAATGGTTGATTTTGACACTGGTGGGCGAAGATCGCCCCGGGATCGTGGCGAATGTGACCCGTGTTCTCTTTGGGGCCGGCGCCCAACTTGGCGAAGCCTCGATGATGCGTCTGGGTAATCAGTTTGCCATCATGATGATGGTGCGCGGAGCGGGTTCGCCCGAAGACGTGATCGGTTTGCTCGAATCCGTGCGGGTTGAGTTTCACCTAAAGCTGCATGTGGACGAGACCGATGCGGCGCTGCATCAGGTGATTGAACCGGATGTTCTGGTGACCGTGCATGGGGCAGATCGTGCCGGGATCGTGGCCGAGGTGACGGCCGCATTGGCCGAAGCGGGCTTGAATATTCTTGATTTGCGCTCCGATGTGGGGGGTACGGACACAGCGCCGATCTACATCATGCAGATCGAGGGCGAAGCCCGTCAGGGCATCGAGGCGATCGAGCAGGCTGTCGCCGGGTTGGGCTTGCAGGAGCTTTCTGTGCGCGTCACACCTTTGGATACGGTTCGGGGGTAACGGTGGCGAGCCTCGAAATTCTGACTTATCCCGACGAGCGATTGAAAACGGGTTGCGAACCGGTGGAAACCTTCAACCCCGAGCTGCAATCGTTCATCGATCACCTGATCGAAACCTGCTCCGGCGGCCCGGGTGCCGTTGGCATCGCCGCGCCGCAGGTGGGGGTATTGCAACGCATTTGCATCGTCGATGCGACCCGTGCGCGCCGCCCGGTCGATAACCACGGCCATCTGGTCTTGATCAATCCGGAAATTACCGCCTGGGATGGCTTTGCCGTTGGGCGCGAGGGTTGTCTATCGGTGCCGGATTACACCGGCAAGGTCATCCGTGCCGAGAAAATCGAACTCAAGGCGCAAGATCGTAACGGTAAGCCCTGCACGTTCACCATGTCCGGCTTTGAAGCGCGCATTGCTCAGCATGAGGTCGATCATCTGGACGGGATTTTGTTTCTCGATCGATTGGTCAGCCGCCACGCCGATCTCAAACGGCGCACCCCGACCTGATTGTTCGCCTTATCTGATGTCCTGAGTATTCACCTGCTTGGCGAAAATTCGCGGCGTAATCAGGGCATAACCTTCTTGCTGTAAACCGGCCAGATCGGCAAAGGCCGAAGGTACGATTTTCACGAAGTCTTGCATGTCTTTCGGTTGGTAATCGAAATCGTGCAAGGCGAGCCCGCAGATATGAAATTGCACACCGAGCTGGTGGTAATAGTTCATTCGATCAACCGTATCCTTGTACTTCTGATAATTCTTCTTCGCCAGGGTCACGATCTCGGTGCCGTGAATCACGACAACGATGTTCATCATCTCCGGCGCTTCGTTGTACGGAGAATCCATCAGCGGCTGGATGAGTGAGCGAATCCAGTACAGGCCGGAGTTGATCTTGTCGGGGTGGTCGAAATAAAAGTCATATACGACCTTCGCGGAGGGATATTGCGGATATACGACTTGCGCGCCTGCACCTTGAGGTTCTGCCCGCGCGAGCGGCAGGGTGGTTATTGCGGATAGCAGAAAAAGTGTGGCGAACATCACAATGGCGTGACGCCAAAGACGGAGGGCGGTATTCATGGCGGATCTCCTGTTTTCTACTGATTTTTATTGGTTTATATCCCTGAATCGTTTTTGAATCCTTTGTTTTGAGTCTAGGCTCAACCAGATTGTGCGGAAATGAAATGTTTCTGCCTGATTCAAATTTTTCTGATTGCGCCACAAAATTGCGATTGCAAGAAAACTGAAACCAAAATCACATCGTTATGTCACCTGCCTGCGGCTAAATAATCGTATTTCCCAACGGTTGGGGTGATTCTCATGTCGCAGAATGCTGGCCTTCTGTCCTACCGCAGTGTTTTTATCTCGGATGTCCATCTCGGCACCAAGGATGCTCGGGCGGAATACCTGTTCGACTTCCTGTCACATATCCGTTGTGAATATCTCTTTCTGAACGGGGATATCTTCGATATCTGGAAGATGAAAACCAGCCGCTGGCAATGGCCTTTGCTCAATACCCGGTTGTTACAGCGTGTGATGGAATTGGCTGCCCAAGGCACGCAAGTGGTTTATGTGCCGGGTAATCACGACGAATTCTTCCGCGATTATCTGGGCTCCGAACTCGGTGGCGTGCAAATTCATCGCGAATATCGGCACACCCTGGCCGATGGGCGTAAGGCCTTGATTCTGCATGGAGATGAGTTTGATGGCGTGGTGCGGCATAGCCGGGTGCTCAAATGGATCGGCAATGCCGGTTACGAGTTGCTGATGGGCTTGAACCGGATCAGCACGCGTATCCGACGCTTGTTGGGTAAAGGCTATTGGTCCTTGTCTCTGGCGATCAAGAATCAGGTGCCAAATGCCCGGACCTATATCGAAAAATTCGAAACTGCGGCGATTCGCCACGCGCGCGAACAGGATGTGGACGTCGTGGTGTGCGGCCACATTCATCACGCAAACCTGCGTCAGGATGGCTCTGTCATGTATGCCAACTCAGGAGACTGGGTCGAGCATTGCACGGCTATCATCGAGCAGGAGAACGGGGCTCTGGAGCTGGTGAACTGGGCGAAAGAGAGCGCGGATCGGCTGGATGTGCGGGCGTTGATTCAATCATTGCCTGTTTCCGCCGTGGCGCGAGGAAAAGATCGGCGACCCGTAGGTTCCGGTGCTGCGCATTCCTGATGCTTCTGTTTGCGTAACGAAAAACCGGCGACATGATACCCGCCGGTTTTTTATTGGGTGTTCGGGTCTTCCGGCAAAAGACTAGTGGGATTTAGGGAAGCTCTGAATAATTCCATCCTGGAATTCTCAGAGCACACAAAGCAAAAGATGTGACTTTTGCTTTGCTTCATGTTCAATCACATACGTGATTGAACATGGCGGCACGTCCTTGTGCCGCGCGGAACCTCTGAATTATTCAGAGGTTCCTTAGCGATCACGCAGTGCCCTGACCCAAGATTCCATCGCGTTGGTTGCCACAGGCATCGGCGGTTCCATGAAGTTCACCACAAAATGATCGGCAAATTCAGTCACGCCAATGGAGCGCGGTCGTACGGCCATTACGCGCGCGCTAGGCAGTTTCACGCCAAAGCAGAAAATGATGTGCTGGGCGGCAATGATGTTCTCGGCAATTTCGCCCTCGGGTAGATTCTTGGTGTGCGCAAAATGATCGAACAAACCGATGAACGCCGCGATGGGGTGACTGTCCACATTAGCCTTCAGTCGTGAAATGATTTCACTGGCGCTGGTGGCAGTCGTCTCGCTTTTTTGGAGCGTGAGTTCATAGACCGGATATTTTTCGTCAAAGTGTGTTTGTTGCATGTTGCTCGCCTTGCTTGTTGGTGAATTTATCCTACATAAATAATGATAATAAATGCGGCGGCAAAATACCAGAGCATCCTGCTTGGTTGATCCGATGCTGTCTCTGGCTCATCTTTGCCCGGAACTACCTTGATTTATTCTCTGCCACAGTGGGCGCTGCCCGGCCACAACGCGAGCAGCCTGTCGATGGGGTGAAATGAACGCTCCTTGGAGGAAAAATGAAGCGGGTAACGCTTGAATTTGCGCAAAAAGCGGCCATATCAGCGACATTAAACATGATTTCAGAGGGTTGACGCATGCGAATGGATAAATTGACGGCAAAATTTCAAATGGCACTGGCAGACGCCCAGTCACTTGCCGTGGGACGGGATCATCAGTTCATCGAACCGGCACACCTTTTCCTGGCGATGCTCGATCAGGAGGGCGGTACGGTGCGGCACCTTCTGACGCAGTCCGACGTCAATATCGGGATGTTGCGTTCTCAACTGGGTGAGCTACTCGACCATATGCCGTCGGTATCCGGCGCTGCGGCAGGCGAGGTTCATATTTCCAATGATTTGAACCGCCTGCTCAACGTCACCGACAAGCTGGCCCAGCAACGCAAGGATCAGTTCATTTCCAGCGAGTTGTTCGTGCTGGCTGCGGCTGAAGACAAGGGTGCGCTGGGGGAATTGCTGCGCAAGGCCGGCGTCAGCAAGGGCGCTGTCGAAAAGGCGATTGATTCCCTGCGCGGTGGCGAATCCGTGAACGATGCCAATGCGGAAGAATCCCGTCAGGCGCTCGAGAAGTACAGTATCGATCTGACTGCCCGTGCGGAGGCAGGCAAGCTCGACCCGGTGATTGGCCGTGACGAGGAAATCCGCCGTGCGGTTCAGGTCTTACAACGCCGCACCAAGAACAATCCGGTGTTGATCGGTGAGCCGGGCGTAGGTAAAACCGCCATTGTCGAAGGACTGGCGCAGCGTATCGTCAACGGCGAAGTGCCGGAAAACCTCAAGAACAAGCGCGTGCTGTCGCTTGATATGGGCTCGTTGCTGGCTGGTGCCAAATTCCGCGGCGATTTCGAGGAACGGCTCAAAGGCGTGTTGAACGATGTCGCCAAGCAGGAAGGGCGCGTGATCCTGTTCATTGATGAAATTCACACCATGGTCGGCGCCGGCAAGGCCGATGGCGCGATGGATGCGGGCAACATGCTCAAACCCGCACTGGCGCGCGGCGAGCTGCACTGCATCGGCGCGACCACTCTCGATGAATATCGCCAATACATCGAGAAAGATGCGGCGCTTGAACGCCGTTTCCAGAAAGTGCTGGTCGACGAGCCGAGCGTGGAAGACACCATCGCGATCCTGCGTGGCCTCAAGGAGCGTTATGAAGTCCACCATGGTGTGGAAATCACCGATCCGGCCATTGTTGCCGCTGCTACGCTTTCTCACCGTTATATCACCGACCGCCAGTTGCCGGACAAGGCCATCGATCTGATCGACGAAGCCGCCTCGCGCCTGCGTATGGAGATCGACTCCAAGCCGGAGGAAATGGATCGACTGGAGCGGCGATTGATCCAGCTCAAGATCGAGCAGGTTGCGCTCAAGAAAGAAAAAGACGAAGCCAGCCTTAAGCGCTTGGCGGATCTGGAAGATCAGATCGAACGCCTGAGCCGCGAATACAGCGAGCTGGAAGAAATCTGGAAAGCCGAAAAGCTGATGGTCGAAGGCAGTGCGAAAGTCAAGGAACAGCTCGATCAGGCGCGGATCGATTTTGAAACCGCGCGCCGTGCCGGTGATCTGGCGCGAATGTCTGAATTGCAATATGGCCGTATTCCTGAACTGGAGCGTCAGTTGCAGCAGGCGCAATCGGCAGAAAAAAACGAGGCGGTGCCGCGGCTGTTGCGCAACAAGGTCGGTGAAGAAGAAATTGCCGAAGTCGTGGCACGTGCCACCGGGATTCCGGTTGCCAAAATGCTCGAAGGCGAGAAGGACAAACTTCTGCGCATGGAAGAGGCTTTGGGCGCGCGCGTGGTGGGGCAGGAAGAGGCCGTCAAAGCGGTGGCCGATGCGATTCGCCGTTCACGCGCGGGCTTGTCCGATCCGAATCGGCCCAATGGCTCTTTCCTCTTCCTTGGCCCGACCGGGGTGGGTAAGACCGAGCTGACCAAAGCCTTGGCGAGTTTTCTCTTCGATACCGAAGAATCCATTGTGCGGATCGACATGAGCGAGTTCATGGAGAAGCATTCCGTCGCTCGCTTGATCGGGGCGCCGCCGGGCTACGTGGGGTACGAGGAAGGTGGTTACCTCACCGAGGCCGTCCGCCGCAAACCGTACAGCGTGATCCTGCTTGATGAAGTCGAAAAGGCGCACCCGGACGTGTTCAACGTGCTGTTGCAGGTGCTGGATGATGGTCGGCTGACCGATGGTCAGGGGCGCACGGTCGATTTCCGCAACACCGTGATCGTGATGACCTCCAACTTAGGCTCGCATCTGATCCAGGAAATGGCGGGAACGAATGATTACGATGCGATGAAAACCGCTGTCTTGGAGGTTGTCGGCGGGCACTTTAGGCCCGAGTTCATCAACCGCATCGATGAAGTGGTGGTATTCCATCCGCTGGGTCGTGAACAGATTCGCCAGATCGTGGACATCCAGATCGACTTCCTGCGTAAACGACTGGCTGAGCGCGATTTGCGGCTTGAACTCACCAACCCGGCGCTTGATCTGTTGGGTGAAGCCGGTTTCGACCCGGTGTACGGCGCGCGGCCACTCAAGCGCGCCATCCAGCAGAAGCTTGAGAACGCCCTCGCGCAAGCGATTCTCAAAGGTGAATTCGTACCGGGCGATTCGATCGTGGTCGATGCGGCAGAAGGCAATCTGGTGCTGACTCGCTAAATCGTCTGCCTGAAGCGTTGCCTGAAGCGAAACCTGAAAACGCCCGTTCTATGTGACGGGCGTTTTTCTGTGCGCCATCTCCATTGCCGGGTGTATTTCTGGCAAAATCCCCGTAGATTTTTTGTTTCTACTTCAAGGATTCGCCGTGTCCGATTACCGTCAGCAATTCATTCAATTCGCGCTCGATCACGATGCGCTGAAATTTGGTCAGTTCACACTCAAATCCGGACGGGTCAGCCCGTACTTTTTCAATGCGGGCGCTTTTTCAACCGGGGCGGCCTTGGGTGCCATCGGCCAGTTTTACGCTGAAGCGATTTTGGCCTCTGGGATTGAGTTCGACGTGATCTTCGGGCCTGCTTACAAAGGCATCCCGCTGGCGGCGGCAACCAGTATCGCGCTGGCAGAAAAAACAGGTCGCGCCATTCCTTGGGTGTTCAATCGCAAGGAAGCCAAGGATCATGGCGAAGGCGGCAGCCTCGTCGGAGCGCCGCTGGCAGGTCGTGTGCTGATTATCGACGATGTGATTACCGCCGGCACGGCGATTCGAGAATCATTGGCGCTGATCAAGGCGGCGGGGGCGACAGCGGTGGCAGTGAGCGTGATGATGGACCGTCAGGAACGTGGACAAACCGCGCTTTCGGCAATTGGTGAACTCAAGCGTGATTATGCCCTTGAGGTGATTACCATCGCCTGTCTGGATGACTTGATTGCCTTTTGTGCCGATCACGCTACTTTGGCCGATGCCAGCGAAGTTATGAGTGCCTATCGAAAGGAATATGGCGCAATCAATTGAGAACCATGGGCGCGGAGCTGATGCGTTCCGCCCGTAATCGACTTGAGTTTTGAGCCCCGTGCTTAATTCGCAGGCAAATAAAAAACCCCGCACAGAGCGGGGCTTTTTTTGAGCGCTGAAAAATCAGGCAGCAGCAGACATCGACTTGATGCGTGCGACCAGTGTGGATTTACGGCGCGCGGCGGTGTTTTTCGCCAGAATGCCTTTGTTGACCATGCTGTCGATGACAGGCTGGGCACCTTGGTACGCGGTTTTGGCCTGTTCAGCATTGCCGGCAGCAATGGCTTTCAGAACTTTTTTGTATTCGGTACGAACACGGGAACGTAACGCCATGTTGCGTTGACGGGCTTGTTCCGCCTGACGAACGCGCTTCTTGGCTTGTGCGGTATTTGCCACGGATCAAACTCCTCGAGCAAGTCGGTTAATTAGTAAATCAGTTATATTTTTCAAGGCGCGTGATTCTGCCACAGACCAGATAAATGTCAAGTGCCAAGAGGTTTTGTGCCAAGAGGTTTTGTGCCGGGAGGTTTTGTGCCGGGAGGTGTTGTGGCAGGGGGCTCCGGTTGGCAAATGGGGCAGAAATAGGTGGCGCGCTGCGCCAGCACATTTTTAATGATGGGGGTGCTGCAAATCCGGCAGGGTTGATCCGCCCGATCATACACATTCAGTGTCTGCTTGAAGTAGCCCGGTTGCCCGTCTTCGCGTACAAAATCCCTGAGTGTGGTGCCACCCTGTTCAATGGCACGGGCCAGAACATTCTTGATGGCTGTAACGAGGCGCATGATCTGGTTGTGATCGAGCGTGTTGGCCGGTGTCGCCGGGTGGATGCCGGATAGAAACAGCGCTTCGTTCGCGTAGATGTTGCCCACGCCAACAACGATGGCCGCATTCATCAGGCAAGGCTTGATGGCCTGGCGGCGTGCGTGTAGTTGTTCGGATAGATAATGAGCATCGAATGCGTCGGAAAGCGGTTCTGGGCCCAGATTTTGCAACCGGATATGCGGGGCTTGTTCATGATCGGTCAGCAGGGCGCCGAATCGCCGCGGATCGTGAAAACGCAGGATCTTCCCGTTCGTGAGGCTAACTTCGAGATGATCGTGTTTCTTGCGAGGGGTGTCGGCTGTCACGATGCACAGGCTGCCGGACATGCCCAGGTGAATCAGCAGGCGTTCGTCGTTCTCAAAATGCAGTAAAAGGTATTTGGAGCGACGCGAGACGAGCGTGATCAGGCGGCCTTCCAGCCAGGAGGCGAGATCGTCGCGCACACGCCAGCGCAGTCGCGGATCGAACACAGTGGCACTCGTAATCCGCTGCTCCAGCAAATGTGGCTCGATGCCTCGGCGGGTGGTTTCGACTTCGGGTAATTCCGGCATGACGTTGTTATTTGATATTGCAAGGCAAAGAACCCGCCACAACGAGGTTGGGCGGGTTCTGATTTGCCTGTAGTATCATCGACTTGCTCAGGATGCCCCTTGGGGCCTCAAGTGCCGGGCAGATTACTTGATCTTGGCTTCTTTGTAGATCACGTGCTGACGAACAACCGGATCGTATTTCTTCAGTTCCAATTTTTCGGGCATGGTGCGCTTGTTCTTGGTCGTGGTGTAGAAGTGACCAGTGCCTGCGCTTGATACGAGTTTGATTTTATCACGCATGAGTTTTCTTCCTTTCAATCCACCGGGTTAAGGGTGGATCGGGTGTGCTTGGTTATACTTTTTCGCCGCGGGCGCGTAGATCGGCCAGAACGCTTTCGATGCCCACTTTATCAATGGTGCGGATGGCGTTGGTCGATACGCGCAGGGTCACGAAACGGCCTTCGCTTTCGACCCAGAACCGCTTGTGGTGCAGGTTGGGCAGGAAACGACGACGGGTTTTGTTGTTCGCGTGCGATACGTTGTTGCCAACGGCAGGACGTTTGCCGGTGACTTGGCAGACTCGGGCCATGGGATTCTCCTAAAAGCGAATAGGGGCGGACGCTAAATTACCGCTTAATGTGCATTGATCAATAGCATTAAAGGCGCGAGATACTAGCGGAATTCCTGATGGGTGACAAGCCTGTGTTGCGCATATTTTGTGTGTGTCTGCTAATTGCTCTGGCTGCGGATGCGGATTTGTTATGATTGGCGCCCTTTTAGATGAATTTCGATCGAGTGACCCATGACTTCTGCCGCCAAACGACCCATCGTCCTTTCCGGGATTCAACCTTCCGGCCAATTATTGATCAGTCATTATGTTGGGGCGATGCGCAACTGGGTGGCGATGCAGGATACCCATGACTCACTTTTCATGTTGGTGGATCTGCACGCCATTACCGTTCGGCAGGACCCAGCGGTCTTTCGTGCGCGCTGCTACGACTTCGTGGCGCTTTATCTGGCTTGCGGGCTCGATCCCGAGAAGAATACGATTTTCGTTCAGTCTCATGTATCTGCCCACGCGGAACTCGGTTGGCTGCTCAACTGCTACACGAATATGGGCGAGTTGGAACGGATGACCCAGTTCAAGGACAAATCCACCCGTGCGGGTGCGGTGATCAATGTGGGATTGTTCGATTATCCCGTGTTGATGGCGGCCGACATTCTGCTTTACCAAGCCACACACGTGCCCGTCGGTGCTGATCAAAAGCAACATCTGGAGCTTACCCGTGATCTGGCCATTCGCTTCAACCACATTTATGGGAATGTATTCACGGTGCCTGAACCGTTCATTCCCGAGACGGGCGCACGCATCATGTCGTTGCAGGAGCCGACCAAAAAGATGTCCAAGTCGGACCCGAGCGAACTGAGTTATGTCGGCTTGTTGGATGACCCCAAAACGATTCTGAAAAAATTCAAACGCGCGGTGACCGATTCGGACACGGACATTCGTTTTGATGTGGAAAACAAGCCCGGTGTTTCTAACCTGCTGACCTTGTTGTCGATTTTCTCCGGAGAATCCATTCCTGATCTGGAAGCCCGGTTGGCCGGGCAAGGCTACGGCACGTTGAAGGTTCAGACAGCCGAGGCGGTGATCGCCTTTCTGGAGCCGATTCAGGCTCGTTTCCATGAACTGCGTGCCGATGAAGCGGCGCTTGATCGCATCCTCGCCGATGGGGCTGCCCGTGCGCGCGCCCGAGCCGAACCGACCTTGCAGCGGGCCTTTGACGTGCACGGTTTTCTGCCGCGCCGCTGATGCTTGATGATGAAGATACAGCCGCCTTTGCCACTTTATACGTCTGAACAGATCCGCGCGCTGGAGCAGGCGGTATTTGATGGCGGCGAAACGGCTGAACAGTTGATGGCACGTGCGGGTGCGGCGTTGTTTTCGGTGTTGCAAACCAAATGGCCGGATGCCCGAACTGTCGGCGTGCTGCTGGGCTCCGGTCAAAATGCGGGCGATGGCCTGGTGCTGGCCCGGTTGGCGCGAGCTGAAGGGTTCCGCGTCTCCCTGTTTGGATGGTGTCGGCCGGAGCGGCTGCACGGTGCGGCACATCGAGCCTGGATGGCGTTGAAGACGGCGTACCCAGATGTCGTCGTGATGCAGGAGATGGGCGAGATGCCCGCTCTGGGTCATTTTGATGTGATTGTCGATGCCGGTTTTGGGATTGGTTTATCGCGGCAACGCCCGCTGAGTGCCGAGGCGGTGCATTGGATCGAGTACGTCAATCGTGCCCGTCATGGTGGCGCGGCGGTGCTGTCTGCCGATCTGCCCTCGGGCTTGATTGCCGATACTGGCGCGGGTGACCCGGTGGTTCAAGCCGATGTCACCGTTTGTTTTCTTGCGATGAAGATCGGCTTGGTGACGGGTCGTGGTCCCGCAGTGAGTGGCCACATCGTTTTGGCCGATCTGGGTATTCCGCCAAGAAAGGAAACGCCCGATGTTCATGTTGTGCTGGGCGCGGAGTCGTTGCCACCCAAGCCGCGCGATGGTCATAAAGGTCGATTCGGTACCGTGCTGGTCGTCGCGGGTAATCGCGGCATGATGGGCGCCGCGCGCATGGCGGCCGAGGCGGCGCTCCGGGTCGGGGCGGGCAAAGTGATTGTGGCGACGCACCCCGAGCACGCAGCCACATTGGCGATTGGTCGTCCTGAATTAATCGTGCATGGCCTCGTTGCGGCAACCTCGCTGGATGCGCTTCTGGCAAAAGCCGATGCCATTGTGCTTGGACCGGGGTTGGGATGCGATGACTGGGCTGCGCAGATGGCTGCTCGGGTTCTGGCTACGGATCTGCCCTTGGTAATCGATGCCGATGGATTGGGTTTTCTGCCACCAAGCGCGGTCATGAATTCATTGAGAATAATGACACCGCATCCCGCCGAAGCCGCTCGTTTGCTCGGCTGTACGGTGGCCGAGATTGAGCAGGATCGGCTGGCGGCGGCGCGAGCGCTGCGCGAACGTTTCGGTATGCTGGGTGTGCTCAAAGGTGCAGGCAGCGTGATCTTCTTGCCCGATGAACTGCGCGTGTGCGGGCGGGGCAGTCCCGCCCTGGCAACGGCGGGAAGTGGTGACGTACTCGCCGGAGTGATCGGTGGTTTGCTGGCTTTGGGAATTGTTCCGGCGCAAGCACTGCCCCGTGCCGTGTGTTGGCATGCCCTGGCGGGCGAGGTTCTGGCCGAGCAATCCGGTGCCTGGGGTGCCGTGGCGACTGATCTGTTCGAGCCGATTCGCGCCATCGCAAATGGTCGGGCCAATCTGCCTCACGCGAATGTGTCGTTATGGCCATGAGTGACATCAAGCCTGATTCGCAAAACGAGTCTGCTGCAGATTATTACGGCGTGAATCTGGACGAATCGGCCGTGACGCACCTTGCTGCGGCGTTGGCGGACACGGCGCCTTTGACGGGGCTTGTTTTCTTGCAGGGCAGTCTTGGCGCAGGCAAGACCACCTTTTCCCGCGCTTTTTTGCGGCAGATGGGCGTGACCGGCCCTGTGCGAAGCCCGACCTATACCTTGATCGAGCCCTACGATATTGCGATGGGTGATCTTCCCACGCGGCGTGTCCTGCATCTGGATCTGTATCGACTGGCTGTGCCGGAGGAGTTGGACGATCTGGGACTGCGGGATGAATTCGACCAGGCCTTGCTGTTGATCGAATGGCCGGAGCGAGGGGCGGGTGAACTGCCAGCTGCAGATCTGCTCATCCAGCTCGAACCGGTTGAGCAATTCCCCATGCGGCGAACGGTTCGATTGCATGCGAATACACCCGAAGGAATCCATTGGCTTTCTGCTTGTCGAAGTCGAATTCGGTGACACAAGGCCGGCAATGATGGGATTTCAACGGAGGTGTTTATGAACCAAGCCTTGTTGCTCTGGGGGTTGTTGTTCGGTTCGATCGGCATCGGTTTTCTGGTGTATGCCAAGCAGCAACGGGCGGTGGTTCCGCTGGTCGTGGGGCTGGCTCTATCCATCTATCCTTTCTTTGTCACCAATGTTTATGCGCTTGTTTTGATCGGCCTCGCCCTGACGGCCGTGCCTTATTTCATCCGATTGTGACGGTGAGATAAAAGAATCCGGCGATGTTCGTCAACCGTTGTCTTTTTGCAAAAGCACAATATATGGTGCTTTCTTGTTTTTCCTCCCCGACATGCTGCACTGATTTTTTCTATATTCCGCTTTAGGATGATGTTCTATCCAATTAGAAAGCTTGAATTTTTTTTCATCAGGCGCAGAATGCGCTTGAGAACTGTTGAGCGATTTGCTCAGTGAGTTCATGTGTTGAAGATGCTGATGAGGGGCAAATCATGTTTGATAATTCCTCGAATCCCTGGGATCGGCGGAAGTTTCTGGGGGCCGTATTGGGTTCCAGTTCCGCTGTCTTTGGCTTGGTCGCGCCGGACAAGGTGCTTGCCGCCCGGTTGATCAATACCGCGACAAATTATCGCCACGCGGATTACACGCGTTATGTCTTCGGTGTGAATGGGCCGCTGGACTACAAATCGTTCACGCTTGATAACCCGTCGCGTCTTGTTGTGGATTTGACGCAGACCGAGATGAATCGAGTCAATATCCCTCCCGCGCCTGCAGGCTCTGTTGTCAGCGATGTGCGCGTCGGAATTCGTGACGGGTACAATCTGCGCATCGTCTTCGATCTCAAGGCGCCGGTGAATCCCCGTCTGATTCTGCTTCCACCGGGGGATGGTCAGGGGTATCGGCTGGTGGTCGACCTGCCGCATGACAAGGCAACCACGCTCGTCGCCCGAGATGCGGCCGATCCCGACAGCAAGCCGAAAATCCAGACACAAGGCACCTTCCGTGACCTCGTGATCGCCATTGATCCGGGGCACGGCGGCAAGGATCCGGGAGCGATCGGCCATCGGGGTACCAAGGAAAAGCATATTGCGCTGGATATCGGCCGCCGCCTGCGGGATATGGTGGCCGCTACACCCGGCTTGAAGCCGGTGATGACGCGCGATTCAGATAAATTCATCCATCTGCGAGGGCGGACGGCCATTGCGCGCAATGCCAAGGCCGATCTGTTTATTTCCGTGCATTCGGATGCGTTCCGAGTCACCTCGGCGCGGGGCGCGTCGGTATTCTGTTTGAGTCAGCACGGGGCGACGTCCGAAGCGGCGCGCTGGATGGCGAATCGTGAAAACGAGGCCGACTTCGTGGGCGGGGCTTCCATTTCCGACCACGATCAGGATGTGGCTTCCGTCCTGCTGGATCTTTCGCAAACGAAGACGCTGGAGAACAGTCTCGATTTTGGCCATCGGGTATTGAGCCAGATCGGCGATATTGCCGATCTGCATTCCCGCCGTGTTCAGCAGGCCGGTTTTGTCGTGCTCAAATCGCCCGACATCCCCTCCATTCTGGTTGAAAGCGCATTCATCAGTAATCCCGAAGAGGAGAAGCGTTTGAGAACGGCCGCCTACCAAAATGAAATTGCGCGCTCCATTCTTGACGGCATCAATACCTACTATGCCGAGCGTGCGCCCGAAGGGACGCGCTACGCCATGCTTTAACCCGCCTTGGAATAGGGGGTGCAAAGATCGGGTTGTTGTTGCGTGGTTTCCTGCAGGAATTTCCCTTGTTTAATCAAAAACACCCGATCCCGACACTTATTCCGCGATGGCGCTTGCGCCGTCTGATCAAGAAGCACCCGATAGCTCACCACCTCTGGAAGTCGGTCACGCGGCGAATCCAACTGCTGGATCGTCTCGATCCGGTTGAACGTGCGCAATTACGCGCGATGGTGATCTGGTTTCTCGCGCACAAAACCATTTGGGGTGCGGATGGGTTGACTGTCACCGCACAGATGAAGCTCGTTGTTGCCACGCTTGCTTGTCTGCCCGTGCTCAAACTGGGGTTTTCTTATCTCGACGGTTGGTCCGAGGTGATTCTCTATCCCGGCGCGTTTCGAGTGAGCCATGCCCGAAGCGATGAGTTCGGCCTGGTGCATGATCAAGCCGATGCCCTGAGCGGAGAATCCTGGTTGCACGGCCCGCTCGTCCTGTCCTGGGAAGACGTGCGGCAAAATGCCTTTCGGCCTCAATCGGGCCGCAATGTGGTCATCCACGAAATCGCGCATAAACTGGACGGACTGAACGGGGCGATGAACGGTATGCCGCCGCTGCATCGCACGATGATCCGAGAAAACTGGACGCAAAGTTTTACGGCGGCTTTCCAGCATTTGCAGCAGCAGTTGGCTGCCGGGCAACAGCCGGACATAAATCCCTATGCGGCAACCGATCCTGCCGAATTCTTCGCGGTCGTCAGTGAGTATTTTTTTACCGCGCCTCAAGTGCTTGTGCGCCACCATCCTGAGCTGTATCGCCAATTGGCCGGATTCTATCGTCAGCAAACGAAATAATTCGTGTTTTTTTAAAACCTCACAATGAATTCCCGCATCATGATCGGTTTGCAGCCTTGCATGCGCGGCCCCTTAATCCATGTGGTGCCCTCGTATTCTTTGTGAAGGCGGTTTGCGGATGTGTAACCCGCTGCAACCGATGGGCTAGAATGCGACGCCATCGATCCGAAAAACCCAAGTAAACTTTCCTCATGCCTCATATCGCTCAACTACCGCCGGAATTGGTCAACCAGATTGCTGCTGGTGAAGTGGTCGAACGCCCGGCTTCCGTGGTCAAGGAGCTGGTTGAGAACGCCATTGATGCGGGTGCCCGGCGAATCGACGTTCGTATCGAAGAAGCCGGTTCTCGCCTGATCGAGGTGCGCGATGATGGTTGCGGCATGTCCGTGGAAGACCTTCCGCTTGCCTTCGCCGCCCACGCCACCAGTAAAATCCGCTCGCTCGATGAACTCGAATCGGTGGCGACCATGGGCTTTCGGGGAGAAGCATTGGCGAGTATTGCCTCGATCGCGCAAGTCAGCATGTCTTCCCGTCGCGAGCGCGATGCACATGGATGGATTCTAAGCCCCAACGAATCGCTGGAATGTCGCCCGACCGCGCATCCGGTCGGAACCACGGTCACGGTGGTCGATCTGTTCTACAACACACCCGCCCGTCGCAAATTCCTGCGCACCGAGCGTACCGAATTTTCCCAGATCGACCAGCTCATGCGTCGATTCGCGCTGGCCCATCCCGGGATCGGCTTTTCACTGACGCATCAGGGGCGGCTCGTATTCGAACTCACTCCACTTGCTCATGCACAGTTGGCCGAGCAGATGCCCTCACGTATCGAGGCATTGCTCGGCGCGGAGTTTCTCAACCGAGCCCGACGGATCGATTCTGCGGCATCGGGCTTGAGTCTGAGCGGCTGGGTGGCCGACCCGGCTTATGCCCGCTCGACAACCGATCAGCAGTTGTTTTTTGTCAATGGTCGTATCGTCCGCGATCGGCTGATCGGCTTCGCCATCCGACGCGCATACGCCGACGTGCTCCACCACGCCCGTCAGCCGGCCTATGTGCTGGCGCTCGATCTCGACCCGCGTGCGGTTGATGTCAATGTGCATCCCACCAAGGCAGAAGTTCGTTTCCGTGATGCACGTGCCGTGCAGGATTTTATTTTCCGCGAAATCCATCGGGCGCTGGCCCAGGGTGCTGCTGTGCCAGTTTCGCCGGAACCGGTCGATGAGCAGTCTTCGGCCGGTACGGTCTCGTTTGGCGGGCAGATGGAGCCACAGAGGCGAACGAGCGGCTGGCAGGGTTCGTCCGCGCGGTCCATGCCTGCCTCAGCTTCTTCTGCTCAGGGGTATTTGAACCTGCTTGCCGCGAGTGCCGCACCGTCGACTTTCCCATTCGATCAAGCCGTCGCGCCTGAGATTCGTGAGGCATCACCATCGGATCGGCCGGAACAGGAAGTCCCACCTTTGGGTTACGCGCTGGCGCATCTGCATGGCGTATACATCCTGGCGCAGAACGCGCAGGGGTTGGTGATCGTCGATGCCCATGCTGCCGCCGAGCGCATCACCTACGAGCGGTTGAAAAAGGCCTACGCCGCACAAGAATTGACCATCCAGCCATTATTGCTGCCGGTGACATTCGCCGTGACGGAATCCGAGGCGGATCAATATGAAGCGCAAGCTGAAGCCTTCGCCCGTTTAGGCGTAGTGCTGGCGCGTGTGGCGCCGACCCGGGTGCGCGTAACCGCCCTGGCTGCCTTGTTGCGTCATGCCGATGCCGAAGCGCTTGCCCGTGCGCTGTTGTCCGCGTTGAGCGAAGAAGAACCGGACTGGGGGCAACCTCAAGCCGTGTTGACCGAGCCGATCAATGCCGTGCTCTCCCGCATGGCCTGCCACGGCTCGGTGCGCGCCAATCGCATCCTGACCCGCCCGGAAATGGATGCCTTGCTGCGCGACATGGAGCGTACCGAGCGGGCCGACCAGTGCAATCACGGGCGGCCGACCTGGCGACAACTTTCCATGACCGATCTCGATCGACTGTTCATGCGGGGGCAGTAATGCAGGTAACGTCCACCCCACACGATGCGGAGCCGGGGCAAAAACCGGTTCTCGCCCTCTTGGGCCCAACGGCCTCGGGGAAAACGGCCGTGGCGCTCGAATTGGCGGCGCGATTCCCTGTGCAGATAATCAGCGTTGATTCGGTGATGATCTACCGCGACATGAATATTGGTTCGGCCAAGCCGGAAGCAGAGGTGCTGGCGCAGTTTCCGCATGAACTGGTGGATATTTGTGATCCTGCTGAGACCTATTCGGTCAGTGCGTTTTGTCGTGATGCCTTGGCGGCGATCGAGCGGGCCGAAGCGGCTGGCAAGCTGCCTTTGCTGGTGGGTGGCACCATGATGTATTTTCAGGCGTTGCTCGATGGCATTTCCCGATTGCCGTCGACCGATCCCGCCGTGCGCGCCGAAGTTCAGGCCGAGGCGGCGCGTTTGGGCTGGCCCGCGCTGCACGCGCAACTCCAGTCGTTTGATCCACAGGTTGCGGCGCGGGTTCATCCGAACGACCCGCAACGGATCGGTCGCGCCATTGAAGTATTCCGCTCGACCGGTCGTTCCTTGAGTCAGTGGCAGCACGAGCATCCGCCGGTATCGCCGCTCGTAGGTCGGGCCGTGCATCGTTTCGGATTGTGGCCCGCCTCCCGTGCCCATGCGCGCGAGGCGATGGCAGATCGGTTCGATGAGATGCTTAACGCTGGCCTGGTGGATGAAGTGGCGGCCTTGCGCGCGCGCGGTGACTTGCATCCCGGAATGCCCTCGATCCGCGCGGTTGGTTATCGCCAAGTCTGGGATTATCTCGACGGCACGGTGGATTACGATGAGATGCGCCAAAGTGCGATTACGGCCACCCGACAACTGGCCAAGCGTCAGGTCACCTGGATGCGTGGCCAGACGCTAACGCAGTTCTACCCGACGGAAGAACGGGGTGCGCTCATGTCGGCACTCGGAGAAATCATCTCCAACGGGGAACTTGGTTGAGCGGTGTGAATCTGAGGCAGGCACTTGGATCCACGTGTTGATATCTTGTGAAAAGGAAATCGCGCCGACGTGTTACGCTCTTACTGTAAGAATCAAGATGCGTCGAGCGATGATTGCCTGCCGATTCGGGTGATCATCCAGTGAATGAACACCATCCCGCGCGTCTTGCATCGGAAGCTGCCAATTACAATTGAGGAAAATAAAATGGCAAAAGCCCAGTCACTCCAAGAACCCTATCTGAACGCGCTGCGCCGCGAGCATGTGCCTGTGTCCATATACCTTCGCAACGGCATCAAGCTCCAGGGGCAAATCGACTCGTTCGATAACTTTGTCGTTCTGCTAAAGAACAATGTGAGCCAGTTGGTCTACAAGCACGCGATCAGCACCATTGTGCCGACGCGTGAAATCCATATCGACTTCGACGATGAGTTCGGCGGCAAGCCGGCCTCAAAAGAAGAGCCTGCAGGAGACGAAGCACCTTAATGCAATTCTTTGAACGGCATGAGGGCGGCGAACGCGCCGTCCTGCTTCACGTTGTCTCCCGTCAGCAGAGCCGCGCGGAAGACCTCGATGAGTTTCGTGAACTCGTGGATTCGGCCGGCGCCGAAATTCTCGGAGAATGTCTGGCCAGTCGCGAAGCCCCCGACCCGCGGTTATACATCGGCAAAGGCAAGGCCGAAGAACTGGCCGATCTGGTTAAAAATACCGAAGCCGATCTTGTGGTGGTCAATGCCCAGCTGTCGCCGTCGCAGGAGCGCAATCTGGAAGCGGTGCTGCAATGCCGCGTTCTTGACCGCACCGGGCTGATTCTGGATATTTTCTCTCAGCGCGCTCGCTCGCACGAAGGCAAGTTGCAAGTCGAACTGGCGCAACTCAAGCATCTTTCCACCCGCCTCGTGCGGGGCTGGACGCACCTTGAGCGCCAGCGCGGCGGCTCGATCGGTCTGCGTGGGCCGGGTGAAACCCAGCTTGAAATGGACCGACGCCTGATCCACGACCGCATCAAGCAGTTGCAGGAGCGTATCGCCAAAGTGCGACGCCAGCGACAGGAAGGCCGTAAAACGCGGCAGAAATCCGAGGTGCCGCTGGTGTCGCTGGTCGGTTATACCAATGCCGGTAAGTCCACGCTGTTCAATGCGCTGACCGAGGCGGGTACATTCGCCGCCAATCAGCTCTTCGCCACGCTCGATACCACCTTGCGACGGCTGGAATTCGCGCCAGGCGAGCCGATGGTTCTGGCCGATACTGTGGGATTTATTCGACATTTGCCGCATGAACTGGTCACCGCGTTTCGCTCCACGCTGGAGGAAACGCTCGAGGCCGATCTGCTGATTCATGTGGTCGACGCGGCCAGCCCCGAGCGGGATCGTCAAATGACGGATGTCGAGGTCGTGCTCAAGGAGATCGGTGCCGATACATTGCCGCGGCTTACTGTAATGAACAAGATCGATCAACTCGAAGATCGAGCGCCTGAGATCAGCCACAATGAAGCAGGTGAAATCGATCGGGTCTGGATGTCGGCGCAATCCGGTTTGGGCATGGATTTATTGCGACAAGCGCTGGGCGAACGCCTGCGCCCGACGCGGACTACTATCAACCTGTTTCTCCCCGCAAGCCTCGGTGGTTTGCGCGCCCGCTGGCTGAACGAGGGCGCCATCGTCGCCGAGAAATGGCAGGACGACGAGATGCATGACGAGTTTGTGCAACCCGGTTGGCAATTGACGCTCTCGCTCACACAAGCCCGCTGGGCTCAGTGGCGAAAGCATCATCCCGAACTTGAGGCTTGCTTGGCGGCGCCAGCCTAGTTGCGCGGTGTTTAGTGTCTCGCGTCTGGTCGTTTCGACGGCGAATTTGGTCGTTTGACTTGCGACTTATGGATGCCATCACTAAACTTATGCGTCATTTTGAATTCTAGTTTTGTTCGATTTTTTATATGGCGCACAACGGTCGTGCCGAATTTTCCGGAGTAAGTACCTATGGCTTGGAATGAACCTGGCGGCAGCGGCAAGGATAATGATCCTTGGTCCAATCCGCGCCGCAGCGGCAAACCGCCCAATATCGACGAAGCAATCGAACGCCTGCAGAAAAAATTCGGCGGTGCGATGGGTGGTGCCGGCGGCGGCAAGGGTATCGCAGTTGTCGCGGTACTACTGATCGTCGTCTGGCTGCTTTCCGGGATCTACATCATTGATGCCGGACAGCGTGGTGTAGAGCTTCAATTCGGTAAATACACCGATACCACCCGCGCGGGGCCGCACTGGCATCTGCCGTATCCCATCGGTACGGTGGTCAAGGTCAATGTCGATGAATTACGCGACAAGCAGCTCAAGATGACGTCACTGACTAACGATGAGAATATCGTCGAAGTCAGAATCGGCAGCCAGTTTCTGGTCACCGACCCGGTGAAGTACCTGTTCAACGTGCGTGACCCAGACAGTACGCTCTCCGATGTCATGCAAAGTGCGATTCGTGAAGTCATCGGCTCCAAGAAAATGGATAACGTGCTGACCGAGGGCCGTGCCGAAATTGTCAGTCTGGTGCGTGATCGCATGCAGAGTCTGCTCGATGGCTATGATACCGGCCTGAAAGTTCAGTCCGTCAACTTGCAGGACATCCAGCCGCCGGAGGCCGTTCAACCCGCCTTCGAAGACGCCATTCGTGCGCGTGAAGATGAGCAGCGCTACATCAGTGAAGCATCTGCCTACGCTAACAAGGTCGTGCCGCGTGCACGTGGTAATGCCGCGCAGATCATTGAGCAGGCCAAGGGTTACGAATCCAAGGTGACGAATGAAGCGCTGGGTGATGCCTCCCGTTTCGAACAACTGCTCAAGTCCTACAAGCTGGCACCGGATATTGCGCGCGAACGCATGTATCTGGATGCCGTTTCAGGCGTGCTGTCCAAGAACAAGAGCATCGTGGTCGATTCCGGCTCGGGCAACAACGTGTTCTATTTGCCGTTAGGCTCAAATGATGCACGTGCGCCGACAGGCAAGCCTGTCGATTTCGACAGCCTGCCGCTGCCGAGTCTGCCCAGTCAGGCGGATAACGGTAATTCAAGAGGGAGCATTTCCAGCGACAACCGAGGTGATCTGCGTTCGAGGAGTGCGCCATGAACATAATTAACCGTGTCGTTCTGCCGATCGTGGTGATCGGTGTGTTCTTATTCGCTACAGCCACGTTCGAGGTCAAGCAGTATCAGTCGGCGCTGGAGTTCCGTCTGGGTGAAATTGTTCAGGACAAATTCGACCCAGGTCTGCACTTCAAGCTGCCGTTCATCAATACCGTCAAGCTGTTCGACCGCCGTGTGCTCACGATGACCTCGCAGCCGGAACGGTTTTTGACCAGCGAAAAGAAAAACCTGATCATCGACTACTACATCAAGTGGCAAATCGTGAACGCAGCAGATTTCTATCGCTCGACCCGTGGCGACGAGCGAATCGCCATGAACCGGATGGATCAGATCGTCCGTGATGCCATGAAAAGCCAGATCTCCAGTCTCACGGTTAACGAAGTGGTCTCCGGTGATCGTGATCTGTTCATGAAGACCGTGATCGATACGACCAACCGCGATATCGGTGGCCTGGGCGTAAAAATCAGCGATGTCCGGATCATGCAGATCGAATTGCCCAAAGAGGTGCGCCAATCTGTTTATGCCCGGATGGAGAAAGAGCGTTCTGCCGTCGCCCAGTCCATCCGCTCACGTGGTGAGGAGCAGGCCAAGAAGATTACTTCGGCGGCAGATCGTGAACGTGTGGTCATCATCGCCGAGGCGGAACGTCAGGCCGCTGAAATCCGGGGTGCCGGTGATGCGGCCGCAGCTGCGACTTATGCCAAGGCTTACGGCGAAGATCCGAAGTTCTTTGAATTCGATCGTAGCCTGCAAGCCTATAAAAAGGCTTTCGATCAAGGCGGCGGTACCTTCGTGCTGAATCCCGCGAGCCCGTTCTTCAAGTATTTCCGTGATTCGCAAGAGCCAAGCGTAAAAAACTGAGGAATGCCGGGCGGGATCAGAGGGGCGATTGTTGTGGATGACCGGTGGTTGCAGGTACTTGGATTGGTGTTGATCATCGAAGCGCTGCTGCCATTCGTCAGTCCGCGAGGTTATCGACAGGCCGTGCAGCAAATCGCCAATACCCCGGACAGGGCATTGCGCGCTATCGCGTTCGTGGTGTTGGTGGTGGGTGCGGTATTGGTGATGTTGTCGCGCCATTGATTCAAGCTCATGATTTCAAACTGGGTGAGTGGTTTGCTCGCCTGGTTTTTTTTGTGCCTGAGCATTGGGGGTATAACATGCCCATTCTGTTTCAGGGTGAACCCGAGTTTTAGGAAGTTGTATGTCACATAAACTCTCCCGCTGGGCCTTACCCGCGGGTATTGATGAGTTGCTGCCAGACCAGGCGCGCCGGGTAGAACAGCTGCGCACGGCCTTGCTGCACCAGTTTCATGTGGCGGGGTACGATCTCGTGATTCCCCCGTTGGTTGAATTTGTGGATTCACTACTCGTGGGTTCGGGCCGGGATCTTGTGCTGGATACCTTGCAGATGACTGACGGCCTGACCGGTCGTCAGCTCGGTCTTCGCGCCGACATGACACCGCAGATTGCCCGGATCGACGCGCATAGTATGAAGCCCGAAGCAGAACGTCGACTCTGCTACCTCGGGACCGTGGTTCGTGCGCGGCCGGATGGGTTGGGAGGCAGTCGCACCCCCATGCAGGTCGGTGCGGAATTGTACGGTGTGGCAGGCGTCGAGGGCGATCTTGAGATCATCAGCCTGATGTTGAGGCAGTTGGAACAAGCGGGCGTGGAGCGGATCGTTCTCGATCTCGGTCATGTGGATGTATTCGGTGCGTTGGCGGTGGCGGCAGGCCTCGATGATGAAGATGAAGAGGTCGCACGTGATGCCTTGCAGCGCAAATCCACGGCAGATATCCAGTCCCTGCTGGCGGCCCGGCAGATTTCCCCGTCGGTTGGCCATGCTCTGACCATGTTGACCCAGCTCAACGGAGCGTGGTCAAAAGTATTGTCTGAAGCAAAAGTGGTGCTGGCCGATGTGATGACATCGGACGTGCAGCGTGCGCTCGACCGCCTGGCGATTATTGGCTCCAGCATTGAGCGGAACTTCCCCGGGGTGGATGTGTTGATCGACCTGTCCGAGCTTCACGGTTATCACTACCAGACCGGGCTTGTGTTCGCAGCCTATGCGCCCGGTGTGGGCCGAGAGATTGCCCGCGGCGGACGATATGACGATGTCGGTAAAGCGTTCGGTCGTGCCCGTCCTGCCACCGGATTCTCCACGGACCTGCGTGAGTTGCTGCGCTTCTTCCATGGTGAAGAGACGATTGACGCCACGATTTATGCGCCCGCCGATTATGCCGATGCCGCTCTGATTGCCGCCGTCGAGCGCTTACGGGCGACCGGGCGCCGTGTCGTGATGACTGCGCAGCCGGCACCACCCGGTGCGCCACAACTGATTCGGCAGGGTGATGGCACAAACGATTTATGGCATTTAATGGGTGATACCAATCATGGGTAAAAGTGTTGTTGTACTCGGCTCCCAGTGGGGTGATGAGGGCAAGGGGAAAATCGTTGATCTGCTCACGGAGCGGGCGCAGGCGGTAGTGCGCTTTCAGGGCGGCCACAATGCTGGGCACACACTGGTTATCGGCGGGAAGAAAACGGTTTTGCATCTGATTCCATCAGGCGTACTGCGCGAGAACGTGCAATGCCTGATCGGTAATGGTGTGGTGCTCTCGCCCGAAGCCCTGATCAAGGAAATGTCCGAGCTTGAATCGCAGGGTGTGCCTGCCCGTGAGCGCTTGACGCTTTCCGAGGCCTGTCCGCTGATCCTGCCGTATCACGTTGCCCTTGATCAGGCCCGTGAGCAGGCCCGAGGTGCGGCCAAGATCGGTACAACGGGGCGGGGCATTGGCCCCGCCTATGAAGATAAGGTCGCCCGGCGCGCTATCCGACTGGAAGACATCTTCCATCGGGAGCGGTTGGCCGCGAAACTGGGCGAAGTGCTGGATTTCCAAAATTTTGTTCTGCGCAATTATTTCCATACGTCCACGATCGATTTTCAGGCGGTGCTGGATCAGGTTCTGGCTCAGGCCGAAATTCTTGCGCCGATGGTGGGTGATGTGCCCGGCCGGCTGATGGATTTGCGTCGACAAGGGGCAAACCTCATGTTCGAAGGCGCGCAGGGAACCTTGCTGGATATCGATCACGGCACGTACCCCTATGTGACTTCATCAAATACCACGGCCGGAGGTGCCAGTACCGGCACGGGCGTGGGCCCTTTGGAACTCGACTATGTGCTTGGGATCACCAAGGCGTACACCACACGCGTGGGTGGCGGTCCGTTCCCGACGGAACTGGATGATGAAATCGGTACCCATCTCGCCGTCAAGGGGCACGAGGTCGGCGCCACCACGGGGCGTGCCCGGCGTTGCGGTTGGTTCGATGCGGTTGCCCTGCGGCGTGCGGTCGAAATCAGCAGTATTTCTGGTCTGTGCCTGACCAAACTGGATGTGCTGGATGGTATCGAGCGTATCCGGGTCTGTGTGGGTTATGAGATCGACGGGCAGCCGGTCAAGACCGCGCCGTTGAGTGCGGAAACCTACGCTCGCTGCGTGCCGGTATATGAAGAAATCTCCGGTTGGTCGGGTTCAACCGTTGGTATCCGCCAGCTGGAAGACCTGCCCGTCGAGGCGCGTCGCTACATTCAGCGTATCGAGGAATTGGTCGGTGTGCCGGTGGATATCATTTCAACCGGGCCGGATCGGGATGAAACCATCGTTCTGCGCGACCCGTATACAATCTGATTGTTGAACTATTTGCAGGATGGGGACACCATCTGGAAAACGTTTTTACAAGTAAGGCTTTATTTTTCTGAAAACTTGCGTAAAATCACGCGCCTTGAATTTTGAAAGGCGTGGCGCGCTCGTTGCTGCTCCGCCTTCTTTTATATACACAGGATAAATTGACCCATGGTATCGATCCGTTTAGCTCGCACCGGCGCCAAAAAGCGTCCGTTTTACCATCTGGTAGTGACCGACAGCCGCAACGCCCGTGACAGCGGTGCGTACATTGAGCGTGTTGGTTTCTTCAACCCCGTTGCGCGTGGTGCCGAAGTTCGCCTGCAAATCAATGTTGAGCGTATTCAGCATTGGGTTGGACAAGGCGCTCAGCCCAGCGACCGTGTAGCGGCCCTGCTCCGTGAGAGCAGCAAGCAAGCCGCAGCTGCTTAATCGCACCGTGTTAAAACCGCCTAGTCCCGCCGAATCGGTGGTGATCGGCGTAGTGGGGCGTGTATTCGGGGTTAAAGGCTGGTGCTGGATAACCGCTTATACGCGTCCTGTCGATGGTATTACACAGTACCGTCAGTGGTTTATCCGGCCTCCCGTCGATGGCGGCGGGGTCGGGAAAGATGGGACGTGGTATCGGGTCACCAAATTTGCGGCTCAGAGCCAGGGTATCGTCGCCAAGCTGGAAGGCGTGGATGATCGAAGCCAGGCCGAGGCGCTGACCGGGGCCGAGATTCATGTGCCGATTGACGCGTTGCCCAAGGCGGCTGAAGGCGAATATTATTGGCGCGACCTCACCGGGTGTCGCGTGGAACATGTATCCGGCCAGCATTTCGGTGTGGTGCAGGAATTGCTCGAAACCGGCGCTAACGATGTCCTCGTCGTGGGCGGCGAGGGTCAGCGAGAACGACTTATCCCGTTCATTCCGGATGACGTGCTGGTTTCGATCGATCTCGATCAGCGTCTGATCGTGGTGGATTGGGACCCTGATTTTTAATCAGCGCCGGCTCGTGTAAGCCGGTGACGGTTTCGTCAAGCGGAGACCGCATGAATATTGCCGTGGTAACGCTGTTTCCTGAGCTGGTTGCGGCGGTTGGTGCGAGCGGCATGCCGCGGGTGGCGGTTGAGTCGGGTGCTTTGGCGCTGACGATGATTTCACCGCGCGACTTTGCCACCAACCGTCACCGGACCGTGGATGATCGCCCGTTCGGTGGTGGTCCGGGGATGTTGCTGATGGCCCAGACGCTGGCCGAAGCCATCGAGTCGGCCAGGCAGTCGCTCCCTGGTGAAAACTCAGGGGCAAGGGTTGTCTACCTGTCGCCGCAAGGTCAACGCCTGGATCGGGATAAGGTCGAGACACTTTCGGCCTTGTCGGATCTGATTCTCGTCTGTGGTCGGTACGAAGGTATTGATCAGCGGATTCTGGAATCGATGGTCGATGAGCAGATATCGATCGGTGATTATGTGCTTTCCGGTGGAGAGCTGGGCGCCATGGTGATCATCGATGCCATTGCCCGGCGGCTGCCGGGGGTGTTAGGTGATGCACAGTCCGTCGTGCAGGATTCGTTTGAAACGAATCTGCTTGATCATCCGCACTACACCCGCCCCGAGGTGTGGCGTGGTTTGGGGATTCCCGCGGTGCTGCGTTCGGGAAATCATGCGGCCATTGAACAGTGGCGAGCGCAGCAACGAATATCAGGTACGGCGCGGGCACGGCCGGATCTTTTTTATGAGTACGGGGTCGATGAGCGATCCCGGGCATTATTAACGTCGGCATGGCAGCATGCCGACGAAACGAACGACTAGTTAGGTAGGTTAAGTGATGAGCAAGATCATTCAAGCGCTCGAAGCAGAGCAAATGAACCGTGAGATTCCTGCGTTTGCCCCCGGCGACACAGTGGTTGTTCAGGTTAAGGTGAAAGAAGGCGAACGTGAGCGTCTGCAGGCGTTTGAAGGCGTGGTGATTGCGATCCGCAATCGCGGCATCAACTCCGCGTTCACCGTGCGCAAAATTTCATACGGCGAAGGTTTGGAGCGCGTGTTCCAGACGTACAGCCCTGCGATTGCGTCGATCGAAGTCAAGCGCCGAGGTGACGTCCGTCGCGCCAAGCTCTACTTCCTGCGCGGCTTGACCGGCAAGAAAGCACGTATCCGCGAAAAATTGGGCTGATCTTGTTTCACGCTTAATGCGTTTTGACTTCGGGGGGGCATCCCGGAGTCATGACTTGGCAAGCGGCTGAGCAAAAGCCCTTCTGGCGAAGCATTAATGCATTGCTCTTGAAAAACACCCCAGCGTCCCTACAACGCTGGGGTGTTTTTTTGCCTTTGATTTTTAGTGGAGATGAACAGTTTATGAGTCAGCCAGAAACCCGGGGTTTCCAAACGGAAGTCAAAGAGCTGTTGCAGCTCATGATCCACTCTCTGTACTCCAATCCCGAAATCTTCCTGCGGGAATTGATTTCCAACGCCTCCGACGCATGTGACAAGTTGCGTTTCGAGGCCGTATCCGATGATGCGTTGTACGAGGGTGATGAGTCGTTGCGTATTCGGGTCAGCTTCGATGAAGCCGCCAAGACCGTCACGATCGAAGACAACGGCATCGGGATGAACCGGGATGAAGTAATCGAGAATATCGGTACCATCGCGCGTTCCGGCACCAAGGCCTTCATCCAGAAGCTGGGACAGGACAAATCCAAGGATCTGTCACAGATCGGTCAGTTTGGTGTGGGTTTCTACTCCGCGTTCATTGTCGCCGATGAAGTCACCCTGACCACCCGCAGGGCGGGCATGGGCCCGGAGCATGGTGTGAAGTGGACTTCCCGTGGCGAAGGCGAATACACGCTTGAGACAGTCGAGAAGCCCGATCGCGGCACGAAGATTGTCTTGCATCTGCGCGAGGAACACGCCGACTTCGCCAATGACTGGCGTCTGCGCTCGACGATTCGCAAATACTCCGACCACATCACCTTCCCCATCGAAATGCGCAAAGTGCCCGCGCCCAAAGCCGATGACGCGGAAGAGAACGCGGCCGAGGTACCGGAATGGGAACGCGTCAATGACGCCAAGGCCTTGTGGGTTCGCCCGAAATCGGAAATTACCGACGAGGAATACATTGAGTTTTACAAGCATGTCGGACACGACTGGGAAGCGCCGCTGGCGTGGACGCACAATCGCGTCGAAGGCAAGACCGAATATACCTCCTTGCTCTACATCCCGGCGCGCGCGCCGTTCGACCTCTGGGATCGCGAATCCAAGCAGGGCGTCAAGCTGTATGTGAAGCGCGTCTTCATCATGGATGACGCCGAAAAACTGATGCCCCGCTATCTGCGCTTTGTGCGCGGTGTGATCGACTCGGCTGACCTGCCTCTGAACGTATCTCGTGAAATCCTTCAGTCCAACCGGGTGCTGGACACGATTCGTCAGGGTTCCGTGAAGCGGGTACTGGGCCTGCTCGAACAATTGGCGGCTAATGAGCAGGAAAAATACGCCAAGTTCTGGGGCACCTTCGGTCAGGTTCTGAAGGAAGGTGTGGGTGAGGACTTCGGTAACCGCGAGCAGATCGCCGGATTGTTGCGGTTTGCCTCCACGCATGCGGGATCGGACGAGCAGAATGTCAGCCTCAAAGAGGTCATCGGCCGCATGCAGGAAGGCCAGGATGAGATTTACTACATCATCGCTGATTCTTACGCCGCGGCGCTGGCCTCCCCGCATCTGGAAATCTTCCGCAAGAAAGGCATTGAGGTGCTCCTGTTGTGGGATCGCATCGATGAATGGCTGATGTCTCAGTTGACAGAATTCGAAGGCAAGAAATTCAAGTCCGTGACGCGCGCCGAGTTGAGCCTTGACGAGACCGTCGAAGAGGAACCGGAAGCCAAGGAAACTCAGGATGCATTGGTCGAGCGACTTAAGAAAACCTTGGGTGACCAAGTCGATGATGTGCGTGTCTCCAAGCGTCTGGTCGACTCTCCGGCCTGTCTGGTGACCACGGAAGAGGAAATGAGCCTGCACCTTCAGCGCTTGCTGAAAGAAGCGGGTCAAGCGGCACCGACCGTGAAGCCCATTCTGGAAATCAATCCGCAGCATCGACTGTTGCAGCGGGCGGCGAGTGAAACGGACGATGCGCGTTTTGAAGATATCGCCCGTGTTCTGTTGGGCCAGGCGGCGTTGGCGGAAGGTGGGCATTTGAGCGATGCGGCCGATTTTGTGACACGGTTGAATCGCTTGTTGGTCTGATCAATCAGAGCATGGTGTAAGCCATAAGCCTAGGAAAGAAAGCCCCGATCGCGTTATGCAATTCGGGGTTTTTGTTTTTGTTGTGGCATTTATGGCTAGGATCGGTTCGAATAGCACCCCATGAGCGTTGCCGATAATCCCTTATGGAAGCTCTGAATAATTCCATCCTGGAACTGTCAGAGCACGCAAAGCAAAAGATATGACTTTTGCTTTGCTTATCAGGCTAATTTTTTGGGCATTAACAAATTAAGGCATTCATGTCCGAGTGGGTACGTGCGATAATCTGCCATAAATCTGTCATGGGGCATCAACTTGGTTCATCAGCGAACATTACGAAACAGCATACGGGCGACCGGCATCGGCCTGCACACAGGTGAGCAGGTTCGGTTGACACTGCGTCCGGCGGCGCCGGACACGGGGGTCGTTTTTCATCGAACCGATCTTGATGAACCTGTTCATATCGTCGGTCACGCCTTCAACGTGGGGGAAACCCAACTTTCCACGACGCTGGTGAAGGACGGTGTAAAAATTTCTACCGTGGAGCACCTCATGTCCGCCCTGGCGGGGTTGGGCATCGACAACTGCCATATCGAGATTGATGGCCCGGAAATGCCCATCATGGACGGCAGTGCCAGCCCGTTTGTATTCCTGATCCAGTCTGCCGGAATCGAGGAGCAGGACGCGCCCAAGCAGTTCATTCGCATCCTCAAGCCGGTTGAAGTGCTCGATGGCGATCGTTGGGTGCGCTTCGATCCGCATAACGGGTTCAGGGTGGCGATGTCGATCGATTTCAATCATCCGGCATTGGAAGATTCAGCCCGTCTGGCCGAAATCGACTTTTCCTCGACGACCTTTGTCAAGGAAGTGGCGCGTGCGCGGACGTTCGGCTTCATGCGCGATCTGGAAATGATGCGCAAGCGTAATCTCGCCTTGGGCGGTAGCGTCGAGAATGCGATTGTCGTGGGTGACTCGCATATCCTTAACGAAGATGGTTTGCGTTATGGAGATGAGTTCGTCAAGCACAAAATCCTGGATGCCATCGGCGATTTGTACCTGCTGGGTTGCAGCGTAATCGGCGCGTTCACGGGCCATAAGTCGGGGCACTTTCTGAACAATCAGTTGCTGCGCGCGCTGTTGGCTCAGTCGGATGCGTTCGAGCGCGTGACCTTCGAGCGTGAAGAACTGCCGCCGGTATCGTTTGCCCGCCCCGTAGCCCAGATGGCGATCTGAGTAGTGGCCTGAAATTCGGTCGACAGGACTTTAAACCCCTCTGAACGGAGGGGTTTTTAATTTTCTTCGGCAGTTGGTTTTGTTCCGAGCTCAGCCAGTCGCCGCAACGTGCTTGCCAATGAAGCGTCTGGTTCGTGTTCTGCCAGGGCGCGCAGTGAGGCGCGGGCACTTTCCGTGAGTTCCCTGTGCTTCTTTTCGGGCGGTTTGAGTAACCGCTCTTCTGAAGCAACCCGGATTTCCACATTGGTCAGGGCAGGGAGGCTCCCTTCCTTTTGCGCGGCCTGATTGAGACGCCCCAGCCATTGCGGTGCCTGAAACCGTGTCTGTGTGGCGAGTGCCGCATGATCCACCCCAAGAACCAGTACACCATCACGGACATTGAGTACACGCACCCGCCCCTGAAGATTGCGTGGCAGTACGTCCAGCAGGAATAAATCAAACATGCGTATCTGCCCCGCGCGGGCTGCGAAGGGTTTGAGAACATCGTGCAGGTTCGATTTCATGGCGGCGGCTCGCAAGGCATGGACAGGCTCTTGAATCGTTCTTTGAGAGTGTACGGGGTTTGCTGCTTGAGTTGAATGACTTATCAATCCGGCCCCTCATTGCTTTTAATGGCTTTTTAGCCGATTTGGGGTTGAAAAACGAGCGGTTCGCTACCAATTCAGGCTCATCTGCCGTACCATTCCAAGCCCAGATTCAGGCTGGGGTTGCAGGCTGTACAGGCCGCAGACCAGCCGCTTCTCGCCGTGGCGTTTTTTTTTGCGTCCACCTATCCCTACAACGGAAAGTTTTGTTCATGATCGCAAGTATTGTCCGGAAGATTTTTGGCACCCGTAATGACCGCGTTATCAAGCAGATGCAGCAACGTGTCGCCGAGATCAATGCGCTGGAACCGCAGATGCAGGCATTGGACGATGCCGCATTGCGTGCCAAGACCGATGAGTTTTACCAGCGTTGGCAAAACGGTGAAACCCTGGATCAGTTGCTACCCGAAGCCTTCGCCGTTTGCCGGGAAATGAGCCAGCGTGTGCTGGGTATGCGCCATTTCGATGTGCAGCTGATTGGCGGCATGGCATTGCATCAGGGCAAGATCGCGGAGATGCGAACCGGTGAGGGCAAGACCCTGGTCGCGACCTTGGCGGTTTATCTCAATGCCTTGACCAAACAGGGCGTTCATGTGGTCACCGTCAACGATTACCTTGCCCGGCGTGACGCCGAATGGATGGGGCGTCTGTACAACGCGCTGGGCCTGTCGATCGGCGTGGTTGTGCCGAACATGGACAACCGCAGTAAATACGATGCCTACCGTTGTGATGTGACCTACGCCACGAACAACGAGCTTGGCTTCGATTATCTGCGGGATAACATGGCCTTCAGTCAGGACGCCGTCATGCAGCGCGACCTGGTCTACGCGATCGTCGATGAAGTGGATTCGATCCTCATCGACGAAGCGCGCACGCCCTTGATCATTTCCGGCCCGGCGGCTGATTCTTCCGATACCTATCTGAAAATCAATGGTCTGATTCCCGAACTCAAGAAGCAGGCACGTGAAGAACCCAAGGATGACGAGCCACCGTTGACCGACGAAGAACGCGGCGATTTCACTGTCGATGAAAAGAACAAACAGGTGTTTTTGACCGAGCAGGGCTTCGAGCGAGCGGAAAACCTGCTGATCCAGATCGGTTTGCTGGAGCCGGGCGAGTCGCTCTACGATGCGCATAACATCATGCTGCTCAGTCATCTGAATGCGGCCTTGCGGGCCCATGCCATCTACCGCCGCAATGTCGAATACATTGTTCGTGACAACGAAGTGGTCATTGTCGATGAGTTCACCGGGCGGACACTTGCTGGTCGCCGATGGTCGGAAGGCCTGCACCAGGCCATCGAAGCCAAGGAAGGATTGCCGATTCAGCCGGAAAACCAGACACTGGCGTCCATCACCTTCCAGAATTACTTCCGCCTGTATAAAAAGCTATCGGGTATGACCGGTACGGCGGATACCGAAGCCCGCGAACTGGCCGAAATTTACAATTTGGAAGTGGTGCAAATCCCGACCAATCGTCCGGTGCAACGCAAGGATCTCGGCGATTTTGTGTTCCTGACTCAAGCGGAAAAATACGAAGCCATCGTCAAGGATGTGCAAGCGGCGCGTGCGCGTAACCAGCCTACATTGGTTGGTACTGCCTCGATCGAATCTTCCGAAATTGTCGCGGCGGCACTGACCCGCGCCAAGATTCCACACAACGTGCTGAACGCCAAGCACCATGAGCGCGAGGCCGAGATCATTGCCGAGGCTGGTCGTCCGGGCGCGGTGACCATTGCCACCAACATGGCCGGCCGCGGTACCGATATCATGCTGGGCGGCAATCTGGAGCAGGAAATACTTGCACTGGGTAGCGAAGCGACGGAAGAGGAAAAGGCCAAGGTCAGGGCCACTTGGCAGATTCGGCATGACGAAGCAGTGGCTGCGGGCGGTTTGCATGTCATCGGCACCGAGCGCCATGAATCCCGCCGGGTCGATAACCAGTTGCGCGGCCGTTCGGGTCGTCAAGGCGATCCCGGTTCAACCCGTTTCTTCCTGTCGCTGGAAGACAACCTGATGCGCGTGTTCGCCTCCGACCGGGTCGGCGGCCTGATGAAAAAACTCGGCATGCAGGCAGGCGAGGCGATCGAGCATCCCTGGGTGACCCGTGCCATCGAGAACGCGCAGCGCAAGGTCGAAGGTCACAACTTCGACCAGCGTAAGCATCTGCTCGATTACGACAACGTTGCCAACGAACAGCGCAAGGTTATTTACGATCAGCGCCGTGCCGTCATGGCCACCACAGAAACTCAGGCGATCATCATCCCGATGCGTCGTGACGTCATGGCCGATGTCTTCTCGCGGTTTGTGCCGCCCGAAGCACTGGAAGAACAGTGGGATATCGAGGGGCTGACCCAAACGCTCGCCGAAGACTTCGGCCAGCAGATGCCGATTGCCGAGTGGCTGGCCACCGACAAGGATCTCCATGCCGAGACGCTGCTCGACAAGATCATTGACACCATGGAAGAAGATTACAGCGTCAAGGAAGCCATCGTGGGCGCAGAAGCGCTGCGTCAGTTCGAGAAAGGCATCCTGCTGCAGGTGCTGGATGGGCACTGGAAAGAGCATCTTGCCGCGATGGATTACCTGCGTCAAAGCATCGGTCTGCGCGGATATGCACAGAAAAACCCGACGCAGGAATACAAGCGCGAAGCCTTCGAGATGTTCAGCCACATGCTGGATGAAATCAATCTGGAAGTCGTGAAAATCCTGAGCCGTCTGTCCATCGCCCCGGCACCCGATCAGGGCGAGGTAGTGATGGATAACCTGCTTGATGATGTGGTCGAAGCCCAGTATCTGGACGAGAGCCGGTTACAGATGCGGCACGAATCGATGGATGAGTTTTCCGAATCCGAATCTGAATCTGAATTGAATGCCGAGGGCCGCACACCCGTTCGTCAGGAGCCGAAGCTGGGGCGTAACGATCCCTGCTGGTGTGGTTCGGGCAAAAAATACAAACACTGCCACGGAAAGTTAAATTAGTCTTGTCACAATGAGCCTACGGTTCCGGGCCTACGGTTCCGGGCCTACGGTACAGGGCCGTTGGCGGGTGCAATGAACTGATAATCAAGGAATGGAAAGAATGAACAAATTAGCGGTGGGCTTGGGTGTGGTCATTGTTGCCGGTATTGCGGCAGCGCCTTACGTTTCCGGCATGGTGATCGAGCAGCGCATGCAATCGGTCAGTGCGCTTCCGGGACTCTCTGATGGTATTACCTGGTCGCTGGACTCATATCAGCGGGGCTATTTGAGTTCGACAGCAACTTCTCATGTCACACTGGCTGGCGCAGATGGCACACGCTATTTAATTCATTTCAAACAGACCATCAATCAGATTCCTGGTGTGGATGGCCGGTACGCCACGATTCAAACCGTTTGGGTGCCGGATGCGGAAATCAAGCCTCAGGTTGAGCAACTCTTTTCAGGGAAAGAGCCGGTCGTGCTGAATACGGCGCTCAATATCTTTGGTGGTTCTCATACCGAGGGTGAATTTGCGCCCATCAGCAAACCTCAAGTGGCGTTCAGCGGTGGCAAGATGACCATTGATACGGCGGCGAGCGGGAAGTTCACCTATGCAGCTGCGTTCGATTCGCTGAACATCACCGATCAGAAAGACGAAAAGGGCATGCCGCAATCGGCGGCTTTCAAGGGTATTACTCTTGATGCCAACGGGGTGATGGACAAGAAAAGCCACATTGCCTGGAATAGCCAGTTTGCGATGAAGGTTGCTTCGTTGACTGTGGGTAACGAGGGCGCTCTTTCCGGATTGGCCCTAACGAGTCACTCTGTGCGAACCGGCGATGATTTCGCCGTTGATGTCGGCTTGGATGTGGCTGAAGCTGACTTTCCCGCCGCGCCGCCAGCCTTCCGCGCGATGAAGGATCTGAAATTCAAGTATGGCGTTTCGCGAATTGACGCCCCCGCGCTTGAAGACATTGTTAAGCAGGCACAGCTTGCGCAAAAGCAGACCATGGGTGATCCGGATAAAATCAAACAGGCGGTATCCATGAGTGTGATGTCGCATCTGCCCGCCTTGTTGAATGCGGGGCCGAAATTTGAGATTGACCCGGTCAGCTTCAAACTGCCGGATGGTACCGTGGCCCTGCATTTCTCCGCAGAGTTGCCACCGGGGCATGGCAATGACGGGATGAATAATCCGATGTCGCTGCTCAATCTTCTGGATATGAAAGGGGATTTCAGCATTCCCGAAGCGGTTTATCATGCGGCTCAGACCGAAGCCGGACCGGATCGTCAGGCGGTGAATGAGCAGCAACTGCAGCAAATGGTCCAGAAAGGGTACGTCACGCAGTCCAATGGCATGTTGTCGACCAATTTTGCCTTCAATGCCGGACAGCTCACCATCAACGGCTTGCCAGCCAATGATTTGCTGGGCGTGATGGGGGCGATGTCTGCACGGTAAGCGCCGCTTGAGGCAACCGTGACAGACGACTTAATTCGACGACCTCTTATGGGGTCGTTTTGTTGTTGAATCGAGGTAAAAAGCTATGCCAGTTGGATTAACCCCGCCCGTCGCCGGTTCGTTGACGCCCATTCCCGGCATTCGGCTCGGGGTGGCACAGGCCGGTGTGCGCAAAGCCAATCGAGATGACGTTCTGGTCATTTGCTTGCCCGAAACGGCGACGGTAGCTGGCGTGTTCACGCAAAACCGCTTCTGTGCCGCGCCTGTGCAGTTATGCCGATCCCATCTTGCGTCGACAACGCCGCGCGCGCTGGTGATCAATACCGGCAATGCAAATGCGGGTACAGGGGAGGACGGGTTGGCTCGTGCCCGCCAGGTTTGTGTGGCACTCGCCAACGAGTTGGGTTGTAAGGAAGCTCAGATTCTGCCGTTCTCCACGGGCGTGATCATGGAGTCCTTGCCCGCCGACCGGATTATCGCGGGTATTCCTGCGGCTCTGGCGAACCTGGCCGAAGACAACTGGCTACGTGCGGCGGGTGCCATCATGACAACCGATATCGTCGCCAAGGGACGCACCGCTTCCTGCCAGATCAAGGGGCAGACCATCACGGTCACGGGGATTGCCAAGGGCTCAGGGATGATTCACCCCAACATGGCGACGATGCTGGGCTATGTGGCCATTGATGCCCGCGTGCCGGTAGGGGTGTTGCAGCACCTGCTGAACGAGGTGACCGATGAGAGCTTCAATCGCGTCACGGTCGATGGCGATACCTCGACCAACGATTCGTTTATTTTGATGGCGAATGGTCGTGTGGACGCACCGCTGATCGAGACCATCGGCAGCGCCGATTATCACGCGTTATACGCCGCTGTCGCCGAGGTGAGTGTCTTTCTGGCACAGGCACTCGCTCGCGATGGCGAGGGCGCGACGAAATTCGTCACCATCGAGGTCGAACAGGGGCGCGATCGCGCTGAATGCGTTCAAATCGCCAAAGCCATCGCGCACAGCCCGTTGGTCAAAACGGCGCTGTTCGCTTCCGATCCGAACTTGGGAAGGATTTTGGCGGCGATCGGTTACGCAGGCATTGATGATCTGGACGTCAATAAAATCGGCCTGTGGCTGGGGGATGTCGAAGTGGTTCGCGATGGTGGCCGAGATCCGGCCTATGTCGAGGCGCGCGCCGCCGAGGTGATGAAGAACGATGAGATAACCATGCGCATCACACTGGGTCGCGGCTCGGCGCGAGATCGGGTCTGGACCTGCGATTTCTCCTACGATTACGTCAAGATTAATGCCGAGTACCGCTCCTGAACCCGGTTCCGTCATTCGATCCCTGCGCCAATGAATCTCCCGGAAGAAACGCGAATCGCACTCGCGGTTTTACCCGCTGGAACGGACCAGACAGGTCTTTCTCAATACTGGCTTGAACGCCGTCCCGATTCCGCGCATCTGGGCGGAATGCTGGCTTTTCCCGGCGGCAAGTGCCAGCCGGATGAATCGCCCAGGGATGCTTTGGCTCGCGAACTGTTTGAGGAACTCGGCATCCTGCCACAAGAGTCGCGGTTGCTCATGGAAATTCCCTGGGTTTACTCGGCCAATTCAAACGAACCTGAAGGTAAACCGGAATCAAGGCATCTTCGCCTCATGGTCTATCGAGTCGAAAAGTGGCAGGGTGAGCTTCATGGTCGTGAAGGGCAATCGGTAACAGCTCAAACACTGGATTGCAGCCGGCACAGCGAATGGATGAGCGCCTTGCCACCGGCTAACCGAGGGATTGTAGCGGCCCTTTGCCTACCACCGCGCATCGCAATCACCCCTGCCTGTGGCGAGGGCGAAGTTGGGTTTGACGCTTGGCATCAGGTATTGGCCAAGACAGCCGAAGCGCTGCGACAGAGATTTGGTGCGCGGGCATCCATTGTGCAACTCCGTCCCGGCCGGGATTTGAGCATTGCCCAGTGGACCGCCGCGGTGACCACCATTCAGTCGATGGGATTGTCCGCGTGGGTAAATGCGAATTTGGACATCGCCATCGCTTGCCGCGCGGATGGCGTTCACTTAAATCGTCATCGACTGGCTTCGGAAAACAGGGAAACCTTGGCGGATTGGCGTGCAGAAAATCGTTGGGTCAGTGCATCCGGTCATACCTTGGAAGAAGTGCAGCTGGCCAACGAGGCTGGTGTCGATGCCTTGCTGGTTTCCCCCATCCTGCCGACGTTAAGCCATCCCGGAGCACCCGGGATCGGCTGGGCTCGTTTCAGTGAACTGACTCGTGCGGCGACCATGCCCACTTATGCACTGGGCGGGATGTCCGAGTGTCATCTGCCGCAAGCGCAAAACCACGGTGGTCAGGGTGTCGCTGCCATTGGCGCTTACTTCGGGCATTGACACGCGCGTTCCCCCGGCCGTCGCAATAAGGCCGAAAATATCCGCCGGTTTTCAAGACCGGTGTAAATGACTTGGCCTATTTCTCGTCCAACAACTGGCCGCCCACGGCCCAGTCTTCACGGGGCAATTCTTCGAATGTGATGTACGTGGCCCGCTTGGGTTTTTGCGCGATGCGCTCGAGTGTGTCGGAAACTTCTGCCGCAATCTGCTTTTTCTGCTCGCGCGTCAGGTTACCGGCAAGTTTGATGGTGACAACGGGCATGGTCGTATCTCCTTGAGCTTTGGTTGAAGTCGGGCGCGTATGTCAACGGGGTTCAGGCGGCGGGATTGAAGCCCGAGGTGATCGGATAGCGCCGGTCGCGTCCAAACGCCCGGCGGCTGATGCGTATGCCCGGCGGCGCCTGTCGGCGCTTGTACTCATTGAGCAGAATCAGGCGGGTGATTCTGCGGACGATCGCCTCATCCAGTCCGGCGGCGACCATGTCCTCAATGGATTGATCCTCTTCGACAAACGCGGTGATGATCTGGTCGAGTATGTCGTACGGCGGCAGGGAGTCGGCATCGCGTTGATCGGCACGCAGCTCAGCCGATGGCTCACGCTCGATCACGCGTGTGGGGATAGGGGCGTGCTCGCCGGTTTTGTGGGCATTACGCCAGCGCGCAAGAGCGTAGACGAGGGTTTTTGGCACGTCTTTGATGGGGGCAAACCCACCGGCCATGTCGCCATAAAGTGTGGCGTAACCGACGGCCAGTTCCGATTTGTTGCCGGTGGTGAGCAGCATGCGGCCGAACTTGTTAGAAAGAGCCATCAGGAGTACGCCGCGTGTGCGGGCCTGGAGGTTTTCTTCGGTCGCATCTTCCGCGAGCCCGGCAAACAGCCCAGACAGGCTGGATTTGAGCTCATTGAATACGGGTTCGATCGACAGTGTTTCCATTGCGACGCCCAGATGGGCGCATTGTTCGGCCGCATCGGTCAGGCTCATCGGCGAGGTGTAGCGCGAGGGCATCCGCACGGCCAGAACGTTCTCGGCGCCAAGGGCATCGACGGCCAGCGTGAGGACCAGCGCCGAGTCGATCCCGCCGGATAAGCCGAGCACCACGCCGTGAAAACCATTTTTACGGACGTAGTCGCGGATGCCTGCCGTCAGGGCGCTATAGACTTCTTCTTCGCCTTGCGGCCAGTGATGGGACTCGCCATGCGCGGTGATCCGACCATCGGGGCAAACATCCACCCAGCCCAAGCTTTCCTTGAATGCCGGGAGTTTGCTGATGATCTGCGACTGATCGGCCACGAACGAGCGGCCATCGAAGACGAGCTCGTCCTGCCCGCCGACCAGATTCACGTAAATGATCGGGCAGCCGGTTTCCCGAACACGCTGACTGACGACGCGCGCGCGTTCGTCGGTTTTATGCCGATGGTAGGGTGAAGCGTTCAGCGTGAGGATGACTTTGGCGCCTGCTGCGGCCGCTTCCTCGGCGGGTTTGCTTTCCCAGATGTCCTCGCAGATGGTTATGCCGAGCGGCACGCCATCGATTTCGACCACACAGGCTTCTCGCCCCTTTTTAAAGTAGCGTTTTTCATCGAAAACGCCATAGTTGGGCAGGGCGCGTTTGGCGTAATGAGCGACGATCTGCCCGCGATCAATCACGATGGCGGCGTTTTCGAGTGCGGCGGGTGTATCGTCCGGTTGATGGATCCCGGTGCTGCCATTCATGCGTCTGGGTGCGCCAATGATGACGGCCATGTCGTGCGCCGCTGTCGCAATCCGTTCAATCTGTGCATCGCACTGCGCTAGGAAATCATGGCGCAGCAGTAAGTCTTCGGGCGGATAACCTGTCAGGGTCAGTTCCGGGAACACCACCACGCGGGCCCCCAGTTCCTGCCGTGCCCGGCTGATGGTTTCGATCACCCGGTCGGCATTGGCAATGCAATTGCCCACCTGTGTGCTGACTTGCGCCAGTGCAATGCGGACAGCGCCCGCTTCGGTCGGATTGGCCAAGGTCATTTGACCGGACTCATTTATTTGGCTTCATTTAATTGGGCTCACAGGATTTGGCTCATGCGTTCTTCGAGGCGAGCAGTTCGGCCATGGTGCGCCCCATGGTGGTCGGGTCACGCACGATGTGCACACCCGCCGCCTTCAGAGCCCGGAACTTGTCTTCCGCGCTGCCGCGTCCGCCCGCAATCACCGCGCCCGCATGACCCATGCGCTTGCCCGTGGGCGCGGTGGCACCTGCTATGTAGGCTACCACCGGCTTGTTGAACTGTTCCTTGATGAAGTGGGCGGCTTCTTCTTCCGCGGCGCCACCGATCTCGCCGACCATGATGACCGCCTCGGTTTGAGGGTCGTCGGCAAACAGCGCGAGGCAGTCGATGAAATCCATGCCGTGGATCGGGTCACCACCGATGCCAACGCAGGTGCTTTGGCCCAAGCCCACGGCTGTGGTTTGCGCGACTGCTTCATAAGTGAGTGTGCCGGAGCGCGACACGATGCCGATGCGACCGGCCAAGTGGATTGCGCCCGGCATGATGCCGATCTTGCATTCGCCCGGAGTGATCAGGCCGGGGCAGTTGGGGCCGATCAGGCGGACGTCCGGATAGTCCGAGGCCAGCACGGCCTTGACGTTCAGCATGTCGAGAACGGGAATGCCTTCGGTGATGCAGGCGATGACTTCAATACCCGCATCGGCCGCCTCCAGAATCGCATCGGCGGCGAACGGGGCGGGAACGTAGATCATGCTCGCCGTGGCGGCGGTTTGTTGCACCGCATCATGCACGGTATCGAACACGGGGCGATCGAGATGGCTTTGGCCGCCCTTGCCCGGCGTGACACCGCCCACAAAATTCGTGCCGTAGGCGATGGCCTGTTCGGAATGGAAGGTGCCCTGTTTGCCGGTAAAGCCCTGACAGATGACGCGTGTTTGTTGGTTGACAAGGATACTCATGCGTCCGCTCCGTTGACAGATTCTGTGTGCGACAAGGCCACGACGCGAGCGGCGGCAGCCGCAAGGTCATTTTCCGCAATCAGGTTCAGGCCCGATTCGGCCAGCAGACGACGACCTTCGGCCGCGTTGGTGCCTTCCAGGCGAACCACGGTCGGCAGGGTCAGGCCGACTTCATGCGCCGCTGCGATAATGCCGTTGGCGATCAGATCGCAACGCACGATCCCACCGAAAATGTTCACCAGAATCGCCTTGACGCGCGGGTTGGCCAGAATCAGCTTGAATGCGGCCGCGACTTTCTCGGTCGACGTGCCACCGCCGACATCGAGGAAATTGGCGGGGCTGCCGCCCGCTGACTGGATCAAATCCATCGTCGCCATCGCGAGGCCAGCGCCGTTGACCATGCAGGCAATCTCGCCGGTGAGCGAAATGTAGTTCAGGCCACTGGCCTGGGCGGCGACTTCGGTCGGATCTTCCTGCGTGACATCGCGGGTCGCGAACAGGGCTTTTTGCCGGTACGCCGCATTGCCATCGATGGCGATTTTGGCATCGACCGCCAGCAAGGTGTTATCGGCGGTGACGGCCAGCGGGTTGATCTCGATCAGGTCGGCGTCATTCTTGATGAAGGCATCGTATACGCCGCGCAAGAGTGCAGGGAACTGCTTCAGCGCGCTATCGCTCAAACCAAGCGCGAAGCCGAGTCGTCGGGCCTGATAACCCATCAAACCCACGGTCGGGTTGATGTACAGGCGGAAGATGGCATCGGGATGCTCGGCGGAAACCTGTTCGATGTCCATCCCGCCATACCGTGAAGCGATGACCACGACGCGCTGGAGCTGGCGGTCGATTGTCATGGCCAGATACAGTTCCTGCGAGATCGAACTCGCCGGCTCGATCAGCAGTTGATGCACGGGTAGACCCGTTGGCCCGGTCTGGTGCGTGACCAGGGTTTTGCCCAGTAATTCGGCCGCCTTGGCGCGAACGTCATCGGGCGAATCGGCAAGCAGCACGCCGCCTGCCTTGCCGCGGGCACCACTGTGGATCTGAGCCTTGAGTACCCAGCGTTGACTGTCGCTTGGGGGGAGTTGATCATCGGCCGCCTGCGCGGGATGGTTGATGACAAGTCCCGTCGCGACCGGGACGTGGAAGCCGGCCAACAGGGCCTTGGCTTGATATTCGTGTAGGTTCATGGCACCACAACGGTTAGTACGAAATTAAACCCGCATTTTGGCGCACTGTGACCGTTGTGTATAGGTAGGCGCGAAGAATAGACGCCCTTTGCATTTGAATTAAGCGTGATTCTGTGGCGTTGATTCAGGTAAACTGCGAGCCCTCGATTCACCCCCTGTTTTCTTTCTGGAGCTCTCCATGGCCATTACCCACAACAGCTATTTCGATGGCACTGTGCAATCTCTGCGTTTTGATTTTGGCAATGCTGGCGCGACGGTGGGCGTTCTGTCTCCAGGCGCGCATGTGTTCAATCTCAAGTCTCGGGAAACGATGACCGTGGTGGCGGGTGAGATGTTCGTGACGATCAATGATGCAGCCGAATTCCCAGCGCCAGCGGGAACAACATTTGATGCGCCTGAAGGGTGCACACTGCGCATGCGCTGCGACGTGGATACAGCCTATCTGTGCCAGTTCCACTAAGGTATCTCCGCAGCCATGGATGGGTTCGTGGGCTTAAGCCCGCGTTTAGAGATTACTTAGGGAAGCGCTGATTTATTCAGTGCTTCCCGCTTGGGGCAGGATGCCCCAACACGAACAAAGACGTAAGTCTTTGATTCGTGAGAGCCATCGCGGGCGTGTACCGCGATGAGCGAGCTGATTTA
>NZ_JAQTTX010000017.1 GCF_028710545.1 Halothiobacillus sp. | reverse complement strand
CAGCAGGATGGTAGCGCCGTTGGCGAGCAGATGGTGTCAGGTTCATAAAAGTGTCCACTAAAAATAGGTGGACACTTTTTACCCTACTCAATCCCCGTCAGAACAGGTGGGGCGGCTGGACGCTTACCTTCCTCTGCATAAAAAGGGGCGACACTTTTTGAACGAATACGCATCCCCCTTTGAAAAAGGGGGGAATGAGGGGGATTTATTTTGCCGGATCGATTTTCCCCGTCACGCTGGCGTTGCAGCGGAACCAGCCTGCAATGCTGGCGCGGGGTTTATGGGTGGGGAGCACTTCGTGGGGTATCTGCTCACTCATGAAGACGACGAGCTTGCCCATTTGCGGCGTAATCACCGCCAACTTTTCATCGGAATCTTCCTTGTAAATCAACAGCTCGCCGCCCCAATCGGCCTGCCAGTCCGGGTTCAGATACAACACGGTCGTAACCATCCGGCTTGCCCGCCCGCGGAAGCTGTCGAGATGTTTTTTATAGAAGCCGCCTTCCTTATAGAGCGCGAAATGGCACTCGTATTCGAACAAGCCCAGAAACAGGCTGCGATTGAGTTGCAACTGAAGCTCGGCCATCTGGTCGAGATAGGCTTTCTGCGCCGCCGTATGCCCGTCGAGCCATTTGATCTCGTCGCGGCGAATCGATGAATTGATTTGATGAATCGCCCCACGCCCAACACCGGCGCGCTCCAGATGGCCTTGCGTATCGTGATACTCGGCTTCTGCCAACAGGGCCTGGCAGAGCGAATCGGTCACGGCGTGGGGCCATTGATACCAACCGTGTTCCACGAGGCCATCGACGAGCTGTTCAAACAGCACGGGCGTTAAGTTCAGGGTCATGCTCGACTCACAACAGAAAGGATTGAAGGGAATGGGCTGAAGATGCGGATCGCCGTACGTCAGCGACGAGGGGGCAAGCTGATGGGCTGTCCATCGGCCATGTCCTCTGCCCGACAATCGGCCAGAGTGGCCGCCAGGCTGGGGTAACGCGGTCGCCAATCCAGTTCGCGTTGAATCGCACTGGCGTCGATCCGTTTGGATTCGCTCAGAAATTCACGAGCCATCGGCGAGGACTGCGCCAGCACATCCGCCAGCGGCAGACACGGTGGCGGCGGCAACTTGAAATGCGCCGCCGTGGCGAGAAACAGCTCCGTCATCGGGCGAGGATTGTTGTCACTGATGTTGAACAGCCCCGCAACGGGTTTGCCCTGTTCCAGCCGGGCGATCAAGCGAGTGCAGATATCGGCCAGATCGTCGGCATGAATGCGATTGGACCACGGCGACTCATCCAGGCACACAACCGGCGCGCCCGCGCGGATGCGTTCCAGCGGCAGGCGATCACAGGCGTAGATGCCGGTGATGCGCAACACGGTCAACGGGATGGATCGCGCACGGCACCAATCGTCGAAGCGGGCTTCGGCGTCCAGCCGGCGATGGCCTCGATCATGGGCGGGATTGGCCGGCGTCTGCTCGTCGATCCATTCCCCATGGTGATCGCCATACACTCCCGTGGTGCTGGCATAGATCACCCCTTGCGGATGTTGTGCGGGCGGGATGGCCGCCAACCATCGGGCCACACGGGTATCGACAACGCCATCATTGGGCGGCGGGGCGAAATAGAGCCAGATGGCCTTTGACGGCAGCTTCGCGGGTGGTTCGTCCCGATCCAGATCAAAATTCAGTGCCGCCCATGCGGCTCGATGCCCGGCGGGCGGCGGGGCGAGATGGCGGGCGAGCGAGATGATCGGGTGGTCGGGATGCCGTTCGGCCACGCGCCGGGCGATATCACCGTAACCGATGAGAACTAGCGGTAATGCCGTTGGAGAAAGTAGGTCAATTGGCATTTTTCAGATGCTGCCAGACACGACGCGGATGCAAGCCCGTCAACCACCCACTGGCGGCGTACACGAGCATGCCGCCCGCGATCAGTAAAAACAGCCAGACGATTCGAGTCAGCGCATGGGCGTGCGTCCATTGCGCCGCGTCGGGGCGCAGCCAGAGCAAGACCGCCGCCATCACGAGCGTGGCGGCCAGCACTTGGCGCAAGAATAACCATAAGGCCGGATCTGGTTTCCAGGCATCACGTTTTTTCAGGAAATACGCCAGCAAGCCGAAATTGACCCAGGCGGCCATCGCGGTGGTGAGCGCCAGGCCCGCATGGGCCGCATAACCGCCGAACAGGAACATCCACGGCAAAACGATGATAGCCTTGAACGTCAGGTTTGCCCCGACCGCGACCATGCCGATCTTGACCGGCGTTTTCGTATCCTGCCGCGCATAGAAACCCGGTGCGAACATCTTGATCAGCAAAAAGGCGGGCAAACCCAGCGCATAGGCGGACATCGCTAGGGCAACCATGTGCGTGTCGAACGCGTTGAACGAGCCGTATTCGAACAGCGTCGCCAGCATCGGTTGCGCCAGCACCACCAGCCCAGCGCAGATCGGCAGCCCCAGCAACACGGTGAACTTGATCGCCCAGTTGAGCGTGCCGGAAAAATCACCTTGATCGGTGCGGCTGTAGGCGCGGGAGAGCTTGGGCAGAATCACCGTGGAAATCGCCACGCCGAAAACACCCAGCGGCAGCTCGACCAGCCGATCGCTGTAGTACAGCCACGACACGCTACCCACCATCAGCATGGAGGCGAGGATGGTATCGACCAATAAATTGATCTGTGTGATCGAGGCGCCGAACATCGCCGGAATCATCAGGCGGATGGTTTTGCGCACCCCCGCGTGTCGACCGAATCGCGGGCGCGGCAACAAACCCAGTCTCGCCAGAAAAGGCAGCAGGAAGAACAACTGCAGAATCCCGGCGAAAAACACGCCCCAGGCCAGTGCCATCACCGGCTCCTTGAACCAGGGCGCGGCAACGAGGGTGGCGGCAATCAGCGAGATATTGAGCCAGATCGGCGCCAGCGCAGGCATGCCGAATCGCCCGAAGGCGTTGAGCGTACTGGCGGCAAAAGCCGTCAGCGAGATGAAAAACAGATAGGGGAACGTGATCCAGAGCATGTGCGCTGCAAGCGCCCGTTGCGCCGGATCATCCGAAAAGCCCGGTGCAAAGACAGTAATGACCAGCGGCGCGGCACTGATGCCCAAGCCGACGACCACGATCAACACCGCCGCCAGCGTGCCGAACATATGATCGATAAAATCCTTGAGTTCCGCTCGGCTGTTCTTCTCCCGATATTCCGACAACACCGGCACGAACGCCTGCTGGAACGCGCCTTCGGCAAACAGGCGACGCAGGAAATTGGGGATCTTGAACACCACGAAAAACGCATCCGTGGCCGGGCTGGCACCAAAGACGCGCGCCAGCAGCATGTCGCGCACGAAACCCAGCACGCGCGAAATCATCGTCATGCTGCTGATCAGCGCGGTGGAACGCAGTAGGCCCATGGCAGTCAGTGACCGGCGCGCTTAAGAATCATTGCGCCGCTGCCAGTTGGTGGAGCAGGGCCTCATAAATGCGTGACAAGTCGATGAGGTGAGCCATAGGCACCCGCTCGTCGATCTGATGAATCGTCGCGTTCAATGGGCCGAGTTCGATCACCTCGGCCCCGGTCGGGGCAATGAACCGGCCATCAGAGGTGCCGCCCGCCGTCGACGGCAACGGTTTGACACCGGTCACGGCCGCCACCGCCGCTTCGACGGCATGGACGAACGGGCCCTGTTTCGTGAGGAAGGGTTGCCCCGAAATCGACCAGTTCAAGCTATGCCGCAGTTGGTGTTTTTCCAGCAAAGCTTCGATACGGGATTGAATTTTCTCCACGCTGCTTTCGGTGTTGAAGCGCAGATTGAACTGCACCTGTAATTGACCGGGAATCACGTTGTTCGCGCCCGTCCCCGCATGGATATTGGCGATTTGCAGGGTAGACGGTGGGAAGTGTGCGTTGCCCTGATCCCATTCGATGGCCGTGAGTTCGGCCAGAAACGGCGCGGCGCGGTGCACGGGGTTGTCGGCCAGATGCGGGTAGGCGACGTGGCCCTGTTTGCCGTGGATGACGAGATTACCCGTGATCGAACCGCGACGACCGATCTTGTATTCATCGCCCAGTCGCTCGCGGCTGGAGGGCTCGCCCACCAGACACCAGTCGATTTTTTCGTCGCGTTCGCTCAACCACTCGATGACCTTGACCGTGCCATCGACGGCCACGCCTTCTTCATCGCTGGTAATCAAAAAGGCCATGCGAAACGGTGGTTCGGGCGTCGTCTGCACAAAACGCTCGATGGCCGTGACCATCGCCGCGATCGAGCCTTTCATATCTGCGCTGCCGCGGCCGATCAGCACGTCATCGACGATATTCGCGGCAAACGGCGGCTGGCTCCAAGCTGCGGCATCGCCCGTCGGCACCACGTCGGTGTGCCCGGCAAAACAGAACAACGGGCCGGATGATCCGCGCACGGCCCAGAGATTATCGACCGCGCCGAACGGCAAGGGTGTGATCGTAAAACCCACGGCCGCCAGGCGCTCCGCCAACAGTGGCTGACAGCCCGCATCTTCCGGCGTGATCGAAGCGCGGCGGATCAGATCTTGTGCCAGGGCAATAGTGGGGTTGGGATTGAGCACGTCGTTCATGATGGCACCTTGTTGGTAGTCGCTTGAGTGAGGGCGTGTTGCCATTGCTCTGGATCAAAACCGATCAAGGTGAATTGATCCGACACCAGAATCGGACGTTTGATCAGGCTGGGATTGCTCAAAGCGGCTGCGCGTGCAGTGGCTGTGGTCATCGCGTTGCGTTCAGCTTCCGGCAAACGGCGCCAGCTCGTGCCACGACGGTTAATCACCGTTTCCCAACCGAATTCATCCAGCCAGCGATCCAGCAGTTCTTCTGGCACACCGGCCAACTTGTAATCATGGAACTGGTAATCCACGCCGTGATCGGTCAGCCAGACATGGGCTTTCTTCACGGTGTCGCATTGAGGAATTCCGAATAAAGTCATCATGTTCATTAATATGCTGTGCAAGTGATTTGTATTGTTCAAGATAGATAAGTTTGATTCGCGGCACGTTCACCGATTACTAAACTACGAGTGAGATTAAAAAAACCGCCAATCGGCGGGATGCCTCACACGCAGAAGCAGCGCCAAACGAATCGATTTCATTGAGGAGCCATCCATGAATTCTACGCCATTGACCATCAAGTATGCCCGAAGTGTGTCACTTGCCGCTGCTTTGCTCGTGATCGCCTTGCCGGCAGCGGCCGAACAGCATGATGCTTCCTGGGGTAGCGAACTGCATGCACAGCATTGCGCCGACTGCCACTCCGCTCCTCATGATGCCGCTTTTTATACTTCCAAACGCGGCGGTAAAATCAAGAACATGGCCAGCCTGAACACGATGGTGCAATCCTGTGCCAACCACTTCAATGTGCCCTGGTTCGATGAGGAAGTAAGTGCCGTGTCGGCCTATCTGAATCAGACCTATTATCAATTCGATTAGACCCGTGCCGACTAGCCGGATAGCCCGTAGGGACACTCTGCTTTAATCGTAGGTTCTGTGCGGCACAAGAATGTGCTGCCATGAACGATTTGTTAAAGCCACCTCGAACAACCTTTCAATATTCCCTAAAACCAGATTCTGGTTAAGTAATGGGTTGCCCTCGTTAGCCAGGCAATTAGTTGCGCCCTATAGTCGATTTATTTTGATAATCATTCGCATTAACGTTAACTTTAGTGATGCGCCCGCCCCCTTGTCGATGCGGTTTGTGACGGTGCGTTTGCAATCGTACCCCGCGGACGCTATTTGGAACATAAACCCAGGTGTGCCGCGTACTGTTTTTGGAGGGTCGTCAGGGCGGGCGGCTCAGGTTATTCAATCAAGCATGAGGTTTTGCACAATGAGACTGCGCTATTTTTTTATTGGATTGACCGCTGCGTTCATGAGCACCGCGGCCCAGGCTGGCCCGCAATGCACGCAAGAGCCTCGTTCGGCCTGGATGCCGGCAGACAAGGTGCTGGCCAAGGCCACCCAAGAGGTGCCCAAGCTCAAGTTGTTCAAGGTGACGGATGGCAACTGTTTTGAGATCTACGGTTGGGGCAAGGCCGGCGAAAAGCTGGAAATCTACTACCACCCGGTCACCGGCGAGGTCGTCAAGCGCGGCAGCTGGTAATCGATGGTGCTGAAACGCCCGATATCCGGTACCCGTCGATGGTCGCGCAGTCAGCGCGCAATCCATTGGGGCTTGGTGCTGATCCTGCTGTTGGCGTGGTGGAGCGGATCGAATGGCGATGAATGGCACGAATGGGTGGGCTACGGGGCCTTGGCCTTGCTCGGGCTGCGTTTTTTGATCGGCTTTGGCAGCAGGCATCCGCATGCGAGATGGGGATTTTTCCTGCACCAACTGCTTGCCTTCCGTCGGTCGCCGTCGGCGGATCATCCCGATGGGCGCCCTGTGCTCGGTCCCTTGGGCGCTTTTTCGGCCATGATGCTGTTGTTATTGATGACCGCCACCGCAGTCACGGGCTGGATGCTGACACTCGAGCAGTTTGTTGGCGAGGATGCTGCCGAGGATCGTCATTACTGGGCATTCAATCTGACCCTGGCCTGGACGGCACTGCATGTGCTGACCCACCTTGTGCGCTGGCTGAGACGTCGGCCCGTACTCGGCCCGGACGGGGCGTAAAACACCCCGAATCGCTTGCAATCGCAGGCATCAGCCCTCTCGATGGGGTTCAGGGCACGATCAGGTGGTCGGACGAAGGGGTGAAACGAAGCGACAGGTCGATGGCCTGAACGTGCTTGGTGATGGCGCCGGTCGAAATGAAATCCACACCGGTCAGGGCAACGTCCCGCACGGTGGACAAATCCACATTGCCTGAAGCTTCGAGTTTGGCCCGCCCCTTGTTCGCTGCCACGGCGGCGCGCAGTCCGGCCAGATCGAAATTATCCAGCAGAATCCGGTCAACGCCCGCCGCCAATGCTTCTTCGAGCTGATCGAGGGTTTCAACTTCTACCTCAAGCGGAACATCCGGGTTGATCACGCGGCTGGCCTGCACCGCTGCCGTGATCGACCCCGCCGCCATGATGTGGTTTTCCTTGAGCAGAACCATGTCGTACAAACCCAGACGGTGGTTCAAGCCGCCGCCACAGGTGACGGCGTATTTCTGCGCCATACGCAAACCGGGGATCGTCTTGCGGGTATCGAGAATGCGTGCCGATGTCCCGCTGATGGCATCGACATAGGCGCGGGTGATCGTCGCCGTGCCGCTTAAGGTTTGCAGAAAGTTCAAGGCCGTGCGCTCGGCCGTCAGCAGCGCGCGTGCCGGTCCATCGAGCGTGCAGATGACACTATCTGCCGCGACAGTATCGCCATCACGGTACAACCACTGAACCAGTGAGCGGTTCGATACACGGCGGAACGCGGTTTCCGCCCAGGCCGTGCCGGCCAACACGCACGATTCTCGCGCCACGATCTGACCTTGCATCATCTGTTCGGCAGGAACGAGCCGCGCGGAGACATCGCCGCTGCCCATATCTTCGGTCAGCGCGCGTGTTACATCGTCGGCTATCTGCTGGGAATCAATCATCACTTTATATTTTCCGGAATTTCAGGGCGTTTACCGTGGATCGCCAGGGGTATAGAAGAGGACTCCCTAGTCTAAACCATCTCGCCATCACAGTCCGATAGGCCCCTATGTCGGCAATCGTACCTGAGCATTGGCACTCTTTGCGATAAGCTTGATGCGTTCCGATTCTTGATTCAGCAGTAGGAGATTTCGCCATGCGTGTTGCCGTGTTCAGTAGCAAACCCTACGATAAGGAAAGTCTGACCCGAGCCAATGCGGCTTTCGGGCATGAACTGCAATTCTTTGAAGCGGCACTAAATCTCCAAACATGCAGCCTGGCAGAAAATGCCGAGGCCGTCTGTGTGTTCGTGCACGATCAGATCGACGCGCATCTGCTGCGCTGTCTGGCGGGGCGCGGCGTCAAGGCCGTCGCCCTGCGTTGTGCCGGCTTCAACAACGTCGATCTGCCCGCCGCGCGTGAAGTGGGCATTGATGTGGTGCGGGTGCCGGCGTACTCACCTTATGCCGTGGCCGAGCATGCGGTGGCGATGATGCTGACGCTCAACCGCCATACCCATCGGGCCTATAACCGGGTGCGCGAAGGCAATTTTGCGCTCAATGGCCTGCTCGGGTTCGATATGAACGGCAAGACGGTCGGCATTGTCGGCACCGGGCGAATCGGCACCGTACTGGCCCGCATCATGCTCGGCTTCGGCTGCACCGTGCTCGCGTACGATCTGTATCCGAACGATGAATGCAAGGCCCTGGGCGTGCGGTATGTCTCGCTGGATGAACTACTGCCGCAAAGCGACATCATCAGCCTGCACTGCCCGCTCAGTGAGGAAACACGCCACCTCATCGATTCGAAGGCCATCGGCAAAATGAAGCGCGGTGCCATGCTGATCAATACGGGTCGCGGGGCTTTGATCGACACCCGTGCAGTGATCGCAGCGCTCAAGCGCGGCCACATCGGGGCGTTGGGTCTGGATGTGTACGAACAGGAAGAAAATCTGTTCTTCGAAGATCACTCCGAGGAGATCATTCAGGATGATGTGCTTGAACGCCTGATGACCTTCCCCAATGTACTGGTTACCGCCCATCAGGGGTTTTTTACCCGAGAGGCGATCGACGCCATTGCGAAGATCACGCTGAATAATCTCAAGCAGGTTGAAGCGGCTGAGCCCTGCCCGAATCGCCTGTAAACACAAGCCATCCGTGATCGGCCCGCGCGCCGGCTTGTGAACGCCAGCTTAATGTGAAGCAGGCGTAAGCCCGCGTTCAGAGATTCCCTTTTCGCCACAGGGCTCAGATTCGCTCGCGAGGCTATGCGCCTTGAGTTGTGCGTGATGGGATGGGTAGTACACGGGCACGGCCTTATAAATTAAGGGCACATCGAAAGGTTTTTCGATGTGCCCCATATTTTATTGATTTTTGCGATTATCGTAATTTTGGTGCGGGTTATTCAGGGACGCAGAATATAACCATTCCATTTCACCCAAGGGAACCTCGAAAACACCTTCCATGGAATTTTTTGGGGAACCCCTTTGTCTTGCAGGTTCAGGGAACCGCCTCGTGTGTACATGACCAATCGGGGCTCGTGCTTTGGGCAGACCGTACATCGACTGCACGCCCCAGTAGTGTGGACATGACCGTGCGCGCATGATCTGTCGATGCTGCGGTAGTGAAAAACTGATCCTCGATGCTCCGACCATCCGATGCGGCGACGCTGGATGAGCCGATGCGCCGCCCGACCTGTCTGGCTACGGCGGCCGACGAATCCAGTATGGTCACATCCGGCCCAACGATGGCTCTGATCTGCCGAGCCAGATACACATAGTGCGTGCATCCCAGCACCAGCGTGTCCGCCCCGGACGCGAGCAGCGGTTCGACGTAGCGACGAATGAGTTCGTAAGTCTTCGGATGTTCCATTTCCCCCCGCTCGACCTGCTCCACAAACCCGGGGCACGGTTGAAGAAGCACGCGCGTGTTGGCCCCGTGTGTGCGGCACAAGCGCTCTACGGCCGGGCTCTCGATTGTTTTGCGGGTGGCGAGCACGCCGATGGCGCCAGATCGGGAATGCTCTATCGCGGGTTTGATCGCCGGTTCCAGCGCGATGATGGGAATCGAGAATTGCCTGCGCAGTTGCTCCACGGCGATGACCGTCGCCGTATTACAGGCGACAACCACGGCCTTCGCCCCCGCGGCGACAAGAAACCCGGTCATGGCAACTGCCCGTTCTGTGATGAAGTCGGATGAGCGATCTCCATACGGTGCATGGCCTGAATCGGCAATGTAGATGATGTCTTCCGCAGGGAGCGCATGGCGAACCGCCTGATAAACAGAAAGGCCGCCCACACCCGAGTCGAAAATGCCGATAGGCGCCGAGGGGCTGAGAATCGAGGAGGTGAGATTAGTTGTTTTCACAGTGCATTCGTGTGAGTGCCAGGCGATTTTGCCCGGTTTCTTGGGATTATGCAGAAAACATACAAAAAGATGGCGATTATTTGGAAGTTCCCTGCTTGGAGAATCGGGCGGTTTGTCATATTGTCATAATCGTGTCATTCCCTTGCGGTCAAATAGTCATCACCCTGCAACACGAGCATTCATCATGGCACGCAAAACAATTTTGATCGTTGAAGACGAGAAACCCATTCGGGAGATGGTGACGTTCGCCCTCGGGCGCGCGGGCTACGATCTGATCGAAGCGAGCGATGTTTCCGAAGCATTCGAACAACTCTCGCACAAACTACCGGATCTGGTCTTGCTGGACTGGATGCTTCCAGGCGCAAGCGGCATCGAATTCGCCCGGCGCATGAAGCGGGATGAACTCACACGGGATGTGCCGATCGTCATGTTGACCGCGCGCGGCGAGGAAGAAGACAAGGTCAGCGGCCTCGAAGCCGGTGCCGATGACTACATCACCAAACCCTTTTCACCGCGGGAATTGATGGCGCGCATCAAGGCTGTTCTGCGTCGCGCATCACCCGATAGCGAAGGTGGCGTGATCGAAGTGGCGGGCTTGCGGCTTGATCCGGAAAGCCATCGGGTGACGGGCGGCAGTGTCGATATCGAAGTTGGCCCGACCGAATTCCGTCTTCTGACCTTCTTCATGACGCACCCGGAGCGCGTGTTCAGCCGGACGCAATTGCTCGACCGCATCTGGGGCCGCAACGCCTATGTGGAAGAGCGCACCGTCGATGTCCACATTCTGCGGCTGCGCAAGGCCCTGGTGCCCAGCGGGTTCGATGCCCTGATTCAAACGGTACGCGGCGTCGGCTACCGGCTATCCAGCAAAGCCTGATCGATCGTGCCACAGAAAATACTCAACACCGTCAAACGACCCGATCGATCTCCCACTGCCCGATACAGGCACCAAGACCGGATATGGCGCCTGAACGCCGCACGCTGGCGGCAGGAATTGCTGTTACTCCTGCTCTCTGCCGTGCCGGGCGGGGTTCTGTTCATGTTGGGTGGCGCAATCAGCTGGGCCATCGCCCTCACGTTTGCCTGTTACGCCCTCTCGCTGCTGTATCGGTTGATGCGTCTGGCGCGTAACGTCCGGCGTCAATTCACCGGTCAGACAACCTACGGTCTGACCGGCCTGATTCAGGATCGCCAACGCCGTGTACGCGCCTCCTGGGTTCGGCGACAACGCAAGCTGGTCGATTTGTTGAAGCGCTACCATCGTTCCGCCATGTCGGTACCGGATGCGATGGTGGTGCTGACCCCGTTGCGTGAAATCGAGTGGCTGAACGATGCCGCCTGCGATCTGCTGAATCTGACGCAGAACGATGTGGGCCTGCGTATCGACAACCTGATACGCGATCCCACATTCGTGAACTGGCTGGGGGAAGGCGCTTCGGGGCGCGTTCTGGAATTCCAGTCTCCGGGCGATGAGCAACGGGCGCTGAATCTGCGCATGGAGCCCTATGGCGAGGATCGCAGCCTGCTGATCGGACGGGACGTGACGGCACTCTATCGTCTTCAGGGCGTGCGGCAGGATTTCGTGGCCAACGTGTCGCATGAATTGCGCACGCCGCTGACCGTGCTGGCGGGCTACCTCGAAACCCTGCTCGACAGCGAGGAAGATACGCAGGGTGAAATGTTCCGCATCCTCACCAACATGCACCAACAATCTGAGCGTATGCGTCGCATCGTCGAAGATCTGTTGCTGCTTTCGCGACTGGAAACCTCGCGCCCCGACGAGGAGTATTTCGAGTCCATCGACATGCGCAGTCTGCTCGAAACCGTCGCTCACGACGCACAATTACTGTCTGGCGCAGAACAGCATCAGATTCTGCTGGAAGTAGACCCGGGGCTATGGCTGGTCGGCATCATGCGAGAGCTGCACTCAGCCTTGTCGAATCTGGTCTTCAACGCCGTCAAATACACCCCCGGCGGCGGTACGATCACCATTCGCTGGCAGCAAAACGAAAAAAACCAACCCGTTTTTGAAGTGGAGGACACCGGCATCGGCATCGAGCCGCGGCACATTCCCCGCTTAACCGAACGCTTCTACCGGATCGACGTGGCGCGATCACGCACGCGCGGCGGCACGGGGCTGGGCCTGGCGATCGTCAAACACGTGATTCTGCGACACGATGCCAAGCTGGACATCACCAGCCAACTCAATCAGGGCAGCGTGTTCCGGGTCACCTTCCCTGCCTCGCGCGCCGAGCGCCACAACGCGCCGAATCTGACAACAGGCATGAAAAACGCCCAGTAAAGGGCGTTAATTTAGAACGGGACATGAGTTGGTTGCGTCAGGCCGCCACTTTACCCATCAGACCAAAGCTTTTCACGAACGGGCCGGCCAAGGCTGGGTTCTTGATCATGGTGGCGTAATCGCCGGCAAAAACCTTCAGTCGCCCCAAGGCCACGGCGGACCCGAGTCCCACCATACCCGGCGGGGAATCCTGCCACTTCTCCCACTGCTCGGGAGCGGCGCGCATGTCCCAGTGCAGTTCGCTGCCGTCATAAGCCCCTGCGTAAACGATCTTGCCCTGTTCGACGCGAACATACGCCTTAGGTGCCGGATCATCAGGGAAGCCCACCCCGATCGTCGTTGAAAAACCCGCCTCGGACAACGCGCCGGCAACTTCCGGCGCGGCATTCCATTGTTGTTGATATGCATTCATCCATTCTGTTCCGAACAATTCCATCTTTTCACCGCCTCCTAGTGTACTGTTTCGCTCTTGGGGGTACTTTCAGAGTCCTCCGAATGTGTCAGGACAAGGCGCCGTGCGCAGGCAATGGCCACGCCCTTGGCAAGCACGGCAACGCCGTCATGGCGCATTCGGAGGACTCCCTTCGGGCGAGCCGCTGGCCGATCATCTGCGGTGTTGCGCCCGCTTGCAAGGGGGTGGCCCTTGCGGCGCGGGCGCGCCTTGCATCTAATCGGCCAGCGACTCGCTGAAAGCACCTCCAAGAGCGAAACAGTACACTAGCTGAGTGATTATCCAATAATCGGCATCGAATCTAAGTGCGTCGCCGATCACCTCAGTACACGGGCCTCTTGCCCGATGCCTGGATTATTCGCTCATCCCGGAGCCTGTCCAAGTAAATTCGTTAATACTAAATTAGTTATTCGCTCATAGGCCGAGCGAACCCTGGCGTATCGCACCACATCAAAACACACGGATCACCAACGGTAAGCGATGGGCTTATTCGACACCCCATTTAGCCAGTCGATAGCGTAGTTGCCGCAGGCTCAACCCCAAACGCCGGGCCGCCTCGCTGCGATTCCACCGGGTCGTTTCCAGCGCGCTCAGCACCTGCCGCTGTTCTTCCGCTTCCAATGCACTGGTCGGTGGCGCAGCGCCCCAAGTTGACTTGACGACCCCTGATGTATCGAGATGAGCATTATTCTGATCGATCGCCGGGGTAAGCGCGCCCGTGTCGGGGAAATCGGTCAGTGCGGCAACACCGAGCAGATCACTGTCGGTCAACGCAATCGCCCGCTCCAAGAGATTTTCCAATGCCCGAACGTTCCCCTCGAATGACTGCTGGGCCAGCCAGTGCAAGGCATCCGCAGTAAGGTGCGGGGGACGACGGTGCTCCCGTTCGGCCAGTTTGCCCAGAATATGGGCGCAGAGTTCGGGTAGATCTTCCAAACGAGCGCGCAGGGGCGGCACGCGCAGCTCGATCACATTGAGGCGGTAAAACAAGTCGTGACGGAAGCGCCCATCGCGCACCGCCGCATTCAGGTCCTGATGCGACGCGGAGATGATGCGCACATCGATGGGGACTTCGGTCAATTCACCCACCGGGCGCACCTTGCGCTCCTGAATGGCGCGCAATAACTTGACTTGCAGGCCAAGCGGCAGATCGGCCACCTCGTCCAGAAACAGGCTCCCGCCTTCCGCCGCACGGAAGAGCCCCTCATGCGCCTGATGCGCCCCCGTGAATGCGCCTTTCCTGTGACCGAACAACTCGCTCTCGATCAATTCAGCGGGAATGGCGCCGCAGTTGACCGGGATGAAGGGGCCATCTGCCCGACCGCTGAGTTCATGAATCTGTCGCGCTACCAGCTCTTTGCCTGTGCCCGACTCGCCGCAGATGAACACCGGTGCCTGAGATCGCGCCACCTTGGCAATGGTCTCGCGCAGCATCTGCATGGCACGCGACTGACCGATCAAGGGCGATTTGGCCGCTGCGTTCATGCCAACATCGGGCTGACCATCCCCAGGCGCTGTTTCCTGCTGAGTTGCACTTACCCCTTCAGCATCCAGTGTTGCCCCATCAGTGGCCGAATCAAGCGTTCTGGCCTTTAATGCATCGCGCAACAGACGCTTGAGCACCAACTGTTCGATCGGCTTGGACACAAAATCGAATGCGCCCGCCTTGAGGGCGCGTACGGCCGCATCCACCTGCCCATGCGCCGTAATCACCGCCACAGGCAAATCGGGAAAACGCTGGCGAATCTCATCGAGCAGATCAAGCCCGTCGCCATCGGGCAGGCGCATGTCGGTCAAACAAAAACTTAACGTGTGGCCCAGCTCGGCCAACTGAGCGCGCGCGCTGGCCAGATCGGCGGCCAGATGACAGGTCACGCCTTCACGGCGCAACGATAGGGCGATCAGCGTGCGAATATCCAGTTCATCATCAACGATCAAGCAAGCGGTCATAAACAAAATCCCTATTCATGAAGCGCCATCATACCGCGCGCGGACAACGGAGCACAAAGCAGGTGCCGGTCGAACCGGCGGCATCATTCCCTGCGGCTTCGGCGTAGAGTTGCGCGCCATTGGAGAGGGCAAGTTCCCGACTGACATACAATCCCAGTCCCACGCCTTCGACGTGTGTCGTGAAAAAGGGCTCGAACAACGAATGAGTGGCCGTATCGGACAAGCCGGGGCCGCGATCACAGACACGGATCGTCACCGTATCCGGCTCGACGAGCTGACAGGCAATATTCAAATAGGTCACACCATCGGCACTACGACCATGCCGCATCGCATTGGTAACGAGGTTATCCATAATCTGCCAGAGATGTGAGTTATCAAAGGTCAATGCGCAGGCCTTATCGGCTTTTGCCGGTGCTTGCCAGACGACCGAGTTAGCCTCCCAGTCGAGCCGATGAAGCTCGACAAACTCGGCCAGCCATTGGGTGAAATCAATACGGGTCGGCTGCACCTGCGGCCTGCGCGCGACATCCAGCACACCTTCGACCAGCGTGTTGATGCGCGCACTGTGGCGGATGATGATCGGGATCAGCTCGGCGCGTTCCTCTTCCGACGTCGAATCGGCGAGCAGCTCACTGGCCTGGCGAATGGACGACAAGGGGTTGCGCACTTCATGCGCGATACTCGCCGTCAACCGCCCTAATGAGGCCAGTTTGTTCTGCTGCACACGGGCATCTTCGGCAGACAGATCCACCAGAACCACCAGTGCCCGCTGTCCCAGTTCGGTTTGAAGCGCGTGGAATTCCGCCCTGAATCGATGCGGCTCGTCACACTCGATATGTTTGGTGATCCGCCCGTCGTACCAGTCCTGCAGTGCATTCGCCAGCGCGGGATGCGTATCCCGTAATCGCAATTTGGATGGGGGTTTCCCCTCGACACTCCGGACATCACTCCGTCGGCGGGCCGCCAACAGTTGTCGTGCCGCCGTATTGATATAGTCCACTTGCCCGGTCGGATCGCTGATCAGGATGCCATTCGGCGACCGCTCGATAATCTGGACGGCCAAGGTAGACAGATAATTAATTTCCTTTTCCTTGCGTTGAGTCAGACGCTCTATACGCTGGACGCGCTGCTCGAATGTTGCCACCAGGATCGCCACCACGAACAGGGCAAAACCCAGAAAGCCCGCAGCCGCAAACTGACGTTCTTCGTGATCGACCAGAGAGGAAACCATCGTCTCGCCCAGTACCATGATGCTGGCCAGGGCGGCATAGCCCATCGCGGCCGTAGCGCCCAACAAGACCGCCGACAGGCCGACCGCAATAATCATCAACAGGGCAATGCCACCACCCGGACCACCCGATGCATGCATCACCAGCACCAGAACAATGATGTCGCCGAGCGCGTGCAAATGCGCCTGCGGACGGAAAGGCAGGACATGCAGTTCAAGCAGGAACTCGAACCCCATCGCAAGGACAAGATAACCCCAGGCCACAAAACCGAACAGGTAGGGATCCTGCTGACCGAAAACCTGCGGGCCCCGGCCGGAAATAGAGGCAGCGACGAGCGCAAAGGCAAGAAAAACACGGTAGGCATTGACGAGACGAATACCCCGCCAGTTGTCGGCTTCGGAACCGGATCTGGTGTTGGGGCGAGTCTGAATCATTGGGCCTCGATCATTGATGTCGGGTCATGGTTTCGCGGATCACGAATGATCGCTTGAGGAATGCCGATCATGCCATTTCTGGGCATGCTCCCAACTGCAAAAAGAGTGCCCATCGCGCATCACCGCCTTGTTTTTTGCCGTGAACACGCCGCACTCGGCACAGCGGATCGTCTCGAAGGTGTCGAGCGGCTTGTCGCGTGGCAATCGCGGTGCCGTGCGTGCACGACGCTTGTATACCACGTAACCGACAATCCCGAGAATGATGACGATCCAGAACAATAATTTAGACATGAAATCTTCACAGTAAAAAATCAGGGCACATACAAGAACTGCCGCTTATCTTACTGCGTTTGGCCCGGGAACCAGATAACTAATCCGGCACGAAATTCAGTACATCGCCGTTGATGCAGTAGCGTTTGCCGGTCGGTGGTGGGCCATCATCGAAAACATGCCCCAAATGGATGCCCGAGCTGGCGCTGATCACCTCGACGCGGTGCATGCCGTAGGCATTGTCCTCTCTGAGCTCGATGGCGCCCGGTAGGGGATTGAAGAAACTCGGCCAACCGGTGCCGCTGTTGAATTTGGTGTCGCTTCGGAACAAGGGTGCACCGGTAATCGGATCGACGAAGGTGCCGGGGCGTTTTTCGTCCAGATGCGATCCTGTTCCCGGCCGCTCCGTGCCTTGCTCAAAGGCGATTTTCTGTTGTTCCGGCGTTAAAAGATGAAAGCCGAGCCATTTCCAGAATCGGTCCTTGTCGCCGTTGTAGCCGGTGTATCGGGATACTTCCTTGCCCTGCTCGAAGAGCACGATGGTGGGCGTGGCAAACAGGGCTTTCTCCAACGTCCAGCCCTTGGGTGGATTGGGGTTGAGCGTGGCGACGACCGGCACAGGCGAACGCCAATCGGCCAGCACGTCTTTCTTGAACTGGGCGCAGAACGGGCAATCATGCGCTTCAAACACGATCAGTTGACGATCGGCATTCAAATCCGCCGCGACCAGTTGCGGTGCCGGGGCAGAAGCGGCCTGATCACTGCCGGGATAGGCCACGCCGGTGCCGCCCAGACCACAGTAGCCGTTCGGGTTTTTCTTGAGGTAGTCCTGATGGTATTCCTCGGCGGTATTGTAATTACGCAACGGTGCAATCTCGGTGGTGATCGTGCCGCGTCCGGCGCGCGTCAAGGCTGCTTGATACGCGTCTCGCGTTTCCAGTGCGACCGCCTTTTGCGCGTCGTCATGGTAATAAATCACGCTGCGGTAGTTGCTGCCGACATCGTTACCCTGACGATCACCTTGAGTCGGGTCATGGTTTTCCCAGAATTTGATCAGGATGGTTTTCAGGCTCACTTTGGCCGGATCAAAAGTGACCTTGATGACTTCGGCGTGATTCCGCTCGTTAAGCGCACCCCGGCGGATGGCCTGCTCGTCGTTCAGAATCTCGCGATAGCCAACCCGCGCCTTGTCACCGCCCGCATAGCCGGATTCGACATCCACCACACCGGGGATTTCCGACATGCGCTTTTCCGCACCCCAGAAGCAGCCCATGCCCAAAACGATCGAGTCGGTGGCCACGGGGCTTGTTTGACCTGCGCCGGTATCGGCCGCGTGAACATTGCTTGCCATGAGTACAATCCCTCCGATCAATAAACCTAACTTTTTCCAGATCTGCTTTCGACTGCTTTGAAACATGACTCATTTCCCACGTATTTGTTTGTGCTCTGAGTGTAGTTCGATCAACGATGAAATTCCGTTACAGAAATCATACGGGCAGCCTGATGAGAGCGGGCAGAAAAAACGGGGTGATTGGGAAAAGGGCGGAAGTGCCTTTTTTGACAGGCTATTCGTGCCGGGAATCGGGCCGATTGCCGCTGTCCTTGTACATCAACTGCGTGATCTGCTCGGAAACAAGGCCAATCAGAAAAATGGTGACCGCTGCGCTCCACAAAAACACCGATGCCAGCGACAAGCGATTGAATTCACTGTAGGTGTACAGGTAATAGCCCAGACCGACTATGAAATGCAGCAGGGAAACCGGCAGGAACAATTTGAGGGGGGAGTACAGGGTGCCGATCTTGAAGATGATCAGCAAAAAACGGATGCCATCCTTGACGAGCCGAATATGGCTTTTGCCAATCCGCTGGGCTGCCATGATCGGGACATAGGCCACACCATAGCCGGCGCGGAAGAACGCCATTGTGCAGGTGGTGGGGTAGGAGAATCCGTTGGGCAACAAATAGAGAAATTCACGGAATTTATCGGCGCGCACGGCGCGAAAGCCGGAAGTCAGATCTTCGATCTTCTGACCGGTCATCCAGGAAGCCAGCGCATTGTAGAAGCGGTTGGCCAAACCACGACCCACACTGGCCTGTGAACCGGATTGGCGCGCGCCCACCACCATGTCCAACCCGTCATCGAGCCGGGCAAGCAAACGGGGAATATCCGCCGGATCGTGTTGACCGTCGGCATCCATGAACACCAGCACCTCGCCGGTCGCGTGACGTGCGCCTGTTTTGATGGCCGCGCCATTGCCCATACTGTAGGGATGAGTAATGACCCGTGCCCCAGCCGCTTCTGCCACCTGGGCCGTATCATCGGTCGAGCCATCGTTGACCACGAGAATTTCCGCATCGGGAAAGGCCAGACGAATCCGCCTGACGGTATCCCCCACCGCCCCCACTTCATTCTTGGCGGGCAGGATGATCGAGAGGGCGGTTGAAGCCATCATGGCATGGGGTTCCTTAAAGGGTCTGATTGAATACAGCGGTCTGTTATCGATCTAATCTGGCTGTTAACCGGGCGCTTAACCGGGCTTGCCGAAGTGCTGTGCCAGACGGGCGAGCTTCTCTTCCATACTCAGGTTCTCGGTTGCGGGTGCCGCAGCCTGAGTACCGGAAGCCACCGGCTTGTCTGATCGCGGAGGGCGCGCCTGATCCCGGCGCGGACGGCGCGGACGCTGCCCTGATGGTGTGCCAGCATCTGCATCACGCCCTTTTCCTTCGCTGCCATTGGCGGGGCGCGGTTTGCGGGCCTGCTTGGAACGGGACGGTTTCTTGCCCTCCGCGGGCTCATCCGCGGCCTGCGCTCCCGAGGCTGCATCCTCCGGATTCTGTTCAGCTTGGCTTGCTTTTTGGCGCGCTTCTCGCTGTTGCTTGATCGCTAGGATCTGGGCTTTGGCAAACTCGCGCGCCTTATCGTCCACTTCCTCGGCCGGTTCTCCCGCGAGCGTGATGCGGTGCGTGTTGTGCACCATGCCGTAGTGGTACGACAACCGGGATGTATAAAATTTGATGCCCGTGCGAATCGCGTGGCTGTTCAAGCCATCGAGTTCAGCCGGACGATTCGCCAGAATCTGCTGCAACACACCGATCGTCAGTGGCTTGACCGAGCGCGGCTCCGCAAAGAAAGCCGAAGGCCAGGCCGCGACCAGACGGGCGATGACTTCCTGCGGCGGAACCCGCTTTTTGGCGGGTTTATCCGTCTTTTGTTCAGAATCTGTGGGCTCCGAATCTGTCTGCTCCAACCCTGTCTGCATGGAGTCAGCGCTGGACTCAACTACTTGTTCCACGGATGTTTCAGAAGTCATGTCGGCTTCTGCCGATGCCGTAGCATCCGGCACCGATGCCATGGGGCCGGTCTGATCAAGAGCCAGATCGCGGGATGGGGATTGATCAGCCGCATCAGCGGCAGGGCGGGAAGATTGCTCGGTCATATTCAAACGCTACTGGCCATGGTACAAAGGAAGTCAGGATGCGGAGCTTAACGGTTTAGCAAGTCGTACACCACATCGGTGACAACCCGTCCGGCCAAATTGGCGATCACCACGTCGGCACCCACCTGATAATAACGGTATCCGGGCGGCAATGGCTGCAACCCGCGCACAACCTCGTAAGGCAGTGGGGCATAGGCATACGGTGGTGGCCAAGGTGCGCCGCGATAGAGTTTTTTGGCTTGCCCCGGCGGCAGTCGATGCGCATGATTCTTGTGCCCGTGGCGGCGATACCAGTCGTTGATGTAGTACTGCTCTCGGGTGGTGATTTGGTAGTGATCGTGCCCACGATCCGCTCGCTCACCACGACGATCATCGCCGCGATCATGGTCGCCACCGTGATGTTTATCCGATCGATCTTGTCCGCCAGCCCAAGGTGGCGGGTCGGCACGCGCAACCGTGCTGCCGACACTCACGCTGAACATACCGGCCACAACGGCCATTAAAACCTGATTTCTCAAACGCATAGCACACCCTCCCGGGTTAATTCGGCGAACGATCCATTTGCTGGATCATCGACCTAAGTTTGAATAATAACCAAAGCCCGGGCAAAGCGGCGATAAAAGTCAGCACAAAAAAGCTGGGCCACCCCAAGGCGGTTACCGTCAACCCCGCAACCGGCCCGAGATAAACACGCCCCAGGCTGGCAATTGCCGACAACAGGGCAAATTGCGTGGCGGAATAACGGATGTCGCAAGCGGCCATCAGCAAGGCGACAAAGGCCGCCGTACCCAGCCCGCCCGTGAAATGTTCCAGCGCGATGACCGGCACCATCAACTCCAGGCTGGGCGCCACTGCCAGCAGGGCGTAACCCAGATTCGTCACCGCCTGCAATACACCAAACACCATCAGCGAGCGAAACAGCCCCAGCTTGATCATCCACAAACCGCCGAACAAACCGCCGACGAGGGTGATGACCAACCCCAGTCCATTGTTGATCAGGCCAATCTCGGCCAAGCTGAAACCGGCACCGCGAATAAGGAACGTGGTTGAAAGCGCACTGGCGAAGGCATCACCGAATTTGTACAGCACAATCAGTGCCAGCAAGGCCCAGGCTTCGCGTCGTCCAAAAAACTCCCGCAGCGGCTCGACCACCGCTGCCATCAAGCTCGGCGGTGCCAGCTCCAGGGTGTTTTTCTCCGGGGCAATCAAGGTGGCGACGATGCCGATACCCATGAACACGGCCATCGCCGTATAGGTGAGCGGCCAACCGAAATATTGCGCGAAGATCATCGCCAGACTACCGGCCGCCAGCATTCCGAGGCGATAGGCCATAACGAACAATGCCGCGCCAAAACCACGCTCTTCGGGGCTGAGTGTGTCAGTTCGCCACGCATCTATGGCGATATCCTGCGTGGCTGAAAGTGTCGCCAACATCAATGCCAAAAGAGCAAAGGCCCAGATCTGGCTTTCCGGTTTCGTGATTGCCATGGCCAGCAACGCCAGCGCGATGGCGACCTGCGCCAGCAACATCCAGCTTCGACGCCGCCCCAGCCAGCGCAGGCTGTATCGATCGAGCAAAGGCGCCCAGAGAAACTTGAGCGTATAGGGCAACCCGACCAGCGCAAACAAGCCGATTGTGGACGTGCTGATATGACTCACCGTCAACCATGCTTGCAAGGTACCGGAACTCAACAGGAATGGCAGCCCCGAAGAAAACCCAAGCAACAGAACCGCCAGCTCGGTTCGCGAGGTCAGGACACGGCGAAAAGGGGCTAACCAGGCGGTATTCATGCTGCGCATCCTCGCATGAAAAATCGGTTTACGCTGCATTTGCGATAAACTTCGCCTCGTTCACCACCAAAATTGATCACCATGCACTGCACTATCTACAAAAGCCTGAAAAAAGCCGATTTGTATCTGTTTCTGCCCAAGGGCACCTTGCCGGAAACGCTGGACGCGACAATACTGGCACCTTTTGGCCGACTCGAAGAGGTCATGCATCTGGATTTGAGCGTGGATCGCGCGCTGGCCCGGACGGATGCGGCCACCGTGCGCCACTATCTGTCGACGCTCGGGTTTTATGTGCAAACGCCGCCCGGAAGCCAGAACTGGGCGCATTGGGACAACCTCAAGGCCGGCATTGCGCGGCCAGCTGGCCCATAGCCTGTAGCCTGTAGCCCGGCTTCGAGATTCCGGCCCATCCCGTTCGATACCCGAGTCCATACTCTGTTTTAAGGAGCCTTCGCCTTGCGACCATTGACCTTTTTGACCCGTAGTCTCTTTTCGCTGGTTCTTTTGTCTGTTGTTTTTATGTCTCTGGGCGGCTGCCTGTTCAACAACGGCCCCGACAAGGACTCCGTGCGACAGATTCTGCAAGATCAACTCGATCCGTCCGGCAAAGTCATCGTAGTCGAACACATCGATTCCCTCAATTCGGCCGAACACGATCAGAAATGGACGGTCGATACCGCCGCCACATTGATCTTCAAACAAAGCGCAGAACAGGTTGCCAAATCACTGCAAAGCGCCGATTCGGCCAGCAGTTTACTGGGCACCGTCGGGCAAATTGGCCTGATGCTGCAATTCGGCAATTTCAAGGCAGGACAAACGCAAACCTATCACGCGCGCCTGCAACTCTTGAAAGGGTCCAGCGGCTGGATGCCGGTAGAGCGTAAATAATGCCGCTCGACGTCGCCACGCTGCGGCTGCCGCGTTTCCATCTTCCTGATATAGTCCATAACTTGAGGACTGTATCGTACTCGTCCAACTTACTGTCTCCATGAACGAAGGTGGCCCCATGCCAGATACTGCAGCTGCAATCACGAACACCGCTCCCCTGGTTGTTGACCTGGCAGATCGCAGTTATCCGATCTACATCGGGGTCGATTTACTCAAGCAGCCCGAGCTGTTGGCCCGACACATTCCGGGTGACACCGCGGTCGTCGTCTCGAACACCACCGTTGCCCCGCTTTATGCCGATGCGTTGATCAACGGATTAAGTGAGTTCAAGAAAGTCGAACAGATCGTGTTGCCGGATGGCGAGCAGTACAAATCCCTTGAGGTACTCAGCACCATTTTCGATGCCCTGGTGGATGCGCGCTGCGACCGCCAGACCACGCTGGTTGCCCTGGGCGGCGGCGTGATCGGCGACATCACCGGCTTTGCCGCCGCCAGCTACCAGCGTGGCGTGCCCTTCATCCAGATTCCGACGACACTGCTCTCGCAGGTCGATAGCTCAGTTGGTGGAAAAACGGGGGTCAATCACCCTCGCGCCAAGAACATGATCGGCGCGTTTTACCAGCCCCGTTGTGTCATCGCGGACATCCGTACGCTCGACACCCTGCCCGATCGGGAACTGTCGGCCGGGTTGGCGGAAATCATCAAGTACGGCCTGCTCTGGGATGTGGATTTCCTCGACTGGATCGAAGCCAATATGGCCAAGCTGCGCGCCCGTGACGAAGCCGCTTTAAAACACGCCATCACACGTTCTTGCGCCATCAAGGCCGATATCGTCAATCAGGACGAACGTGAAAGCGGCCTGCGCGCCCTGCTCAATCTGGGGCACACCTTCGGTCACGCCATCGAAGCAGGTATGGGCTACGGCAACTGGCTTCATGGTGAGGCCGTGGGTGCCGGCATGTGCATGGCGGCCGACCTTTCCCACCGGCTCGAATGGATCAGTGCTACCGATCTGGCCCGCGTTTATCGCATTGTGGCCGCCGCTGGTTTGCCGACAAGCAGCCCAAGCGAGCTCAGCGTCGAAACGATCCGCAGCCTCATGGACAGTGACAAGAAAGTACAGGCCGGACGGCTTCGACTGGTTCTGCTGCACGGCCTCGGTTCGGCGCTCGTCACCGATAAGGCTTCGGAAGAAACCCTAATGGATACGCTACGACACACCCATGCAACGGCCTCTTTGATTTGAATGGACACCCTCATGAATACCGCGCAGCAACACGCCCTCGAACAAGCCAATCTGATCACGCAACTGATCAAGTACGCCGACCGGACGATCCTGGTCGAGAGCGCATCCGAACCGGAACGACGGGCATTCGTCAAACTGCTGGACGATCAGCTGCCGGATCACATCGACATCCTCGGCCTGAGAGCCAGCCCGACCACCACCCCATCGGCGATCATCACCCTGGTCACCGACGCGTTGCAGCTCTCGCCGAGAATCGAATCCCCACAAGAACTGGCCACCGCCGCTCACGAAGCGCTCACGGCATCCGAACGCATTCTGGTCATCATTGAAAATGCCCATGCATGGCTCAACACCCCGCAATGGTCAGAGATGGTCAGTTACCTGCGTGCGGCGCACGACTATGCACCAAACCAACTGCTGTTCCTGTTAACGGGCGATATCGGTCTGACCGATCAACTCCGGCTCGAACCCGAACTCTCCGAAATGCAGAGTGATATGCACCCGTGCCAACTGCTGGGAGAAGCTCCGCCTTCAACAGAACAAACATCTACTGAAGCACCGGCCGCGGCAACGACCCAATCACTGTTCGTCGATGACCCAGAAGCTGGCAGCCGTTTCAGTCCGTCCGATCACCTAACGCCGCCCAAGCGCTTCAGTCCGACATTACTGATCGCTGCCGGCATCAGTGTGGCCATTATTGCCTTCGGCGGTTTCGCGCTACTCACCCGCTCCACCGACAAACCGGCAGAACCCCAAACCCTGCCGCTGACGACCCAAACACCGACCCAAACACCGACCGAAACACCGGCCACAACGGCACCATCACTGGCCAGCAACGACACGTCGCAAACAGGCAACCCGTTGCCGAATGACGGCGCAGCCAGTACCCCGGGCATCCAGGACAATCAGATCACCGCGTCGCCTTCACCGACGACATCGCCCGCCGCCGCCCCGGCCGCGCCCCAATCAGATGAAACGACCACGCCGACACCAGCTCCGGCCACCAAACCGGCAGGAACCGACAAAACTGCTGAGCAAGCAGCAGCCCCGGTCGTGAGTGAGCCGCACCTGATCCCACCCAAGCCTCAGACACCAGTGGACAAGCCGGTTGAGCACGTAATAAAACCGGTGGAAAAAACCGCTCCACAGGTGAAGGCCGCAGCCCCGGTCGCAAAAGCAACCAAGCCACAGCCAGCCGTCAGGCACGTTGACGTCAAAGGGGTGGACAATGCGTGGTATCGCGCCCGTGCCCCGAAGCGTGCCTCGATCCAGTTCGGTGCGTTCAACGATGAGAAAGCAGCGCTGGGCTTCATCAAAAAATACGCTGCGAGTGCGCACATCAACGACTGGCATGTGTTCTCCCAGACCAAGAACAATCAGGTGCTGTACACCGTCACCGCGGGCGACTTTGCCACGCTGGAAGCTGCGCGCAAAGGCGTCACACAGTTGCCTTCCACCCTGCAAAAACTCAAGCCGTACCCACGGTCGTTCGGCTCTATCCGCGCGGTCTTAACGCCCTGACCGTTCAGCCAAATCGGCGCACATCGCCCTGCAAGCTGGCGTAAATTTGCCAGCTTTGCCACATGCCGCTAAAATTCGGCCCCATTTTGTCCGTGAAACACACGGTAGATGCTATATTTTGACAAGCAATGGAAAGCAACGGATGGATTCTGGGCTTTCACTTGCCGGCCCGTCAGGCCTTTGCTTGATCCGCTGCACCGCCCGCCCCAGGCTTGAGAGCGCGCTCTTGAACACGGGTTTCGGGTCTGTATTTTAAGAATGAGAAGAGGTTTTAGCCTGATGAATCGCGCCCCAACCGCCGGTCTGTATCACCCGAGTTTCGAAAAGGACAACTGCGGTTTTGGCCTGATCGCCCATATGGACGACCAGCCCAGCCACAAACTGGTTTCCACGGCCATCGAAGCACTGGCGCGCATGACCCATCGTGGCGGTATTTCTGCCGACGGCAAATCAGGCGATGGCTGCGGCATTCTGCTGAAAAAACCAGATGCTTTTTTCCGTGCAGAAGCAGGAAAGCTGGGCTTTACGCTGGCCGATCAATATGCCGTCGGCGTGGTCTTCGTCGGCCGTGACGCGGCATCTGCCCAAACCGTTAAAACCACCTTGGGCGAAACACTCGCGGCACAGGGCCTGACGGTCGCCGGCTGGCGCGATGTGCCCGTCGACCCTTCCGTGCTCGGTTCCATTTCTGAATCCAAACGCCCGGATGTACTGCATGTATTCGTCAACGCGCCAGCGAATCTGACCGCGCGCGAATTCGACACGCGTCTGTACATAGCTCGCCGCGTAGCCGAAAAACGTCTGGCCGACGATCCGGTGTTCTACATGCCGTCGATGTCGGCTCAGGTGATTTCCTACAAGGGGCTGATGATGCCCGACGATCTCGCCGGTTTTTACCTCGATCTCAAGGACAGCACGCTCACCTCATCCCAGTGCGTCTTCCACCAGCGCTTCTCCACCAACACCTTCCCGGAATGGCGTTTGGCGCAACCGTTCCGCTATCTGGCGCACAACGGCGAAATCAACACCATTCGAGGCAACCGTAACTGGGCCCTGGCGCGCTCCAGCAAGTTTGAAACACCACTGATTCCCGACATGAGTCTCGTCACCCCGCTGGTGAATACGACCGGTTCCGACTCCTCTTCCATGGACAACATGCTCGAAGCGCTGCTGGCCGGTGGCGTCGACATGCTGCGCGCCATGCGCATGATCGTGCCGCCTGCCTGGCAGAACGTGGAACACATGGATGCCGATCTGCGTGCGTTCTACGAATACAATTCCATGCATCTGGAACCCTGGGATGGCCCGGCCGGTATCGTGATGACCGACGGCCAGACCGTGGCCTGCGCCATGGATCGCAACGGCCTGCGCCCGGCCCGCTGGGTCATCACCAAAGACCGTCACATCACGCTCGCCTCCGAAATCGGCGTATGGGATTACGATCCTTCTGATGTCGTGAAAAAGGGGCGCGTTCGCCCCGGTCAGATCATCGCAGTCGATACGGCCAAAGGCGAGTTGCTGGCACCCGAGGCCATTGACGATCTCATGAAAGGTCGCCAGCCCTACCGTGCCTGGCTCAAGGCCCATGCCGTGCGACTTGCCAGCGCGCTGGACGAAGGCCAGCTCACCAGCCAGCCCTTCGATGTCGATACATTGAGCCAATACGAAAAAGAGTTCCTGCTCAGCTTCGAGGAACGCGATCAGGTCATCCGCGTCATGGCGGAAGATGGACAGGAAGCAATCGGCTCGATGGGCGACGATGCGCCGATGGCCGTCCTCTCCCAGACCCAGCGCTCGCTGTACGATTATTTCCGCCAGCAATTCGCGCAGGTGACCAACCCACCAATCGATCCGCTGCGCGAAGCCATCGTCATGTCGCTCGAAACCTTGATCGGGCGCGAGCGCAACATCTTCGCGGAAACACCCGAGCATGCGCATCGCCTGCAACTGGAAACCCCCATTCTGAGTGAAACCAAGTTCCAGGCACTGGTGGCGCAAACCGATCCCGATTTTGCGTCCTGCCGCATCGACCTCAACTACCCGGTCAATGAAGGCCTGCAATCGGCGATTGAGCGGGTTTGCGACGAAGCGGTCGCCCAGGTTCGTGCGGGCAAGGTCATCATCGTATTGTCCGATCGCGGCATCAGCGCCGATCGCCTGCCGATTCATGCCCTGCTGGCCACCGGTGCAGTCCATCACCGTCTGATCCGCGACGGTCTGCGCACCGATGCCAACCTCATCGTTGAAACCGCCACCGCGCGCGACCCGCACCACTGTGCCGTTCTGTTGGGTTATGGCGCCACCGCCATCTATCCGTATCTCGCCTTCGAAGCCATCGAAAACATGCGGCAAACGAAGCAGATTTCGGCGGATAGCAGCGAAAAACTCACCAGCAATTATGTCAAAGCGCTGGGCAAGGGCCTCAAAAAAATCCTCTCCAAGATGGGGATTTCCACCGTGGCCAGCTACCGCGGCGCCCAATTGTTCGAAATCATTGGTCTGGCGAGCGAAGTGGTCAACCTCTGCTTCAAGGACACCACCAGCCGGATCGAAGGCGCACGGTTCGTCGATCTCGAAGCCGACCAGAAAATCCTGCACCGTGAAGCCTCACTCAAGAGCAAGCGGCCACGTCAGGGCGGCCTGCTCAAATACATCGATGGCGGCGAGTACCATGCCTACAACCCGGATGTGGTGCAAACCCTGCAACAGGCAGTCAACACCGGGGATTTCTCGCTGTGGCAGCAGTATTCGGCCCATGTGAACCACCGCCCGATCGCCACCTTGCGCGACCTGTTCGATTTGGCACACGATACCCAGCCGATCCCGATTGATGAGGTCGAATCACTCGAATCCATCATCCGCCGTTTCGACTCGGCGGGCATGAGCCTCGGTGCGCTTTCGCCCGAGGCCCATGAAACGCTCGCAGAAGCCATGAACCGGCTGGGCGCCCGTTCCAACTCGGGTGAAGGTGGCGAAGACCCCGCGCGCTTCGGCACGGCCAAGATGAGCAAAATCAAGCAGATCGCCTCCGGACGGTTTGGCGTCACCCCGCATTACCTCGTCAATGCCGAAGTGCTGCAAATCAAGATTGCGCAAGGGGCCAAACCCGGCGAAGGTGGGCAGCTGCCCGGCCATAAAGTCGATGCGTTTATCGGACGCCTGCGTTATGCCCGCCCCGGTGTTGCCCTGATCTCCCCACCGCCGCACCACGACATCTACTCCATCGAAGATCTGGCGCAACTGATTTTCGATTTGAAACAGGTCAACCCCGAAGCCCTCGTTTCGGTCAAGCTCGTCTCCGAGCCGGGCGTCGGCACCATCGCGGCCGGTGTCGCCAAGGCCTACGCTGATCTGATCACGATTTCCGGCTACGACGGCGGCACCGGTGCCAGCCCGCTCACCTCGGTGAAATACGCCGGTTCACCGTGGGAACTGGGGCTGGCCGAAGCGCATCAGACCCTGCGCGCGAACGACCTGCGCGACAAGGTTCGCCTGCAAACCGACGGCGGACTGAAAACCGGTCTGGATGTCATCAAGGCCGCCATTCTGGGCGCCGAAAGTTTCGGTTTCGGTACCGGCCCGATGATTGCGCTGGGTTGCAAGTATCTGCGCATCTGCCACCTCAACAACTGTGCGACAGGCATAGCCACGCAGAACAAGGTGCTGCGCCTCGACCACTTCAAGGGTAATGTCGAGAAGGTGATGAATTACTTCCGCTTCATCGCCATGGAAGTGCGTGAGCTGCTCGCGCAACTGGGCGTGCGCTCGATCGATGAACTCATCAGCCGTACCGATCTTTTGAAGCAACGCAAGCCGCAAACCGAAAAGCAGGCCAATCTCAATCTGGACGCGCTGATTTCAGATGGCGGCCTGATTAGCGACGCTGCCACCTGCTGCATCGCGCCGCACAACACCCCGCACGATCAGGGCGAACTCGCAGAAGAGATCGTGCGGCAGATTCTGCCCGCCATCGAAGCGAAAACGGGTGGTGAATTCAATTTCAACATCAAGAATATCAACCGCTCCATGGGTGCTCGCATATCCGGCGAAATTGCCAAACACTACGGCAACCTTGGCATGGTGGATGCGCCGATTCACCTCAAATTTACCGGCATTGCCGGCCAGAGTTTCGGGGTGTGGAATGCAGGCGGCCTGAACATGACACTCGAAGGCGATGCCAACGATTATGTCGGCAAAGGCATGGCCGGGGGTGAACTTGTCATTTACCCGCCCAAAGGCAGCACATTTACCACCTTCGAAACGCCCATTATCGGCAATACCTGCCTGTATGGCGCCACGGGTGGGCAACTCTACGCAGCAGGCCAGGCAGGCGAGCGCTTTGCTGTTCGCAACTCCGGCGCCGTTGCCGTCATCGAAGGTTGCGGCGACCACGGTTGCGAATACATGACCGGCGGCATCGTTACCATTCTCGGCCGCACGGGCGTGAATTTCGGCGCCGGCATGACCGGTGGTTTTGCCTATGTGTTGGATGAAGCCAACGATTTCGTTGACCGCTACAACCATGAGCTGATTGACATCAATCGTCTGCAAGCGGCAGAACTGGAAAGTCATCGCCAGCACCTGCGCGGCACGTTGGAAACCCATCTGGCCAAAACCGGCAGCGCACGGGCAGCGGAAATTCTGGAATACTTTGAACTGTTCCTGCCGAAGTTCTGGCTCATCAAGCCCAAGGCAACCGACATCCACGATTTGATGGCCACACTGGTTAACGCCGCGTAAGGTCCATCGAAGGGCTTTGTTGAATGGATACCCACTACCACCTCGCGGTATTGTGGGCATCCGTTTAACTGTTCTGACAGGTATTGACAGACAACCTGCCCCAGCCCTTAAATGTTTTTTGCATTACCGCCGCTCAAACTCTCAGTTGCGCGGCGGTTTTTTGATCACGTTCTCATAGCCCCAGCCACCATAAACGCAAGCGAATACCCCAGGGACTGGTGATGCCGGTTTCGGCCATCGCGATGCGGCCGTCGGGCGCGATGAAAAACAGGGTAGGGGTGACGGACACACCGAATTGTTTGGCGATTTGCCCATTGGGATCATTGATGACCCTGAGCTGATTGAACTGGTTCTTGTTCAGGTATGCGCGCACGGCTTCGGCGTCGCCCGATTGCATGGCGACAGTGATGATGCGGTGTGTTTTGGCCAGGTCATTGAGCCAGGGCAGTTCGACATGACAAACGCCGCACCAGGTGGCCCAAAACACCAGCGCCGTGGGCCGCGGGTTACTGCCCAAGGTTGTTGTGCCCGGCCCCGTTGTACCATTGGTCAGTGTCGGGAAGGTGATGGCGGGTAAGGGCGCATCCGCGAAATCGGTTGGAATGGCAGGCGCCATGTACGCGCGTACCGCCAGCAACACGCCGACAAACACCGCGATTTCAATCAGCCATCTGCGCCAGCGTCGTCGTTTCTTTGGTGATGTTTCGGGCGGTGTTTCGGGCGGTGTTTCTGGTGTTTTTTCGGGCGAATTTCGGGGCGAGTTTCCAGATGAATCCGGAACACCGTGGGGTGTGTGATCGTGTTTGTCGTCATGGGGCGCTGATCGGGTCATGGCAGGCGCTGGGTTCTCCGGTGGTACTGGTACACTATGGACTGTATGGCACGCCCATGGCAACAAAGACGAGCACACATATTATGCGGATTTTAGTCGGGATCAGCGGCGGCATAGCGGCCTATAAATCCATCATCTTGATCAGGCGCTTGCGTGAAGCGGGTGCCGAGGTGCGTGTGGTGCTCACGGAGAGCGGCACGCAATTCGTGACGCCATTGACCCTGCAAGCCGTTTCCGGCCAGCCGGTGCGCACGCATTTGTTCGATCCCGAAGCGGAAGCAGGCATGGATCACATTGCCTTGGCGCGCTGGGCCGATATGATCGTGATCGCGCCTGCCTCAGCCGATATTTTGGGGCGGATGGCATCTGGCATGGCGAACGATCTTTTGACCTCGCTCGTGCTGGCGACGACCGCGCCGGTGACGGTCGCACCCGCCATGAATCAGCAGATGTGGGCGCATCCGGCGGTCCAGGCCAATCTGGATGTGCTGAAAAAACGCGGAGTGCGCGTGATCGGCCCGGCATCCGGCGTGCAGGCCTGTGGCGAAGTGGGTGCCGGTCGGATGGTCGAGCCAGAGGAAATTGCAGCCCAGGTTCTGCGTGCCCGATCACGCGTTGATTGGCGAGGCAAACGGGTTGTGATTACGGCAGGCGGAACGCGCGAGCCGATCGATCCGGTACGCTTCATTGCCAATCGCTCTTCCGGCAAAATGGGCTTTGCTTTAGCCGAAGCGGCGCGTGAGACTGGTGCGGACGTAACCGTGATCTGCGGGCCGAACAACCTGCCCACGCCCGCCGGAGTCCATCGGGTCGATGTCGAAACCGCGCTTGCGATGCAATCGGCCGTGGCGGCGGTGGAGCAGATGGATGTATTCATCGGCGCGGCCGCCGTGGCCGATTACCGTGTGAGTGCACCCGCCGAACACAAGCTCAAGAAATCACCCGATGTCGATTCGCTGACGCTCACACTGGTGAAAAATCCGGATATCATCAGCGAAGTCGCACAACGCACCGCGAAACCCTTCGTGGTCGGTTTTGCAGCAGAAACCGAGAATCTGCAGGCCTATGCTGAACAAAAGCGCCGCGCCAAAGGCATGGACGTGATTTGTGCCAACCTCGTGGGCGCAGGATTGGCCTTCGATCAGCCGGATAACGCCTTGAGTGTCATCTGGGCCGATGGCGCGCAGCAGTTTGAGCGTGCCGATAAAACACTGTTGGCAACACAGTTGATTGCCTTGCTGGACAAGATCATGAACAGAGAAAAAACAGATGCCTGATAGCAAGAAAAACAAGGTTGAAGTCAAGTGGCTGGACGCTCGTCTTGGCGATGCCATCCCGCGCCCGGATTACGCCACGAGCGGTTCAGCCGGGCTCGATCTGCGTGCCTGTTTGGCCGAACCTTTGGTGCTTGATCCCGGGCAAACCGAACTCATTCCCACCGGCATGGCCATTCATATTGAAGATCCGGGCTTGGCGGCGATCATCCTGCCGCGCTCGGGGCTGGGGCATAAACACGGCATCGTGCTCGGCAACCTCGTCGGCTTGATCGATTCCGATTATCAGGGGCAGTTGTTTGTCTCTGTTTGGAATCGAGGCAGCCAGCCGTTCACCATCAATATCGGCGAGCGCATTGCGCAACTCGTCGTGGTGCCGGTGGTGCAGGTCGCCTTCGAGACGGTTGAAGAATTCACGCCCAGCCACCGGGGCAGCGGCGGCTTCGGTCATACCGGCCGCGCCTGACCTTCCCACTTACCGAATTTTTTTGAGGAACATCATGACCAGTTACGCCCCAGAGGTGACCGCCGAAGTATTGATGGAAGCGCTGCCCTATATCCAGCGGCTGTTCGACAAGACCATCGTGATCAAATTCGGCGGTAACGCCATGGTGGATGAAGCCTTGCAGGACGCGTTCGCCCGCGACATCGTGCTGTTGAAACAGGTAGGGCTGAATCCTGTCGTGGTGCACGGTGGCGGTCCACAAATCAATCAGTTGCTTGAAAAACTCGGCAAGCAGGGCGAGTTCATTCAGGGGATGCGCGTCACGGATCGGGAAACCATGGATGTGGTGCAGATGGTGCTGGGCGGGCTGGTGAACAAGGACATCGTGGCGCTCATCAATCGTCATGGTGGCCGCGCGGTGGGGTTGACGGGGCGAGACGCCGGATTGGTGCGCGCCCGAAAGCTCAAGGTTTCCCGCCAAACGGCGGATATGCTGGAACCGGAAATCATCGATATCGGTCACGTCGGTGAAGTGGCAAGTATCGATCCATCCATTCTCAATTTACTGGAAAGCAAGGATTTCATTCCCGTCATCGCGCCGATTGGCGTGGGTGAGGATGGCGCCGCCTACAACATCAACGCCGATGTGGTGGCGAGCAAGATCGCGCAGGTGTTGGGTGCGGAAAAACTGTTGCTGCTGACCAATACGGCCGGTGTTCTGGACAAGGAAGGCAAGCTCTTGACGGGCCTTTCGGCGCGGGATGTCGAAGCCTTGATCGAAAACGGCACGATTTACGGCGGCATGCTGCCAAAGATCGATTTTGCTTTGGATGCCGTGCGCGGCGGAGTCAAAACGGTTCAGATCATCGATGGGCGCGTCCCGCATGCCGTATTGCTGGAGTTGTTGACGGACAAGGGCGTCGGCACCCTGATTCGTGGTTGATCATGCAAATCCGGGGCGATTCTGATTTGCCTTATAATTTAATAGTAAATGCATCTATATTGGTCTAATCTCGGTCGTCCCAACTCGGAACATAGGAATGACCATGATGATCAGCTCTGTCCGCATCAAACCGCTCTGTCTGGCAGGCGTGTTCAGTCTGTCTGTTCTGCTGCCCGTGGCCAGTCTGGCCGCGCCGCCCGCCCAAACACCGCATGTGGATGTCGCCGCACTCATCAAGGCCGCGCATTACCCTCAGGCCAAAAGCGTCGAAGCCATCAAGGCGGAAACACCGGATGTCGCCGCTCGGTATGTGCTGCAGATCAGCGATGCCGATGCCAGCAGACGACACGAGGTGCTGGCGGTTGCTGAACATTTGCTCAAGCGCTATGGCAAAGGTAAGGTCGATGTCGAGGTGGTTGCCTTCGGCCCCGGAATCAAGCTGCTTTTTGCGAATGACAACCCGCTAGATCCATTTATTGGCAAGCTCAGTGCGCAAGGCGTACGTTTTTCAGCTTGTGGCAACGCCATTCACCATGAGACTCAGATGTTGGGTTACGCGCCCAAGCTTGTGCCAGCGGCACGGGTTGTTCCGGCCGGTATTGTGCGCGTGCATGACCTGGCGGTTGCCGGGTATTTCGCCGACAAGCCTTGATGCGGACGGTCTACTGGACTGCTTGATCTGATTGTTCGGGCTTGTCTTTGGCCTGTAGTTGTTCGAAGCGCCGAAGATCTTCATCAAACCGTTTGGCGGTCTCGTTGCGGCGCTCCTGTAGATCGAACAGGTTTTTGCGCAATTGCAGCATATCTTTGAACGCCGCTTTTTGCTCCGATGATGCCTGAGCGTGTTTAGATCGCTCAATGGCGCGATCCAGTGCGTTCTGGGTTTGTTTGATCAGGCCATCAATTTCGCTCAGCCGTTGCGATTTTGCCCGTTCCAGATCGGACGTGTTGCTGTAAAGATCCAGCAGCATGTGATCACGTCGGGCTTGTGCTTCTTCTTCTGTGCGCTTTTTTTCTGCCGCTTGCTCTTCCGCCTTTTTGGCGGCGGCTTCGGCGGCGAGTTCCTGTGGTGTCTTCGCCCGGTCGATGTGCCGTACTACCTCACCGGTGGATGGGTTGATCAGATCATAACCATCCATGGCTTGCGATGACGGCATGTTATCGCCGTAATGCACCATCCCGTCCTTGGTTGTCCAGCGATACAAATCTGCGTGAGCGACAGACACAAAACCTGTGCACATCATCGTGATCAAAACCACAAAGACATGTAACAAGCATAAAGTTCGAAAGCGAGAAAGTAGTGGCAACGGTGAAGAAAAACCGGTGTGGATTTTCACAGAACTCATGAGCGCATTCCTTTGCCAAACAATCATGGCAGTTTGCCTAATCACTTGCCGGTATTCAACTTGATCGGGCAATCAGCCCGTGTAAAGCGGAGTTAACAAGACGTGGCATTCACCCTGTTGAACAAAAAATCACCAAATCGATATCATGATTTCCTTCGATGTCAAGACAACCTATTGTTATTGAATGGGTAATTTTTATTGGCTTTTATTCGCAACCACGGCCACCCATAACCCGGAGGCGGCCATGGACAATCCAACCAGCCAAAAGGGTAGCAAAATTCCACCACTCCATTGCGCTGTCAGACCCAGGAGCAACCCGCCCACGGCGTAGCCCAAATCCCGCCAGAAGCGATAAATACCCAGAATGCTCGCCCGTTGGGCCGGTTCGGCCTGATCGGCCACCGCCGCACCCAGAGTGGGATAGAGCATCGCCATGCCAATGCCGATCAATGCCAGTTCCAGCCCCCAAAGCCCTATCGAGTGGCTCAAACTGACGGCGACCACACCCAAGCCGCAAAGCCACATGCCGCCGACGATCATGATCGTTCGGCCGATTCGGTCCGACAAGGGGCCGGTAATCAATTGTCCTGCGCCCCAAACCACGCCGTAGATGGCGATCAACGAACCGGAGGCGACCAATGACAATCCTTTGGCCATGAAAAATACCGGAAAAAACAACCAGACCATGGCATCGGTGAATTTTTCCACCAGACCGGCTTGATTAAGGGCCTGCAGTGATCGATTTTTCCAACTGGCATAAGCAAACAAGGCGCGCATTCCAATTGGCTCGATCGTGGGATTGCCCTGATGCAACATGGCCCAGGGACGCGTTTCCCGAACCGCCGCCAGCGCGATCAACAATGCCAGCACGATAATCGCTAGTGTAAAGATGAACAGCCCAGTGCGCGCACCAAGTGCATGAACGGCCAGGGCCGACAGTATGCCGGCAATCGCCACTCCGCCATATCCAGCAAACTCATTGAAGCCATTGACCAGCCCGCGTTGACGCGCATGGGTGAGATCCAGCTTGCTGTTCAAGGCCATGGACCAGCTCAGACCCTGATTAATGCCCAAGAACACGGTGGCAAGAATAATCCAGCCCCAATTCGGGCCGTACAGGATGAGCAAGGGAATGGGCAAGGCGCTCACCCATCCGGCGATGAGCACGCGCCGCCGCCCCCAGCGATCCGACAAGGTGCCTGCGAATAAATTCAAGAGCGCTTTGACCAGCCCAAACACGACAACAAAGGTGGCCAGCGCCAAAAAAGATCCCGCCGTCAAACCAAAGTTGGACTCAGCCAGTTCCGGCAGAACGGTTCGGGTCATCCCCACCAGACTGCCCACCAGAAACACCTGCAGCAACTGTAGGGTGAACTGAGCTGCATTGGGGCGAATACCGTAGGTGATGGCCTGGTTGACGTGCATGGGTGCCTCTTTGTTCCGGTGGTGTGATTGGTCAGCGGTGGGTTGAGCAAACCACCCAACCATCCGGCACAGTATGAAACAAGTTGACCATTCAATCAATAATATGATTGAATGATTGAGCAATCGGAGCGCAAAAGCCTTCAGCTGTCGCTCATCGAATTCAGAGATTTCTCAACTCATCAGGGGGTAGCTATGTTTCTTGAGCAAGTCGTTTGTGAACACGCGTCTTTGGCTTATTTATTTGGCTGTGCGGGCAAAGGGTTGGCCATGGCCGTCGATGTCCACGCCGGGGACGAAGAGCGTTTCGTGGAGATGGCGCAGGCGCGAGGAGTAAAAATTAACTATGTCGTGGATACCCATATTCACGCCGATCATGTATCGGGCGGGCGTCGCTTGGCCGAACTGACGGGGGCAAAATACGCTTTGCATGAGAGTGATCTCAGCTTGCCGTTCGAATTCTTGCCGCTGACTGATGGGCAAACGCTCACACTGGGGAATGTGTCGGTCAAAGTGTTGCACACGCCTGGGCACACCGAAGACCACATCTGCCTGCTCGTAACCGATCATTCTCGTGGTGATGAGCCGTGGTTCGTATTGACAGGGCACGCGCTGTTCGTCGGCAGCATCGGTCGGCCTGATTTGCAAGGACGAACTCAAGAGATGGCCGATCATCTTTATGATTCGCTGGTCAACCGCCTCCTGTGTCTGCCCGACTATCTGGAAATTCTGCCGGGCGCGCAGGCTGGCAGCGTCTGCGGCGGCGGCATTAGTGGCAAGCCCTGCTCAACAATCGGGTTCGAGAAGCGGCATAACCCCACATTGAGCCAATCCCGCGAACAGTTCATCGAAACCGTCAGTGCGGTCGTGTTGCCGCCGGTCGATGAAATGCAGGCCATCATCCAAGCCAACACATCCCTTTGAGTCGGAAAGGAGTTTTATCGTGGATCCCGTCATCATTCATTACTTGTCCTGGGTGCTCGGCCTGTCGATTGTGTTCGGTCTGGCGGCTCAGTTTTCTCGCTTCTGCCTGGTCGGTGGACTCGGCAGCTATCGGCAATCGCGGGACGGACGGCGTCTGGCAGTCTATCTGGCCGCCATCGGAGTCGCTCTGCTCGCCACTACCGTGATCCAATCACTCACTGGTATCGATCTAGATGCGACGCGTCCGGCGTACCGCTCGCCCGATTTTGCCTGGGGGCGCTATGTCATCGGTGGCTTTATTTTTGGCGTGGGTATGGTGTTGGCTCGCGGTTGCCCGGTGCGTAGCCTCGTCAAGGTCACTCAAGGGAATCTTCAGGCGCTGCTGGCCGTCGTCTTCATGGCGCTGGCGGCTTACGCCATGACACGCACCAGTCTATATGCCTCGGCTTTTTTGCCCTGGGTTGGCCACTTGAGCACCAACCTCACCGCGTTTGGCATTCAGCATCAGGATCTGGCCAGTCTGCTGGGCGGCGGCAGCGCATTGTATTGGGTTTTGGCGCTGTCCATCAGTGGATTGCTGTTTTTTGTTTCCTGGCGTTGGCTGCCGCTACGCGCAAATGGCCTGGGCTGGTTGGGCGCAGTGCTGATTGGCTTGGTCGTCGCTCTTGCTTTTTGGGTCACCGGCGGGTCATTGGGGCAAGCGGCGTCAGATGCGGCACAAATGATGAATAACCCGCAACAGGGTTTGGGCTTGCAATCGTTCACCTTCAGCGCGCCAATGGGGGATGTTGTCTACTACCTGCAACACCCAACCCAATTCGCTACGATTACCTTTGGTGTGGTGGCTGTGGCGGGGCTTTTGCTGGGCAGTTTCATCAGCGCACTTGTTCGCCGTGAGTTTCAATGGACGATTCCCCGCTCTTGGTCGGAATGGGGCCGCACGATCATCGGGGCGCTGATGGTTGGTGTCGGCAGTGTGCTGGCCATGGGCTGCACGGTGGGTCATGGCCTCAGCGGTATCTCGACGCTGGCGTTGGGCTCATTCATCGCGCTTGCTACCATTGCGGCCGGTGCCTGGGTCGCATTGATCGTCGAAGCCGCGTTTAGCCGTCAAGCGGTGATGACCTGCACCGAAGACGCCTGCCTCGCCCAACATGAAGCGCCTTAAAGGCACGCCCTTATTGATCAACATTCTTCAATATGATTGAATGCTTAAATAAACGTTACCAACGGATCACTCATGGCTTTCAAACAAGACCTTAACGACCAATTCGCGCGCATGGGCAAAGTGCTTGGCAGCGGTCGTCGGCTGGAATTGCTCGATTACCTCGCCCAAGCCCCGCGCTCGGTTGAGCAATTGGCCGAGGTCAGCGGGTTGACGATTGCCAATACCTCTCAGCATTTGCAGAAAATGCAGCAAGCGGGCCTCGTGCGGGCGAATCGTCAAGGTAAATACATCATCTATCAGCTTGCTGATGGGGAAGTGGTTACCTTGCTCAATACGCTGCACACTTTGGCCGATCGGCATTTGGCCGAAGTTCGAGCGTTGGTGGCCACACACCTGGCGCCACGTGATGCGCTCGCGCCCATCACGTTGGACGAACTGCAGCCACAAATGGCTGCGGGTGACATCACGCTGATTGATGTTCGCCCACCGCAGGAGTTTGCAGCGGGCCATTTGCCGAGCGCGGTGAATATCCCGCCGGATCAACTCGCCTCTGCACTCGACCGACTTGACCCCACGCGCCCCGTGGTGGCCTACTGTCGGGGGCGTTATTGTGCTTTTTCGTATGATGCCGTGGCCGCTTTGCGTGAGCGCGGCTTTAGTGCCCGACGGCTCGCTGTTGGCTTCCCCGAATGGCAGTTGGCCGGGCACTCTGTAATCTATCCTGCGACTTCACCGACCAATCAGGCTTCCTTATGACCGAACCCACAGCCATCGCCGCGCTCAGAACGCACCTCGCTCACCACATCGTCGGCCAGGCCGCGCTGGTTGATCGGCTATTGATTGGCTTGCTGACCGGCGGGCATTTGCTGGTCGAAGGGCTACCGGGCCTGGCGAAAACCACGGCGGTCAAGGCGCTGGCCGAGGGCGTCCATGCGCGTTTCAAACGGGTACAGTTCACGCCGGATCTCTTGCCAGCCGACCTGCTCGGCAACGAGGTCTATCACCCCGAGACCCGTAGTTTCTCTTTCGAGCCCGGCCCGTTGTTCAACGAAATCATTCTCGCCGATGAAATCAACCGCGCGCCGGCCAAAGTGCAATCGGCGCTGCTGGAAGCCATGGCGGAGCGGCAGGTAACCGTAGCGGGCGAGAGTCGCAAATTGCCTGCGCTGTTTTTGGTCATGGCGACACAAAATCCGCTGGAGCAATCAGGTACCTACCCGTTGCCCGAAGCGCAACTCGATCGCTTCATGCTGCATGTGTCGCTCACTTACCCCGAACGGCAGGATGAATACGACATTCTGGCGCGCACATTGGCAGGCACGCTGGGCCGTGCCGACGACGAGGCGACGGGTCTGACCGTTGATGAAGTGCTCGAAGCCCGCGCCGATGTGCGGGCGGTGCATTGCGATGCGGCCTTGCAGCACTGGGTGGTGGATGTGGTCGCGGCTACCCGTGCGCCAGAGAAAGCAGCCCCGGCGCTGGAATCGTTGGCAGGCATGGTTCTGGTTGGTGCCTCGCCCCGCGGGGCGCTGGCCTGGGTGCAGGCGGCGCAGGCGCTGGCCTGGCTCAATGGGCGTGATTTCATCGTGCCGGACGATTTGCTGGAACTGGCCGGCGACGCGCTGCGTCACCGTTTGATACTGAGTCCCAAGGCACTGGTTTCGGGGTTGAGCCGTGATGCATTGATTGCCAGGCTGTGTACCGAAATCCCCTTGCCTTGATCCACACCGTGAATTTGATACGGCACATGTGGCCTGCCTTTTTAAGACGTCCGGCACGGAGCGCGGCCCCGACCAGTGCTCATGTTGTGCCCTCGCCCGAAGCGATTGAAACTGCCTGGCATCTGGGCGGGCAATTGCCGCCGCTCGCCCCCGAAAATATGTCGGCTGCGGTCTTGTTTCCGGGCGATCAGCGCGCGGTACGCCTTGGCCAAGGCATGGATTTTGAGCTATTGCGCGCTTATCAACCCGGTGAACCGGCGCATCTGATCGACTGGCGTATTTCCGCACGCACAGCTGAGCCGGTCGTGCGGATTTTTCGTGAACCGGCACAGCGCCAGTGCCATATTGTGCTCGATACCAGCGATTCGATGTTCTTCGGCACCCGCCGCCAACTCAAGATTACCCAAGCACTGACGGTGGCGCATCTGCTGACGGCGGCGGCCCTGCATCAGAATTTGTCCGTAGCCATTCACACACCGGGGCTGACCGCGCGCGCCACCCGCCACCCGGGCACCAGTCGTGCCGCCCTGCTCGATCAGATCCACGAGATCGGCTTGTGGCTTGCGCCGCCTGCCGCACCGCAGCCGATTGACTGGACGGGGTTTCGCGGACGATTGCAGGGATGTCTCCCGGATGGGCAATTAGTGATCGTGATCGGCGATTTTCAGACCGAATATGCAGAAGATCCCAGCATGATGGGGTGGTTGCCCTTGGCGAGAAAACACCGGCTGATGCTGCTTTCGATGGTCGACCCCGCGGAACGGATGCTTACCGACATGGGCACGGTCACCTTCGCGGCCATGCCACCGAAAAGCCCGCAGCGGCTCGATACCCATGATCCGGCAATGCGTGCGGCACTGGCCGCGCGTTTTTCCGAGCGTCAGCATGCGGTTCGGGCGTTTTGTCTGGCTGTCGGCGGGCTGTTCGATGAGGTCGATACCACAACCGACGTCCCCGAATTGCTCAAGGCATTCTCCGAACTGCTGCTGACGGGCTTTGGTCGTCACCCGGGCGAAGGCGACGAGGCCCGCCATGAGCCGTGATCTGTTGATTCACCCGCCGGGCGGTTTGCCTCAAGGGGCGCCCAAGGGGCTGGTGGATGTGTGGATGAACACGCAGCCGCCCGTTGCTGAACAGGCGCGGGCCGCCCTTGTGGACGCCATTGCTGCGCATGCGTTCGGTCTGGTGTTTTGGGGCTTTGTGCTTGTTGTGCTGATTGGATTCGGGCTTTGGTTCTGGCGTGATTGGCGCGGCCGCCTGCTGCGTTGGCAGATCCGCCGATTGCGGCATTTGCTGCAACGAGACCCCAGCAGTGCGCCGGAGCCGGTCGGCGCGGCCCTGATGTGGGCCTTGGCGCGTTATTTTCGCATGCGTCCGGGCGTGGATCGGCGCGCGCTGCCACGCGAGTGGCAGGTGCAGATCGGCGCATTGGACGCACTGCGTTTCGGCCCGGCGGCACCCACCACCGATTGGCTGACCTTGCTTGATAACATCGCCACGCTCACGCGCGCGCGCTGCGCGACTCACCCGCAGGCGACATCATCATGATTGGCTTCGATATGCCCTCTGCACTGAGCATGACCGCGCCCTGGTGGCTATTTGCCTTGTTGCCTCTGCCGTGGTTCTATGCACCGATCAGGCGCTATCTCGCCAGCCGCCCGGCCGCCGTGATGCTGCGTCACCCACTGGTTGAGGGGAGCGAGAATTCACGCCCGCCTTCACGCCGGGTTCAAACGATCGCCGGGTTATGGCTTGGCGCGTATGCGGCACTGGTCATCGGCTTGGCCAATCCGGTATGGGAAGGCGATTTCATTCCTGCCCCGCCACCCGCGCGTTCCATCCTGCTGCTGGTGGATGCCAGCCCGAGTATGCAGGCGGAGGATTTTCCCGCAGGCAAGGATCACTTTATTTCCCGTATCGATGCCATGAAACAGGGATTGTTGCGGTTTATTGCCGCCCGCCCTCAAGATCGGTTTTCGCTGATCGTTGTGACCGATTCGGCGGGCACGCTGGTGCCGATGACCGCCGATCATGCGGTGCTTGAATACTGGATTCGCCAACTGCGCGCCGGAATCAACGGTTCGGATACGGCGTTGGGCGATGGGCTGGCAATGGCGATTCGCAGCATCGCCGCGCAGAGTCAGGCCGGTCAGCCCGCGCCGTTGCTGGTGGTCTGGACCGATGGGTTCAGCACCGGCGGCTTGATGACGCCTGCCGAAGCATTGGTACTGGCGCGCAGCTACCATATCCATCTGTTCACGGTGAATCTCGCACCGAAGGGCGGTCCGCCGGAAGCAGGCCAGCCCAGTCTGGCGGAGCTGGCCGATCTGACGGGTGGCAAGCCGATTCTTGCGGGCGATATTGCCGCCATGAACGAGGTGACCAATCAGGTCGCCTTGAGCGAGTCCCCCAAAGCGGCGTTATCGACCGAGCGCCGACACATACCGCTCTACGCCGGTTTTGTGATTCTGGCGGCCTTGCTGCTTCTGTTCGCACAAGCCCTGTTGTGGCAAGAGCCGGGGGCGGAGGGATGAGCATGTCCTTTCTCTCTCATGCCGCTTCCGTGCTTGGCCTGCACGATGTTTTCATCTGGTTGTCGCAAAGGCCGCTCGTGATGCCGCAACTCGCGCATCCGCTTTGGCTTGGCCTGCTTCTGTTGCCATTGGGGCTGCTGATCTGGCGACTGCGCGCCCGCCAGAAATTGATGCATTACGCCGATGAGCCGTTGCAACCCTGGGCATTGGTGCGGTTGTCCCAAGAAGAGGCACGGTGGCGAGGGCGTGTGGTTTGGTTGTTGATGCTGTCATTCTGGTTGTTTCTCTGTTTGGCGCTGGCCGATCCACAAGTGCCCAAGGCGGGCGATGACACGCTGGCCACTCGCCCGCCGGTATTGTTTCTTGTGGATGATTCCGCCGCCATGAGCGTGGCGGATGTCAGCCCGGATCGCCTGTCACGGGCGGTGGCGTTGCTGGGGCTGATGGCTCGTGATTTGTCTGGTCACCGGATGGGGCTGATGGTGTACAACGATGAACCGGGCCTGCTCCTGCCGCCCGCTGGCGATGCCGGCCTGTTCGGGTTCTATCTCAAACAACTGCCCACGCTGAATCATCCATTGGTCGTTCCAAGACCGGATCGGGCCTTCGACTGGATCGCCCGGATGCCGCAGATGCACGGCGGTGCGGTCGTTTGGCTGACCAGTGGCGATTCGGCGAGTTTTCAGGCTGCCTTGGGCAGTCGGCAGCTCGCGGCCGCCGAGGCGTTGAACAAGGCCAATGTGCGACTGATCGCATTGACTGTCGCAGGTGAAGGCGGGCCGATGCGTAAGGATGGGCTGCCGATGAAAAATACCGAAGAGCAGGTGCTGACCAGCGATCCGTCACCGGAACGTGTGGCCGAGCTTGCCGGGCTGACGCATGGAGCAGCGGCGCAAACCCGCACCTTGCCCGAGGATGTCGCCTTTGTTCGACAGGCTGTCGATGCCATGCCGAACCGCCCGCCGGACAAAAACTCGGTAAAGTCACAGCGTTCACTGCATGCCCTGCCGTTGTTGCTGGCATGGCTGAGTGCATTGATTGCCGTTGGCGTGATGTTGCAACCCGCGCTTCGGCGCTTGCGACCCAATGTGCCGCCCGCCGCTTTGGGGGCTGTGCTCATGCTGGCTCAGACGGCATTCTGGGCAGGTGTGGTCACGGCGCCTACTGGTGCGCATGCGGCTGAAGCGATTTCCACGCCCTTGGCCGAGGACTGGTTGAGCCATTCGGCGAATGAGCGGCGGGGCGCGGCGGGCAATCGGGCGCTGCTGCGGGGCGCCTACGCCGAAGCACAGGTCGAGTTTGCGTCCGCCAAAGGGTTCGGAGCTCGACTGGGTGCGGGCTTGGCGGCGTTTCGCCGGGCGGATTACGCCTTTGCGGTGGATCAATGGCAAGAGGCCATCTGGTTGGCCTCGACGCCGGATCAGGCCGCTATGGCCAGTTTCGATCTGGGTAATGCGCTGACGATGACCGGGCGTTATGCCGCCGCATTGGATGCGTTCAATCATGTACTTTCGATCAAGCCATTGCCCCGAAAGTTGAGCGACGCGGCGCTCAATAACCGGGATATTCTGCAGAAAATCCTGCAAACGGCGGCCAAAAACGGCAAAGACAGCCCGAAATTTCAGGGGCATCAAATCGCGACCTACGGTTATTACCAAGAGCCGACGAAAAGCCGGATGGACAAGGAAATCCAAAAATCCGATGGCGCCACTGAGAGTATCGCCGCACAACCCGCCAGTCCGGCGGCAAATGCCTCCGCGACGCCTTTCGTGTTGAACGAGGCCACGGCCAGCAGTGCGCGCGCCAAGTTGAATCTGATCCACGATGCGCCCGCGCCACTGCTCGATGGCCTGTTGCGCCAGCAGCCCTATCATCTGCCGACAATCTCCGCGCCGGGCAAAAATCAGCCAATTCCGACGGAGGTGCCATGAGTTCGGTGAGGAGACCATCCAAGCGTTGGCAATATCGAGTGCGAGCAAATCCCCCCTGCCCCCCTTTGGAAAAGGGGGGTGGGTCAGCCTTTTTTCATGCTTATGCGCCTCCCCCTTTGAAAAAGGGGGAACGAGGGGGATTGGGGTGGGTTGCCAAGGGCCTATTTGCGGACTTCGTCAGCTTAATGCGGGCTTACGCCAGCTCTGCGTTAAGCAGGCGCAAGCCCGCGTTAGCGTTGCGACGCTTGAGAATGGCGGTGACTATTCCCCTTGCATCGAGACCCTTGGTGGTTCCGCAGAGCCTCCCTATGCAACGATGGGTGTTCGTAGGGTTGGGCATACTTGGTTTGATCGGGCAACCAGCCTGGGCGTTCGATATTCCCACGCCACAAAACCAGCCGCAGAAAATCACGACAACACCTTTCAGTGTGCCGAAGGATTTCGGGCCCGTCACGCCATTGGCGCCTACACCTGAGTTGGATACCACGGCGGGTGCCGGACATCTGCCCGACGGGGTAAGCATTCGCACCGAGATTGTCGCCACGCCAGGCGGATTCTTGCTGCGCGCGCCATTTCTGGTGACACTGACAATAACCGACAGGAACAAATCCATCGCCTCGCTGACCTTGCATCGCCCGCAAGGCGATCATATCGAAGCACGCCGTATCGACATCAACCAGCAGTTGATGTCGGTGGATGGCCGTATGGCGAATGTGCGCGTGTATCGGTTTGCCGTGACACCTCTGTCCGCAGGTGAGGTTTCATTGGGTTTTGCAGAAATGACATTCCGCGAAGTGGGTGATGCCGATACCCGTTACGCGTTCATACCCGTCGCGCGCACCCTGACCGTGCGCCCGCTGCCCGGATTCTGGCCCGCCTATCTGCCGGTGACGCCGGCCTTGCGCATCACCGAGGAACCGCTACCGCCGATGGCGGCTGGCCAACCGGTGGATTGGGTGCTCCACATCACCGGTCGTGATTTGAGTGAATACGCGCTGCGTAAACTGCTGGAAGAACAATTGCTCGGCACATCCGCCCTGGGTATCGGCCATGCCCAAATCAACCGATCGCCGGATGCGCCTGTGCCCGCCACTGACCTACTCGCGCAAACCTTCGATATTCGTATTTCGCTCTTGCCCGACCCCGAAGGCAAGGGCAGCACCCAAGGAACGCTGCCCGCACTGCGCCTGCCATTTATCGACAGTCGAGGTGACGCGCCGGGTCAGGTGTTGAGCGAGGCCATACTGCCTGGGCGGACCCTGCATTGGTCCGCGCCGGCCGGTGTGCGCCTGGCGCAGGCTGTGGAATTCTGGTGGTGGCGAGGCCTGTTGCTGCTTGCGTTGGCGTATGGCGCCGGCTTTGCGCTGAATGATGCCTGGCGACGGTGGCAGCGCCGTCGTCGTCACCGGGCGGCGCAGGTCGAGCTGGCGGCGTTGGATAGCCCACAGGCCGTGTTGCAGTTACTGCGTTGGCTGACGGGCGAATCGAGTATCAATGGCATGATTTGCCGCGCCCCCAATCCACGGTTCATGGCCGCGCTGCACGCCCTTGATGCCGCCTGTTATGGCGATACCCAAGCGCCACCATCACAGTGGGCCCAGACGCACGAGGAACTGGTGCGTTGGCTGCCGAGGGTGTTTTTTTAAGAAGGTCTGCAAAAATGCAGATCTTCCCGTGCAGGGCATGTATCGGCCAAGGCGTGTCTGAATGCGGGCTTGCGCCAGCTTCCCGTTCGGGTCATTAAGTAGCACGATAATAAATTACTCTGCTACGCTCTTAAGGCATATTTTCCAATGGAGCAAAAAACATGACCTTGAACGTACTCGGTTACGCAGTGCAATCGCCGACAGATGCCTTGAAACCTTTCCGTTTTGAGCGCCGTCAGCCCCGCCCTGATGATGTGGTCGTCGAGATTCTTTATTGCGGTGTGTGCCATTCGGATCTGCATCAAGCCCGTAATGACTGGTCAGATAGCATGTACCCCATGGTGCCCGGTCACGAAATTATCGGCAAAGTGATCAGTGTGGGGGCCGAGGTGACTCGCTTCAAACCCGGCGACAGTGTGGGTGTTGGCTGCATGGTGGATTCCTGCCAGCACTGCGCTTCGTGCGCCGATGGCCTTGAGCAATACTGCGAGGCCTTTCCCACCATGACGTACAACAGCGTGGATCGTCGGGACCAGAGCCCTACCTTTGGTGGCTATAGCGAAAAGATTGTTGTACGCGAGAAGTTTGTACTCAAGGTGCCGGAAGGTTTGGATCTCGCCGGTGCGGCCCCCTTGCTGTGTGCAGGCATCACGACCTGGTCGCCGCTGCGCCACTGGCAGGTTGGGCCACGCAGCAAGGTGGCCGTGATCGGTCTGGGTGGCCTGGGCCACATGGCGCTCAAACTCGCCAATGCCCTGGGTGCCGATGTGACACTGTTTACCCGATCACCAGGCAAAGAGTCCGATGCCCGCCGTCTGGGCGCGCATCAGGTGGTGCTTTCCACCGACACAGAGCAGATGGAGTCAGTTCAGGGGCGCTTCGATCTGATCATCGATACCGTACCCTATGTTCATGATCTCAATCCCTATATACCCACCCTGTCGGTCAACGGCACTCTGGTTCTGGTGGGCTATCTTGGTGCGCTCGATACCATGCTCAGCACCGTACCTATGGTTCTGGGGCGCCGATCCATCGCCGGTTCGCTCATCGGCGGCCTCCCCGAGACTCAGGAACTGCTTGATTTTTGCGGGCAGCATGGCATTACATCCGATGTCGAGGTCATCAATATCCAGGAAATCAACGAAGCTTTCGAGCGGATGCTCAAAAGCGATGTGAAATACCGCTTCGTGATCGACATGGCCTCTCTCAACGAACAGGCATGATCGCGCAGGGATAAAGCCACGGCGCAACCGCGCCGTGATGGACCGGGCAGTACCGCTTTTGACATATCGGCATGAAGCCCGGGGAGGATTCTTGCCGATTTCTTAATTGAGCCCCGGCCCGTCCGCCCGTCCGTCGCATTTCTTCTGGCCCGGATTTTTGGCGCAGTCTGTGGCGAGGTTGATGTCCTTGCTCAGGTAGTAGTCGTAATAATCGTAGGCGGTGCCCTGGATCGAGGTAATGCGTGAGCCATCGGGGGCGAGAAACAGGATATAGGGCACGCCACGCACATCCAGCTTGTTGGCGAGATAAGGATAATCGTGTTTTTTGCCATCCAGCCCGATGTACTGGGTATCGGCGTCCACCTTCACACGGCGGATCAGCAAGCGGCCCTGAAACTCGGGGTCCATCCGCATGGGGATCAGGAACTGATCATCCACCTGGTTGCAGTAACCGCAGTAGCTGGCGTGGAAAAAAATCATCATCGGAATTTTCTTTTCGCGCATGACAGCGAAATCGGCGGGCAGGTTGATCAGGTGATCGACGAACGCCACATTGCCAACCATCTCCACTCCGCTATCCGATGCGGTACCGGTCGTGGCATCAGCGTAAACGGGTGTTCCGATATAAATTGCCGTGATGAGCAGCACAAGCGTGAAAATGCGCCGATGTGGTGCGTTATAGCGTTCTGGCATTTTGGCCATTTGATCTCCCCCGATCACTGAAATTGGGCTTTTCGCCTCGAATGATGATGTCTGTTTGCCTGATTGTTTATACGGGCAATGACTTAAATGAGCAACTCAATTTGTTAAGCCCCCTGCATGAAGACAAGCCCCCTTAAATCCCCCTCGTTCCCCCTTTTACAAAGGGGGAGGCGCTCTCGTTCAAAAGCAAGGGCTGATTCTCCCCCCTTTGAAAAGGGGGAGGCACTCTCGCTCAAAAGAAAGGGCTGCCCTCTCCCCTTTGAAAAAGGGGGGCTGGGGGGATTTGCCGAGTCATACCTGCTACTCAAAGCAAAGCTGCTTTTGTGCAGCGCTTCCCTAAAGTTAAAACAAGCAAAGCCCGCAATGCGCGGGCTTTGTTGACATGATGCGAGATTTTGCGAATTCGCCTGCTGTTGTGTGGCTTGGGCGTTAGCTCATCTTCACGTACGAGGTGCACCAGCCTTTCGCTGAGACATCTTTGCCCGGGAAAACGGCGCATGGCCCCCAATCGGCTTTGCGGTCCCCTTGATACAGTGCGCAGTTATCGCAGGCATCACCCGCTTTATACGCCGAGCTTTTGCTTTCGGAGGCCACCTCGACGTAGCTTAATGCCTTGGCTGTCGGGTCGGAAGGCGAGAGGTGCGGTAAGTCTGCGGCGACGGCCATACGCGCCATACCCATACCGGCCATTGGAATCAGTACAGCCGATTTGACGGCAACGCTCAAAAAATGACGACGGGTGGGCGCAGAAGCGCTCTCGGAACGATTATTACTCATGTTCAATCTCCTCTGTGCTGTTTAAGCCCCTCTTATACTAGATGGTTTTGCTATCTTTTTCCTCCTTCCTCCCGATTTTTTGTTCATCAGGCCATACTGTTTGCTGTATCGCCTTTTCGTATCGAGGGTTCTCATGTCTTTTTCTCCCAAGCAGGATTCTTCGCACTGGTGTTTAGAGCAGACGTTGGCCTATGCCGTCGATGACTTGTGTCTGCCCGCCCAAGCAGATCGCGTGCCGAACCCGCGAATGATCGCCTGGAACGAATTACTGGCCGCCGAGATGGGGCTTGATTTGCCAAACGATGAAGCCGGGGCGCAGATTTTTTCCGGAAACCGCCTTCCTGCCGGCGCGGAACCGTCGGCTCAAGCCTACGCCGGGCATCAGTTCGGCAATTTTGTGCCGCTGCTGGGCGATGGTCGGGCTCTGCTGCTGGGGGAAGTGGTCGATCGCTACGGAAAACGGCGGGATATTCAGCTCAAGGGGGCGGGGCGAACGCCGTTCTCGCGCGGCGGCGACGGCAAGGCGGCCCTCGGCCCGGTGCTGCGAGAATATCTGGTCAGCGAGGCCATGCATGCCCTAGGCATTCCAACCACGCGTGCGCTGGCGGCGGTGACTACCGGGGAAACGCTGTGGCGCCAGGGCGAGGTGCCGGGCGCCATCCTCACACGGGTGGCGACGAGCCATATCCGGGTAGGTACCTTCGAGTTTCTCGCCGCGCGCGGCGGGGATGCCGTTCGGTTGAAACAGCTCGCCGATTACGTCATCAATCGTCATTATCCTGCCTTGAAGGACAGCGTTTCGCCTTATATCGAGTTACTCGCAGCGGTGGTCGATGCGCAGGCAAATCTGGTGGCGCGCTGGATGTCGATCGGGTTCGTGCACGGCGTCATGAATACCGATAACACGAGCATCGCGGGCGAAACCATCGATTACGGCCCCTGCGCGTTCATGGATGCCTATCACCCGAAAACCGTATTCAGTTCGATCGATTTGCAGGGGCGTTATGCCTACGGCAATCAACCGAATATCGCGCGCTGGAATCTGGCGCGATTTGCAGAAACCCTATTGCCATTGATCGATACGGATGGTGACGCAGCGATTGCGCAAGCCAATACCGTTCTGGCTGATTTCCCGGGCCGTTATGCCCGACACTGGCTGGCGGCCATGCGCCCCAAACTCGGTTTGAGTAGCGATACGGGTGTGAGCGATAGCGCCGATACGGAACTGATTCACTGGCTCCTGACGGCCATGCAGTCCGAAAGGGTCGATTTCACGCAAGGTTTCAGACAACTATCGACGGCGGTACGCGGTAATTCAGAACCGCTGCGCTCGTTGTTCAATGGCTCGGCGGATTTTGCCGATTGGCTTGAGCGCTGGAACACCCGCGTGGCACAGGAAAAACGGACGGCCGATGCGCGCGCCGAACGCATGGATGCCGTGAACCCGGTGATCATCCCCCGCAATCATCAGGTGGAAGCAATGATTGAGGCCGCGGTGCGTGAGGGTGATTTTGCGCCTTTTCACGCGTTGCTCGCGGCGGTCACGCATCCGTTTGAAAATCGCCCCGAGTGGCAGAAGTACGCCGAACCGGCACCCGCGTCGTTCGGACCGTTCACGACATTCTGCGGTACCTGAATCGCGCCGCTGTCACCGGGCGGATATGGACTGCGCCTGCCGCTGCCGCCTGGCACGAACATCCAGTCCGCAAGCCAGCGCCAACAGGATGAATATCAGGCTCAGGCCGATTACATAACGCCAGAACAGCGGGTAGGTCATCTGAATCGGAATGGTGAGATAAATGAGCACCACATGCGTGCTGAACACCGCCAGGCTATGGCGCCCGAGGCAGGCGAACGGTTTCGGTAGTGTCAGTGCCCAGGCGGGCCAATCCACTTTGCGTGCCAGATACAGCAGCGTCCAGAACGTGTAGGCAAGCGCGGCGATGTTGACCAGCCGCAGTCCGGCCAGTTGGTGTCGATCCACCCAGGCGGGGTTCCAGAAGGTGGGGGCATGTATCAGCTCGTGGCGCAAACCGAAAAATAACACGACCGCGACCATGGCGATGAGCGCGAGCACGATCTGCGGTTGCCGAGGCAGACGTTGCTGGAACATGCGAACGCCCAGCGCCGCGCCGGCGAAGAACAGGATTTGCCAGACGAGGGGATCGAATTCACCGACCTGAAACGGAAAGCCCAGCCCCATCGATTCAGCGAGCGCCGTGCGCCAGTGCCCACCTGCAATCACCTGCGAGAACAACCACCAGACCAGCAGACTGACACTCAATACCAGCCAAACGCGCCCGGCGACTAATTGTCGGATGATCCCCGGCGCGACAAGCACGAACAGCGCATACATCGGCAGGATATCGAGCAGTGGCGGCTGGTAGATCAGCAACGTGCCGAGTATCAACCCCAGCGCGGGCGCTTGGGCGATGAACTGGGCGTGGCTATGCCAGTCATCCGCCCAGCCGTTGGTAAGCCAGGTGTAGAGCGCGACAAAAATCAGCAGCGCAAAATGGCTGAGATAAATGACCCACGCGCGATATCTTGCCTTGATGGCCATGGAAGCAGGATCACGTTGCTCGAGTTTGGCGTAGACCAGTCCGAATATGGTGCCGGAAAGTAAAACAAAGCCCTCGGCATTGCTGAAGAATCCCAAGGGTTGCCACATCAGCCATTCGAAGGTGGGCCCGAAATGCCCAAGCGTGATGCCGACGAGCATGAGTCCTCTGAGAAAATCCAAATATAACAGTCGGTTGCTTTGGGTTGATTGAGTCGGCTTGTGGCTCATGGCGCGGGTTGTTCCGAAGGGTGTTGGAGCGGATTACGAACGGGGTAATAGTGCGTTTTTCACCTGTTTCCCGGGGCAAAAAGTCCGGATGCGATTTGAAATTCGGCGCTCATCGCGTTACCCTCTTGACTCATTTGAATTAACGCAGCCGCCTTTTTTGGTGCAGCTGACGAAATAAAATCATGACCTTAGACTATCGAGAACCGCGCCTTGACGATGGGGCGCGCATTCATCGGATGGTGCTTGAAGCGGGTACGCTGGATGTCAATTCGGCCTACCTCTATTTTCTGCTCTCGGATCACTTTCGCGATACCTGTGTGGTCGCCGAATCTGATTCGGTGCTCTGCGGATTTCTTACCGCATACCGCTTGCCCCGTGCGCCAGATACCTTGTTCATCTGGCAGGTAGCCGTTCACCCCGACTGGCGAGGGCGTGGCGTGGCTTCCGGTCTGCTCGACGCACTCACCCGGCGCACATGGTTCGAAGACATTCGTCGAATCGAACTGACCATATCCCCCGATAACACGGCTTCTCAGGCGTTGTTCCGTCGTTGGGCCGCGCGGCTGGAGCGCCCACTCACGGTTTCGCCCTATCTCTCTTCAGAACTACTCAATTCAGGGCAGGACACCGGTCACCAACCGGAAGATCTCTATTCGATCGACCTGCGCTAAATCCGCTCATTTTCACGCACCGAGGAACTTTTGATGGACATTGATCTGTTCGAAAAATATGAATCCAATGTACGCGGTTACATCCGCTCTTTCCCGACTATTTTTACCCGCGCCAAAAACGCGACGGTTTGGGACCACCACGGCAAATCGTATATTGATTTTTTTGGCGGTGCCGGGTCGCTCAACTACGGCCACAATGACCCAGCCGTGCAAGAGGCGATGATCGACTTCATCCGTCGGGACGGCATGTTGAACGCGCTGGATAAAGCGACTGATGCCAAGTACCACTTTATCAAGAAGTTTCAGGAAACAATCCTGCTGCCGCGCGGGATGGACTATAAAATCCAGTTCGTCGGCCCCACAGGCACCAATGCCGTGGAAACCGCGCTCAAGCTGGCGCGCAAGGTCAAGCAGCGCTCGAAGATCGTCGCTTTCACCAATGCCTATCACGGGCATACGCTCGGTGCGCTCGCCGTGACCGGCAACGAGTTCTATCACGATGATTATTACGGCGTACCGCTGAATGTCAGCAAGATGCCGTTCGATCATTATTTCGATGAAGAAGACCAGATGGACAGCATCGACATGATGCGCCGTTATTACGAGGATGGCAGTTCCGGTTATGAACTGCCCGCTGGCATTATCGTCGAGACGATCCAGGGCGAGGGCGGCATCAACGTCTCCAGCGTTGAATGGCTCAAAAAGCTCGAAAAAATGTGCCGCGACCTGGACATTCTGCTCATCATCGATGATATCCAGGTTGGCAATGGCCGCACGGGTAACTTTTTCAGTTTCGAGCGGGCAGGCATCACGCCGGACATCATCACCATTTCAAAATCCATCGGTACGGGCTTGCCCATGGCGATCGTGCTGATGCGCCCCGAAATCGATCAGTGGTCGCCGGGCGAGCATACCGGCACCTTCCGGGGCAACAGTCTCGCGTTCGTTGCCGGTGCTACGGCGCTCAAGCGCTGGGACAACGATGACTTCGCCAAGGAAGTTCGTCGCAAAGGTGAAGGGGTCGAGAAACGTTTTCGCGCAATCAAAGACCGTTTTCCGGATCACATCAGCGATGTACGTGGCCTCGGCATGATCTGGGGCATCGAATCATCCATCGAGGGCTTCTGTAATGAAGTATCCCGCGAAGCCTTCGAGCACGGCTTGCTCGCCGAAACGGCAGGCGCGACGGATCAGGTCATCAAGTTCCTCGCTCCGTTGACCATCTCTGATGTGGAGCTGGACAAGGGTCTGAATATTCTGGAAGCCGCGATTGAAGCGACTGCCGCAAAACATCCCACAACCAAGCAAGAGGTTACCGCATGATTGTTCGTCGATTGACACCCGATATTCTGGGTACTGACCGGGAAGTGGAAGCCGAGAATGGCAACTGGGTCAGCCGCCGCCTGGTGCTGGCCGATGACGGTGTCGGATTCTCCTTCCATGACACCATTATCCGCGCGGGGACGGAAACCTACATCCATTACGCCAACCACATCGAAGCCGTTTATTGCGTGGCAGGCAATGGCGAAATCCACGATATTGCCAACGACACCACGCACAAGATCAGCGACGGCATGATGTATCTGCTCAATAACCATGACCGCCACTACCTGCGCGGCGGCACGGAAGACATGCGCCTGATCTGCGTGTTCAATCCACCGCTGACCGGCAAGGAAGTGCACGACGAGAACGGGCATTATCCGTTGATGTCGTGACGTTCTAAAAAGACGCGACCCGTTTGTAAATCCCCCCTGCCCCCCTTTTTCAAAGGGGGGGTGGCGTTGCCTTTTGAAAAAAGGGGGGCTTTTTCAAAGCAAGCAATCTGTTTTAAAAATCAGGCTTGTCCTGCCTCCTCTGTGCAATAAGGGGGCTTTCCTGCCTCCCCCTTTGCAAAAGGGGGATTGAGGGGGATTTATTCAACAGATAGGGCAGGTTGGTAAATCCCCCCCTGCCCCCCTTTTTCAAAGGGGGGTGGCATTGCCTTTTGAAAAAGGGGGCTTTTTCAAAGCGAGCAATCTGTTTTCAAAATCAGGCTTGTCCTGCCTCCTCTGTGCAATAAGGTGGCTTTCCTGCCTCCCCCTTTGCAAAAGGGTGATTGAGGGGGATTTATTCAACAGATGGGCAGCTCGAATAACCCGAGATTTTCAATGAATTCAGCCACTGAATCATGCCTGTGGCCGAATCCAGCTCAAATTTCACAACAAACGACGACCTTTCCAAGCAGCATTGCCCGGTTTTTACGCCGA
>NZ_JAQTTX010000016.1 GCF_028710545.1 Halothiobacillus sp. | reverse complement strand
TTTTGGAAAGAGTGGGCTGGATATGAGTTTCATCGTTTTTGGACCGGGTATAAGTGATCACCTGACGCTGAATCAGGCATTGTCGCCTTCTGCCATGCCCAGCCAGCCTCAGGCCGTTGTTCCAACGAACAGCACGCGGCGAGTCCAGGATACAGACGAAGATCACTCAGGTCATGATGCCTGGCGAGAAGAATTGCAGGGTGAAATGGCTGATGGCGCTGCGCCACGAACTTCGGCCATCGGTGCCTACGAGTCTGTGCGGCACGTTCAGAAAGAATTGGGGCCGGTGCAATTTGCCGAGCAGATCATGACATCGCCCGTTCTGAGCCTGATGCCTGATGCACCCATCTCTGAATTCCGTGCGCTCATTACCCGACGGAAAATCGGTTTGGTGCCGCTGATCGATGCACAAAAAAGGCTCGTCGGCATCGTGACCAAAGGCGATTTGACCCGGCAACGCGTACGCTACACCGATCTTGCACCAAGACCTGTGTCCACCATCGCGACGCCCAATGTATTGACAGCAACGACGAACACCAATATCCGCGAACTGGCCCGTGTGCTGCTGGCGCGGGATATTCGCGGCTTGCCGATTGTCAATGAAGTAGGCGAAGTTGTCGGTGTGGTGACGCGCGGCGATATTCTCCGCGCCCTCGTCAACTACGCGCCATTGGAACTGTGGCTGTAGCCTAGCAGCCTGTCGGACTTTAGGAATCGTAGCGAAAATCTAGCTGGGCGAGGGCAGATTTTGCCGCTTTTGCAGGGTAATAGCGGGTTCTATTGCCCAAAAAAGCGGTGAAATATGAGCCGTCCAGATGGATTTGCAGCCGATTCCCCCTAAAGTCCGACAGGCTGCTAGTGGCTCAATCAGCTCACAATATCCGCCATGCAGCGCAACAGCGCCGTGCCATCGGGTTCGGTTCCATCGCGTTGTGCACGCCAGAGCGCTTCACTCAAGCATTCCATAATCAGATGCTCAGCCCTCAGCAGGTCGCCAGTTTTGCGGCAAAGATCTTGGTACTTTTGCCGGAAACCGGGCGGTTGGTCTATTTCAACCATCTCCCGTATCGACAGATGAAATCCGAGATGAAGGAAGGGGTTGGTTTCTCCATTCTCGGGTAACCAGTCTTTTTCCAGCGCGCGTTCCGGGTCGCTCATCAGTTCATGGTATTCGGGATGTTGGCCAATCACTTCACTGATCTTGAGTTCTAGCGCTGTCATCGGCAGGCCTTCGCGCTGCTTTTTCCAGGCATCCAGAAAAGGTTGGCGCATCTGGCGGCGGTCATTGCTGTACATGGGCCGTTTCCGTGAAAAGTGAATCGGATGGGTTGTATTTGCCGGTGAACTCCGGGTTGCAGGCTTCCGATTTATGACGGTAATCACACAGGTCACAGACTATGCAGGCGCCGCAATCGGGCTTGCGTGCCTTGCAGGTATAACGACCATGCAGAATCAGCCAGTGATGGGCGTCGATCAGGTATTCTTTCGGCACATGTTTCATTAAGGCCTTTTCTACCGCGAGCACGGTTTTTCCCGGCGCAAGCCCGGTGCGATTGGCCACACGGAAGATATGCGTGTCCACCGCCATGACCGGTTCACGAAACAGGGTATTGAGGACGACATTCGCCGTCTTGCGGCCGACACCGGGCAGTGATTCCAGTGCTGCGCGATCGCGTGGTACCGCGCTGGCGTATTGCTCCAGCAGGATCTGGCAGGTGGCCAGAACATTGCGGGTTTTGGCACGATATAAACCCAATGTTTTCAGATAAGATTCCAGTTGTTCCTCACCCAGCGCCAATAGGGCTTCTGGCGTGTTGGCAACCGGATATAATCGGCGAGTGACTTTATTCACCGCCACATCCGTCGATTGCGCGGAGAGCATAACGGCGATCAGTAGCTCGAACCCGGTGTCGAATAACAGTTCAGTCGTCGGGTTCGGGCGTTGTGCGGCCAATCGCTCAAAAAAAATGCGGCGGGTATTTTTATTCATTGTGGAACTAATGGTTTCTCGCGCTATCTTCTTTAATGAAAGATCTGAATCCATCCACGATGGATTATTCTGATCAGTCTGGCTGCTTGTTTCCGTTTGATTGTAGAAGTCCGGGAATCATCTTACCCGTAAATATTGCATTCGTGGCGCCGAGCCGCGGATGATGATTGAGAGGCGATTATTATGCAGAAATTTTGGGGACGCGTCGGCGCGGCGTGGGGGGTTTTGGGGCTAACCGCACTGCTGGGTTGGGCGGTGTACCGGGTCTATCCCTTCGCACTTGAGGCCACACACGAACCATGGCGCTGGTACGAAATGGCTTTCTTCGTCTTCTGGATGGTGTTCATGCTCTATGGCGAGGGCTTCAAAGGGTTCCAGAAAGGTTTTTCGCCCCGGGTTGTCGCTCGTGCGGCTCATCTGGCTCAAAACCCGGTCTGGTGGCACGTCCTGCTGGCGCCGTTGTATTGCATGGGATACATCCACGCCACACGCAAGCGCCGTATTGTCGCCATTTCGGTGACGACGGGCATTGTTGTGTTGATTGTCGCTGTCCATTGGCTACCCCAGCCATGGCGTGGCATTGTTGATATGGGTGTTGTCGCAGGCCTGATTTACGGTCTTGGCGCCATGTGGGTTTACGCCATTCAGGCGCTGATCGGTCATGAAATCAATCACCCGACGGATGTGCCGACGAACGGCTCCATGCCCATGTCGCCACCATCAGCGTGAACGGGTCATTGATGAGCGATTCTACAGATTCCAAAAACCGCCTTTCCCGTATTGTGACGCGAACCGGAGATGGCGGGATGACCGGCATGGCGGATGGCGCGCGCCTTCCAAAAACACACCCGCGTGTCGTGGCTTTGGGTGAGCTGGATGAACTCAATGCACATATCGGCTTGCTTCGCAGTTACATGAAGCCCCTGGATAACAACCACCTCGATTCGTTTCTGGAAGTACAACAACACGCGCTGTTCGACTTGGGCGGCTTTATCGCCATGGCGAGTCTGGCCGATAGCTCCATGCTGCCGGATTTGGATGCGCTCGAACAATGGGTGGAGCAAAGCAATGCGGGTTTGCCGCCCCTCAAGGAATTCATTCTGCCGGGTGGATCAGTCACACTTGCCCAATCGCACATTGCCCGTGTAACGGCCCGGCGTGCCGAGCGGAATCTATGGGCGTTGGTGGCAGAAGATGCCTCCACCGAGCCCGTTGCGGTGTATCTCAATCGGCTTTCTGATGCGCTGTTTATTCTTGCCCGGATACTGGGTGAGGCAGACGGCAGCGTGGTCTACTGGCGCAAAGCATCTCGCTAAATGGCAGCTCTGAAATTCAAGCATTGTTTTTTTCGAGCATTGGGTGCAATTCTGCTAATCCGCCTAACCCCCCTTTTTCAAAGGGGGGAGTCAGCACTTTCTTTTGAATGGGTGCGCATCCCCCTTTGTAAAAGGGGGAACGAGGGGGATTTAAAGCGGCTATGGCATTTGTGCCGACCTTACTTACGTTCTTCCAGACAAAATCGCCGTTCGTAATTGGTCGAGTGAACGCGTCAGGGTGTCCGGCGGGCAGCCGATATTAAGCCGCATAAAACCGCTGCCCGCTTGACCGAAGCTGATGCCCGGATTGAGCCCCAACCCGGCCTGTTCGACAATAAAATCTGAAAGAGCCGCGTCATCATATAGCTTGCGTCTTTGCATCAGTTCACGGCAGTCCAGCCATAGCAGAAACGTCGCTTCGGGCGATGTGACGTTGATCCCCAGATCTTCCGCTGCAAAAAAACGGCATACCCGATCACGATTTGCTTCGAGTTGACGCATTAATCCGTTCAACCAGTCCGAGCCGAATTGGTAGGCCGCAATCAATGCGGTAATGCCAAAAACATTGCCGGAACCCAAACCCGCATTGATGACGTTTTCTTGTACCTGTAGGCGAAGCTCCTGGTTTTCAATCACGGCAAAAGCGGTGTTTAGACCTGCGATATTGAAGGTTTTGGAGGGTGCATTCAGTGTGATGCAGTTGGCGGCTATTTCGGGCGAGAGCGAGGCAATCGGGATATGCCGATTGGGTTCGTACACAAGATCGGCGTGAATCTCATCGACAAGAATCAAGACATCCGCATCGATACAAATTTGGGCCATTCGTGCCAATTCTTCGCGTCGCCAGACACGTCCAACAGGGTTGTGCGGCGAGCAGAGAATGAATAGTCGCGCCTGTCGCGCTTTTGCTGTGAAATCGTCCCAGTCGATTTCGTACCCTTCGGGTGTCCAGCGCAGTGTATTTTCCAGCAGGCGCCGATGATGGCTGACGGGCATTTGATGAATGGGCGGGTACACCGGTGTTTGTACGAGCACACCATCGCCCGGTTGACTGAACAAATGCACCAATAAACTCAAGGTAGGTACAACACCCGGCAAAGGCAGGATGGATTTGGTATCGACATCCCATCCATGACGGGTCGCTAACCAGCCCCCAATGGCAGAATAAAATTCGGGCGGGTAGATTGCATAACCATAGACGGGATGCGCTGCACGGGCTTCAAGCGCATCTTGTACGGCTGCCGGTGCCGCGAAATCCATATCCGCAACCCAAAGCGGAATGACATCAGCCCGACCGAACCTGGCCGCACGTGCATCATATTTGACGCAATCAGTACCGGCTCGGTCAACGCCCTGCGTGAAATCAGGTTTCGGCTCCGTGATCATTCTTTTGGGTCATTCTTTTTTTCCCAGATCGTCATCTCCGCGATGCTGTGCTGGAATTTACGCGCCGTTTCACGGATGACGAAGGGCACATCCTGCCGGGAAATCAGCCTGAATCCAGACTGCAGTCGCTGGGAAAGACCCTCGAAACTGGTAATCGATTCGCCGTCCTGACGAATACCACCCAACCACTGCGCCTTGGGTGTGTGTTCTTCCAGCCATGTGTAGGGTGAGGTCAGGATCAGCAGACCGCCGGGATTTAGGCGTTCTGCGGCATCGCGCAGGAATTTGCCCGGATCGTAGAGTCGATCGATCAAATTACCGGCAAAAATCAGATCGTAGCCGGTAAATTGTGGTTTAAGGTTGCAGGCATCGGCTTGCCAGAAGCTGACTTTTTCGGGTGTTGAGGCCAAATGGGCGGGCAGGGTGGCTTCGCGGAATTCAACCAACTCACCTTCCGTGGGTAAGGTGTAACGAATCCGGCCTTCGGTTTTCATCTGTTCGGCAACGCGCACGAAGCGGGCTGAGAAATCCAGACCCGTGACTTCATCAAAGACTCGCGCCAGCTCAAAGCTACTGCGACCGGTAGCACAGCCGATGTCGAGCGCACGGCGTGTGGGTTTGTCTGCCATCGCCTCAAGGCAAAGCCGCGCACATTCGGCAGGGAAATTGGGTACTTCAAAATAACGCGACCCCCAGCCGAATTCGGCGTATTGGCTCACCAATGCATCGGTTTCGTACACGCTGGCGTTAATGCGGTCGACATAATCGCTGTGCACATAGCGAAAACCGGCGTGTTGAAAGAAGTGCCGCCGAAAGGCATAACGGGCCGACTGGAGCGCCTCGTTGCCTGTGCTGATGAATGAACCACCTTTGATCAGATTGTGTTTGCCATCGAAAGTTGGCGTGGTGAAATCGTCATAAAGCGGATGAACCTCGAAGCCTTCGAAGGGATAAATCGGTGTGTTTGTCCACTGCCAGACATTACCGACCACATCGTAAAAGTCCCCCTGCCGGAAGCGGTTCACCGGGCAGGCGCTGGCCTCATAACCCAGCGCAATATTGCCCGGAGGAATGCCGTCCCAATCTCCTTGATCGGGGATATCTGTTTCATCCAGAAGCCGGTACCATTCGTCTTCGAACGGGAGGCGAATTGTTTTTCCGGTTTTAGCTGATAACCAGTTGCAGAAGGCTTCGGCTTCGAGCTGATTGACATCAACCGGCCAGTTCAGGGGCAGTGGGATTTCTGTTGCGAGTGTGCGGTAGCGGAATCCATCTGGTTGAGATGTATCTGCAATCCAGAATACGGGATGTTCGGCTTGGCGAAATTGCCGCCATGCCAAACCTTCTTCACCCCAATAAGAATCGTGGTGATAACCGCCATCCCGAACAAATTCAAGAAACTCACCGTTGCTGACCAAAAAACGGCTGGCAGAGAAGGCGGGAATTTGCGCCTCGTGGCGACCGTATTCATTATCCCAGCCGTAGAACTGATCGTGTTTCCCCAAGGTGACCTTTCCGGCAGGCACGGGAATCAGCTCGTTTGGATGATTCGGCCCCACGTCCTCGCAGACCGGCCAGTGGGCCGGTTGAGGCCGCACCGACTCGATGGGTGTCTGATGAATCAGAACAGAGGAGGTTTCCAGATGAATACGTTCATGCTCGATCCCCATCAGGATCGGCCAGAAAGGGGAATTCCAGTCGATAGGCAGGCTGAGCGGCAGTGTTCGGATGAGCTGATCGACGGCGGCCCTGACCTGCTGGCGGTAGGCTCTGGTTTCCTCGACGGTTGGCCAGTCGTAATGCGCGTCGTTCAGGTCATCCCAGCTCATCTCGTCCACACCAACAGCAAACACCGATTCCAGCCGGGGATTGATCCGTTCAGGTAGCAATTTTGCAAGAATCAGTTTATTGACGAAAAAGACCGCCGTATGGCCGAAATAGAAAATGTGCGGGTGACGCAGACGTTCCGGACGTTGATAGAACACACTGTCGTCAACGAACAGAGAGAACAACCGTTCGAAGGTATCCATTGTCGCATGCAAATAGGCGCGAATTTCTTCGCGCTTGGCTTCGACATTCGTTCCATCCAGTCGGGGAGGGCAGACAAAAGACATGCAAAAGCTCCGCGGGGCCAGAAAACCCTAAATTTATAAGAGCCTGGAGTTTAGTCGGCCCGAAGCGCCAAAACCACCGCAACCCCTGCAATATATTGGATGTTAAAAACAATGAACTTCAGTTTCATTTGTTAAATATCATTAAATTACAGATGCTTATATTTTAAAAGTGGAAGCACAGGGTTGGTGTCGATTACGGCGAATTTGAAAAATTTCTGTAGAATGCCCCTTCCGTTAGTATGTTGTTCAGCCCGAACAGTTGACTTGCCCAAGCTTCCACCAAATCACCGAATACCCACACGTCGCAAGACGACAACCATGCAGAAAGACCCCATACAACTTCAACGCTCACCTAATGTTCATGAAAAAAGCCCTTGGCGATGCTGCATCGCCCCGATGCTCGATTGGACCGATCGTCACTACCGGTATCTTGCACGGTTGATGACGCGTCACGCTCGGCTTTATACCGAGATGGTGACAACGGGCGCTTTGTTGCATGGTGATGTATCCCGTCATCTGCAATTCAACGAGTCTGAGCACCCGGTCGCTTTGCAGATTGGTGGCAGTAACCCGGTTGATCTGGCAGATTCTGCCATTTTGGGTGTCGAATTCGGTTATGACGAAATCAACCTGAATGTGGGCTGCCCCAGCGATCGGGTGCAGAACGGTTCGTTCGGCGCCTGTTTGATGGCGACTCCTGAGATAGTCGCCGAGGGTGTGCGGTCCATGCGGGAGGCTGTCGATGTGCCTGTGACCGTGAAAACACGGGTCGGTATTGACCGAAGCGACAGTTTTGAGGCGTTCTCAAGGTTTATCGACATTGTGGCTGGGCAGGGTGGTTGTGAGGTATTCATCATTCATGCCCGTAAAGCCTGGCTCGATGGGCTTTCTCCCAAAGAAAACCGGGAAATCCCGCCGCTGCGTCGGGATTTTGTCTATCGCATACAGGATGAGTATCCCGAGTTGACCTTCGTTTTGAACGGCAAACTCGAAACGCTTCCTGAAATGCAGACAGAGCTGGCGCAGGTGCCCGGTGGCATCATGGTCGGACGTGCCGCCTATGAACACATCGACTGGCTGCGGTTTGTCGATCAAACTTTATTCGATGCCGAAGCCATCGTTCCCGCTCGTTCAGTGGTGGTGCAGGCTTACAGGGCATATATGGTCGAGGCGCTTGAATCGGGTGTACCAATGCCGCCGTTACTCAAGCCGTTGCTGACCTTGTTCAATGGCTTGCCGGGCGCTCGCGCATTTCGTCGGCATGTGTCCGAGCAAGGCCCGAAGCGCAAAACCGATATCCACGTTTTGGATGAAGCGCTGGCTTTGATTCCCGATCTGGATGCCGCTGACAGCGCAGAGCTTGAATGGCGACGCTCCAGTCCCTATATCCCCGCAGACCAAAAAGCCGGTTGAAATACCGCTAACCACTTGAGATTATCAGGAAATCAATCCGGTTTTCTGCTATCTTTCGCACCCTTTTCAAGGTATTGGAGTTCTGCGTGAGCATAACCAGTTACGACGTTTTAGCCCAAAACGAGGCGCCCAACGTACCCGTTTCAACCCCGTCCATGTCCGGCCGCAAACTGCACATCAAGACGTGGGGCTGCCAGATGAACGAGTACGATTCATCGAAGATGGCGGACGTGCTGGGCGCCAATTCCGGCTTTATCGCCACCGATGATCCAGCCGAGGCGGATGTCTTGTTGCTCAATACCTGTTCGATCCGCGAAAAGGCACAGGAGAAAGTGTTCTCCCAATTGGGGCAATGGCGCCCCTTAAAAGAAAAAAATCCAAAATTAATCATTGGCGTCGGCGGTTGCGTTGCCAGTCAGGAAGGTGCTGCCATTCGCACGCGCGCACCGTATGTCGACATCGTATTCGGCCCACAAACCCTGCACCGCCTGCCTGAAATGGTCGCGGAAGTTGAGGCCAATCGAAAGCCTGTTGTTGACATTTCGTTCCCTGAAATCGAGAAATTCGACAATCTGCCCGCGCCGCGCGCGGAAGGCCCCACTGCGTTTGTATCCATTATGGAAGGCTGCTCGAAATACTGTTCGTTCTGCGTTGTCCCCTATACACGCGGCGAGGAGATTTCACGCCCGTTCGATGACGTGATTGCCGAAGTGGCTGAACTGGCGGAGCAGGGCGTGCGTGAAGTCAATCTCCTGGGCCAGAACGTCAACGCATATCGAGGCGTGATGCACGATGGGCAAATTGCCGATCTCGCCCTGCTGATCGAATACATTGCACGAATCGATTCCATCGGCCGGATTCGCTTTACCACCTCGCATCCGGTCGAGTTTACCGACCGACTAATCGAAGCCTATCGCAATGTGCCCAAATTGGCGGCGTTTCTGCACCTGCCGGTACAAGCCGGGTCGGATCGGATTCTGGCCTTGATGAAGCGGGGTCATACCGTCATCGAATACAAGGCGAAATTGCGCAAGCTCATGGCCGCCCGTCCGGGGATTTCATTGTCGTCGGACTTCATCATCGGTTTTCCTGGCGAAACCGAAGAAGATTTCGAGGCGACCATGAAGCTTGTGACCGATATGCATTTCGATCACTCGTTCAGCTTTATCTACAGTGCGCGCCCGGGAACACCGGCCGCCAGCCTGCCGGATGACCAACCCGAGGCAGTCAAGAAAGCCCGTCTGCATCGTTTGCAGGCGCAAATCACCGCGCAGGAGCAGGCCATTTCTCAAGCGATGCTCGATACGGTTCAGACCATTCTGGTGACCGGGCCATCCAAAAAGGATCCGGACGAACTGGTCGGCAAGACAGAGAACAACCGCAGCGTTATTTTCAAGGCCCGTCCGGAATTGGCCGGACTGTTCGTGGACGTGCGGATCACTGAAGTGAAGCCCAATTCGCTGCGCGCGGATTTCGTTGGTATCAACTCGATGGATTTGGCGCGCGCCAAAGCACGCAATCTGGTGGCTGCCTGATGGCCGATTCACAAATGGGCACCTCGAAAAACCGTCACGAGCATGTTCGAGTGCAAGGAGCCGCGGGCTTGCGCCAGCTGCGCATTCAGTGAACAACGAGACATATCAAGTAGATAGGCGAGGCGCGAACGAGCACGCGACGCAGCAATCGGACAGCGCAGTAGGTTTTTCGAGGTACCCAAATGACTGATTCAAAACCCGATTCTAGTATGTTGCCGATCGACCAACGTACGGCCCGGCTCGACTTCACCTTGTCCATCAATCCGGAAAGTGGCTTGGACAATGAACGATTGGTCAATCTTGCCGGTTCCTTTGATGCGCACCTGCGCGTGATCGAACGCCGCATGGGCGTGGAAATCAATCATCGCGGGGCGGATTTCTCCGTGATTGGCGAAATAAAGACCACTCAGCAGGTTGAGAAAGCGATTCGTGATTTATATGAACTCTCGGCTTCGGAAATCATCGATCTTGAACGGGTCAATCTGTTCCTGCAGGCTGCCGGCTTGCAGGACGATGCGCCCGCAGCCGCGGATGAAATTCAGATTCGAACGCAACGCGGTATCGTCCGTGGCCGGGGCGCACGGCAGATTCGTTATCTGCAATCCATTGCCCATTTCGATCTCAATTTCGGTATCGGCCCGGCGGGTACAGGCAAGACTTATCTCGCGGTAGCCAGCGCCGTTGATGCGCTTGAACGTGGTGCGGTGCAACGGATCGTGCTGGTTCGTCCCGCGGTTGAGGCAGGGGAGAAGCTGGGCTTTCTGCCGGGCGATCTGGCGCAGAAAATCGATCCGTACTTGCGACCGATGTACGACGCGCTCTATGAAATGCTGGGGTTCGACAAGGTTTCCAAACTGATCGAGCGGCAGGTCATCGAAGTGGCCCCCCTGGCGTTCATGCGCGGGCGTACCTTGAACGAATCGTTTGTCATTCTCGACGAGGCACAGAACACCACCATTGAGCAGATGAAAATGTTCCTGACCCGGATCGGCTTCGGCAGCAAGGCGGTTGTAACGGGTGATGTCACGCAAATCGATTTGCCCCGCGGTATTACCTCCGGCTTGCGGGATGCCATCGACGTGTTGAGTGAAGTGGATCCGGTTGCTTTTACGTTTTTCCAGGCCCGGGATGTGGTGCGCCACCCGTTGGTAATGCGCATCGTCAATGCCTACGAGGCGCGGGAACAGGCCAAATGAGCAATCGGGTCACGGTGATTCGTCAGAAGGCGAGTGCGCTTCGTTGCCCGACGGCCGCACGTATGCAACTTTGGGTAGAAGCGGCACTGGATGCGGCCAGTCATCAGGCGCCCGTTGCGCTGACGATCCGTCTGGTCGATGAAGAAGAAGGCTTGTCGCTGAATCAACACTATCGTCATAAAAAATATGCGACAAATGTGCTTTCATTCCCCTATGAAAAGCCAGAGCTTCCCGAAGATATGGCGGATTTAGACGAACCCAACTATCTTGGTGATCTCGTGGTTTGCATGCCGGTCGTGCTCAGTGAGGCGGTAACTCAACATAAACTGCCTGCCATTCATACGGCACATCTTGTCGTGCATGGCGTATTGCACCTGTTGGGCTACGATCACGAAACGGATGCCGAAGCCGAGCGGATGGAACAGATCGAGATTAATGCCATGCAACAACTCGGATTTGAAAACCCGTATGGCGCGGATTAGTCTGGCCGTTTGATTAGGCTTAAACGTTAACTCTCAGCTTATATTTTCAGAGGTACAAACAAGACCATGGACGAAGACTCGAGTCCTTCGCGCAGCGATGAACCTAGCTGGTTTGCTCGGCTGCGCCAACAGTGGTGCATCAATCAGATCAAGAGTTGCTCGGATATTCTGACCGTGGCCAAGGCTGCCGCAGAAAAGGAAATTATCCCGCACTCCACAGCAAGTCTGATTGATTCAGTACTCGAATTCCATGACTCGCGTGTGCGTGATGTCATGATCCCCCGGGGGCAGATGGATGTCATCAACGTGGGCTCCACTTTGCCGCAAATTCTTGCCGAAATTGCAGAAACCGGGCACTCGCGCTATCCCGTCATTCTTGAAAACCGGGATGAAATCACGGGCATTCTACTGGTAAAGGAGCTGCTGCATTTTTATGCGGGCATGCCTTCTGCCGAGGACATTGCCGGTTTCACCCTCAAAGACCACATTCGTTCCGCCTTGTATGTTCCTGAAAGCAAACGACTCGATGTGCTCCTCGCAGAGTTTCGTTTGACGCGCACCCATATGGCCATCGTGCTGGATGAATTCGGCGGCGTGGCGGGTCTGGTTACCATTGAAGATGTGCTTGAAGAAATCGTGGGCGACATCGACGATGAGTACGACACGGCCGAGCCAGTGCATATCCGGGAACAGTCTGCCAACCGATTTACAGTCCGTGCGTTGACCCCCATCGATGAGTTCAATGCCTTCTTCGGTACCGACTTCCCAGACGATGAATACGACACCATCGGCGGCTTCATTACGCATGAACTGGGACATCTGCCGCGTCGCGGAGAAGTGGTTTTTATCGGCGGATATGAGTTCAAGATTCTCGGAGCAGACAAGCGACGGCTGCATCTGCTGCTGGTCACCGTGATGACTCAAAATCAGATCGAAAATGAATCCACACCGGATCACAGCGAATGATTTCGATCGCGGCACTGCGCGACCGAATGAGTCTACGTCTTCGATTACTGACGGCCCTGATCGCAGGCGCGTTGTTGCCGCTGGCGTTCGCTCCCGTCGGCTTCTGGCCGCTCAGTATTCTTAGCCCTGCTTTATTGCTTTTGCTTCTGCCGGGGTTGTCCTTGCGCGGTGCCATTGGCTTGGGATTTGCCTACGGTTTGGGACAATTTGGCGTCGGCGTGAGTTGGCTATACGAAAGCTTTACGCTGTTCGGCGGTGCGGTGGCCCCACTGGCCGCTTTAATCACCGGTTTGTTCGTCGCCGCGATTTCCATCTACCCTGCATTGACGATGGCTTTGGTACGCTTATCGAGCGGAGAAACCGAACACCTGCTGCCCCGACACGTACTGGCTTTTGCCGGAAGCTGGATATTCCTCGAATGGTTGCGCGGATGGGTGTTCAGCGGTTTCCCGTGGCTCGATCTCGGAATCGCCCAAACGGCCGGCCCACTGAGCGGGTTCTTGCCTATTGTCGGTGAGTACGGCGTCGGCATGATCGCCCTGGTACTGGCCGGTCTGTTGGCGCTGTCGGCAGATCATCTGTTCGACAGTTCAAGGAAGTGTTTTAAGCCGATTTCGGCTTTGATCATCTCTTTAGTGCTTTTCCTTGGGGTCGGTCATTTTCTTGCGAAGGTGCAATGGACGCATCCAAGCGGAAAGCCTTTGTCCGTTGGCCTTGCGCAAGCCAATGTGCCGCAGATGCAGAAGTTCGACCCCGCTTTTCTGACCAAAACCCTGCAAACCTACGTGACCTTGACCGAAGAGATGGGCCATGTCGATCTGGTGATCTGGCCGGAAACGGCCATACCGGATGTGCTGGATGATCTCGACTGGTTCAAGAAACGTTTGCAGGCTCGTGCGGCGCAGCAGCATCAGGATTTTCTGGTTGGCACGTTTACCCAGGACAAGAGCGGGCATTACTTCAACAGTCTGGTCGGTATTCCAGAAACGGTCGGGCAACACAGCAAGGTGCATCTTGTGCCTTTCGGTGAGTACATGCCCCTGCGTCCAATTATCAATCTGTTTGCAGGACTGATCGATATCCCCATGTCCGATCTGACGCCGGGGTCGGTTGATCAGCCACTACCCGAAGTGCAAGGGGTCAAGGTTGGCGCCTCGATCTGCTACGAGGCCGATTTTGCGCGCGACATCCGCCATTCGCTGCCGCAGGCTGGTTTTCTGGTGAATGTCTCCAATGATTCCTGGTTCGGCAATAGCCTTGCACCGCATCAGAACTTACAAATGGCACAGGTGCGCGCACTGGAATTCGGTCGCCCCATGATTCGGGCAACCAACACCGGGATTTCGGCTTTCATCAATGTGCAAGGGCAGGTCACAAAGCGCATTGGTGTCGACGAGCAGGGCATTCTGGTCGGAAGCGTTCAGCCCTATGCGGGCGATACGCCGTTTTTCAGGTTACAGTCCTGGCCGATCATCGTTTTTAGTACGCTGCTGATGGGCTTAGCGTGGCTTGGAAGAAAACGTTGAGGGATCTATAGGGAGCCTCTGTACGAATCGATAGCGCCTCTGCGGGATCGCCAAGGGTGCAAATGCAAGGCGCGGCACGCAGGGAATGGCTGTCGCCATTCGCAAGTGGCGTAACGCCGCAGTTGGGGCCCTTGGCGACCCGCCCTGACGGGGCTGGCGGGTTTGTCCGCACTCGGCGTTACCGCCTCTCGCCATGCCCTGGCTTATGCGCTGGGCACGGCTTCGAGTCTCTGCCTTGATTGCGAACCCAAGCCATTTTTTGGGTGCCAGCCAGAGGTGCCATCGATTCGTGCAGAGGCTCCCTAGGGAACCTGAGCGGCTAACCTTGCTCAAAAGCGGCACTGCCCGCACGAATCATGTAAAGGAACACGATGCAACTCGATCCCAATGACCGCTCACCGGATGTACAGGCATTAGCCAAACAATCACGCCGTTTCAACCGGGCCTTTTTCGCTACCGTGTGGGCACTGGCCAAGCCATACTTTCTCCATTCGGAAGATCGCTGGAAGGCACGCGGATTTCTGCTGGCCATTATCGCAACCACATTGCTGCTGGTGTTCATCAATCTTCAGATCACCGATTGGTACAACCGCTTCTACAATGCCCTGCAAAATTACGATCAGGCCGGTTTCTGGAAGCTGCTGGGGGAATTTGCCTTACTGGCTTTCGGTGCCATTGCCCTGAGTGTGTACCAAACCTATCTTTCCCAGTTGCTGGACCTGCGTTGGCGGCGGTGGTTGACGGGAGATTATCTATCCCGCTATCTATCGGCGCAAACGTACTACCACATGGAAATTTTCCAGCGTGGGCAGGATAACCCCGATCAGCGGATCGCCGACGATCTGAACCTATTCTCGCAGTTAACGACCAGTCTGTTGACCGGTCTGTTGAGTTCGGTCGCCAATCTCGTAGCTTTTATCGGTTTGTTGTGGGTGTTGTCTTCGAAGGTGGTCATCCCTTGGGGCGGCGCCATGCACCATGTTCCCGGATTTCTTGTCTGGGTGGCCTTGATCTATGCAGTCGTCTGGACCTGGGTGGCGGCTAAAGTTGGCAACCCGCTGATCTGGCTTAATTTCAATCAGCAGCGCCTACAGGCGGATTTTCGTTTCAGCCTTGTTCGGCTGCGAGAAAACAGTGAGGCCGTGGCGTTTTACGGTGGTGAGAACAAGGAGCAGGCACAATTTCATACCCGATTCGACCGGGTGTTCGATAACTATAAACGTCTGATTTTGCGACAGAAGCGATTCAACTGGTTCAGCAGTTATTTCAGTCAGGTGGCTGTGATTTTGCCCTTTCTGGCCGCGGCGGCCGCCTACTTCAGTAAAGCGGTTCCACTGGGTTTTTTGATGCAGATCAGCTCGGCCTTCGGCAATGTGCAAAGCTCGTTCGCCTACATCGCGCAAAGTTATGACAATTTCGCCCAATGGCATGCGGTGGTCGACCGTTTGCATGGTTTCAGGAAACTGGTGCAGAAGGTCGAGTTGTTGCACGAGACCGAAGTCAAAATCGAGCATAGCCCGAGTTCGGGCGATGATGTCGTGCTCGGTGTTCATCAGTTGTCGATTAATCTGCCGGATGATCGTCGTTTGCTCAACCATGTCGATTTCACGCTGGGCGCGGGGGAGCGACTATTAATCATGGGCCGTTCGGGATCGGGCAAGAGCACCTTGTTGCGCGCCTTGGCCGGCATCTGGCCGTTCGGTGAGGGGCGAATTGAATTACCGGAAGGGAGCAAGACGTTGTTCCTGCCACAAAAGCCGTATTTGCCACTCGGCAGTCTGCGGGAAGCCGTGTTGTACCCGCAAGCGGCCCAGGATACGAGCGATGAAGTGCTGGGTGCGGTGCTGAAGGCAGTAGGATTGGGTACGCTTGTGCCCAGCCTGGATTCAATCGAGCCCTGGTCGATGATTTTGTCACTCGGTGAGCAACAGCGGCTTGCCTTCGCCCGAGTGCTGTTGCAGCAACCTCGGCTCGTGTTCCTGGATGAAGCGACCTCAGCGCTGGATGAATCCAGTGAAGCCGCGCTTTACGAATTATTGATTGCCCAGAATCCACAAATGACCGTGGTCAGCGTCGGTCACCGCTCCAGTTTGCGTCACCTGCACAGCAGGCGCTGGACGCTGGAAGGAGCCCAGTTCGTGGAGACCCGGGAAATCTGATCCTGAGAATGAGGCAGTTATTGCCGGGCTTGGCGGTTCGTCTCAAGCCACAATCCACTCGGGATTCAAGCGCGTACGTCGAGTAAGCTGCCGACACTGCCGGCTGATGGAACTGGTTTGGGACTGTTTTGAACAACGGCATCCAGCAGCGGCAGAATGCTCTGGGCCTGAATATCCTGTGACCTTTTCAGCATCGCAAACTGGGCCACTTGCTGCACCTGTGATTGGTTTGATGCTTGTGCATAGTTTTGAACCAATGCTGCAATGCTGGAAATAGTGCTACTCATAATGACTCCTGATATGTTGCTCCGTTCTTGGGAGAACTCAGATCGTGGGCGGTAGAAGGTTCTTCGTGTATCAATACATCGGCACCGGGGAATATTTCTTGAATCTTTTCTGCAACCTCGTCGCCGATAACGTGTGCGTGTGCGAGATCGAGATCATTTTGCAGGTAGATATAAAGCTGGATGATCATGGTGCGCCCGGCCATGCGTGTGCGTATATGATCGGCCGCTTCCACCCGCGGGTGACTGACCGCAATGGCGTGAATACGCGCCTCACTGCCGTCCAGCACTTCCCGATCCATTAATTGATCCAACGCCTTGCGACCGACAATCCAGGCGCTGAACAAGATAAACCCACCCACTGCTGCACCAAAAATCGGGTCAATCCAGTGCACCCCTTGCTGCGCCAACCACAAAGCCGCGATTGTGGCGGCATTGACCAGAAAATCCGATCCGTAATGCGCTGCATCGGCCTGGATGGCAGTGGATTGGGTGACACGAATGACGTGGCGCTGAAACAGAACCAGAAACCCGGTTGCCACCATCGACAGGAGCATCACGGCGATACCCAGGTCGACGGTTTCTACCGTTTGGGGCCGAATCAGGCGCTGAACGGCCTCAAGCAACAAGAATGCGCCTGAACCCGCAATGAACGTAGCTTGGGCCAATGCAGCCAATGGTTCAGCTTTGCCGTGACCGAAACGGTGATCTTCATCCGGGGGTTGCAGCGCGATTCGAACTGCGGTCAAGGTAACGAGAGAGGCGAAAAGATCCATTGTCGAGTCGATCAAGGACGCCATCATACTGATTGCGTTGGTACTGATCACCGCCACCAGTTTCAGCGTGATCAACAGGATCGCGACACCGACAGAGGCGAGGGTCACTCGTCTCAATAGCTTCTCTTCCCGAAGGGACATGGCATTACCTAAATAAAAAAATTAGATCGGTCTAAATAAATAGAACACAACCTGTTGATTTAATTGTATCATTCTTATTGTTGGTTTGTGGGTTCCGGGGTTATTTCCTACGATTTTTTCAGAAAAATACCGTCAGAGTACTTCCAAAAATTTTTCGAGGTGCCCGTATAAATAATGAGATCAAATACCCTCATCGTTATTCGCTGCGTGGAATACTTTCAGAAAGTTTGAGGTTTTGATTTTCTGAAAACCCCGATATGGCCTGTTTTTTGCTAATTTAGCCAAGTATTAATTCAATGAGGCTTTTATGTATCCCCGATTACAAACCATCACAGATGGGCAAGTTATCGCCCAATGTGAGCATTTCACTGTGCGTTCCGCATTTCAACCGATCGTCAGCGTAGCGCACCAGCGTATTGTCGGATACGAGGGTTTGGCACGGGTTTTTGATGCCGATGGTTCTCCACGTTCGCCAGCCGATTTGTTCCAATCCATCACGGATCTCGAATTTCTGGTTCGAGCAGATCGGGCGTGCCGGGAAGTGCACTTGAAGAACTTCATGCACGCCAATCTGGAGTCGCGCTGGTTGTTTCTGAATGTGCATCCGCTTGTAGCCATGCATGGACTTCAGTTCGGTTCTTTTTTTGCACAACTTCTGCAAACACTTAATGTAGAAGGCTGGCGCATTGTGATTGAAGTGGTCGAATCGGAGCTGCCCGATGAAACTCAACTGATGGATTCCATCGAGTTTTATCGTTCACTCGGGTGTCTGATCGCGCTTGATGATTTTGGAATAGGTGGCTCGCAGTTCACCCGCTTGTGGCGCATCAATGCGGATATCGTCAAACTGGACCGTAGTTTGATCGTCGAATCCGAGCACTCATATCGCGCGCAGCGCACGCTGCCCTCATTGGTCGCCATGATCCACGAAGCGGGCAGCATGGTGTTGCAGGAAGGGATCGAAACACCCAAACAGTTGGCCATTGCCCTGAACTCGGGGGCGGATCTGCTGCAGGGATTTGGCCTGGCCAAGCCTGCTCTGCTGGATCAAAAGGAAGCGTTTGATCGCGATTTCCTTGATCAGGGGTTGAAGGATAGTTCGCTTGAAATGGATCGAGCCGATTACAACCTTCATCAACAGATCGTTTCAGTCACCGAACGTTTTGAGGATATGCTGGTTGCACTGGAACGGGGCGAATCCCTCCAGAATGCTTCCCGTGCCTTATTGTCGATGGCGATCGTTGCGCGCGTATTCGTGCTCGATGCCAGAGGTTATCAGGTGGAAGAAACCATTCATGGTGCATTTGCACCGGCTTCGATCAAGAATCGCTTTCGCCCCCTGGCACAAGCCGAAGGGGCGTGCTGGGCCAAACGACCTTATTTCCGCCGCGCCATGATCGAGCCCAGCATGGTCCAGATCAGTCGACCTTATCTGTCGGTTGCAGGCGGGAACTTATGCCGCACGTTGTCGTACTGTCGTGGGCATGCACCCGATAATGGCATTAAAGTCGTTTGCTGTGATATCAATTGGTTGGACGATTAAAGCCCTTTTTTCTCAGGGCACGAATAGCTGGTTCCCGCCCATATCAAGTGAGTGTCGTAGAATGGGACTATTGGCGGCCTTGAACCTGTGTTGATGATTTGGACGATTATCGATTCTGCTTTCGAGGCCACTTGAGAAAATACGGGTAGCGACAGGCGGTATCGAAATTGAGTCCACTTCCATTTGCAAGCGCTACAACGACCCGGATTGGCATTACCGGCCTTTCTCAGGCGGGAAAATCCACCCTGATCACGTCGATCATCAATCATCTTGAAAATGCCCGCAGGGGTTCGCTCATCCAGCAAGCGGTTTTAACGGATGTTGCGCACGGTTTGTGGCGGCGGGATGCGCCACATGCCTTCGATTATGATGCGGGATTACAAGCGCTCACGCATCGCCCGCCATACTGGCCGGCTTCGACCACCGACTGGTCGATTGCTCGGATCGAACTCACGATGGCGCGCTCATGGTATTCCCCAAAACCACGTAAAAGAATTATCGAACTGTTCGATTACCCCGGTGAGTGGCTCATGGATCTTGCCCTGCTCAATTGGGATTTTCCCCAGTTTTGCCAAGCCCTGTGGGGATGGTGCAGCCAGTCGCCGCGGTTGGAACTGGGCGGAGTGCTTATTCAAGAGTTGTCTGCAATCGATCCAATGACACCCGTGGATCGAACCTATCTTTTGCAGTTGCAACAGCGCTGGGCAGAATTTCTTGCCGATTGCCGGTTACCGCCACATCAACTCAGCCGAAACCTTCCGGGCCGGTTTCTGTTGGCGGGTGCCGATTACAAACCCGGTGACAAACCCTTCGTGCCACTGTTTTCCACTAAGCTGGCAGGTGGCGCGGTGCCAGACAAATTCCCCGCCCAATCCTGGGGCGCCGTGTGTGCGGAGCATTACAAGGCGTATCGGGATCACGAAGCACGACCGTTTTTCGAACAGCATTTCAAGCAGCTTGACGCGCAGGTGATTCTCATCGATCTGTTGGGCGCCATGACTGCCGGGCAGGAAGCGCTCAAAGACATGCGTGCCGCGCTCGACAGCGTGTTACAGCCATTCCGCTACGGGCAGGATCATTGGCTTGGCCGGTTGTTCCGTCGCCGAATTCGGCGAGTCGCGGTTTGTGCGACCAAGATCGATCACCTGTTGCCCGAAGATCAGAAACGGATGCAGTCCCTGTTGGAGTCTTATCTCTACGAAACGGTACAGCGATTGGCGGCGGAAGATATTGATGTCAACGTGATGGCCATCGCTGCCGTTCAATCGGCCAAGCTGCATGAGCCTGCTGATCACGTGCAAAGCCTGATTGGTCGGGATAAACGTACGGGGGAGCGTATCCGCTTCACACCGCCGCATCTGCCCGACAATCTACCGCATGCGCTCAATCTCAAAATTGAGGATTTGCCACAACTTTCACCACCGGAAGGTCTCGATCGGGTGCAGGCTTTTCCCGCACGTCGCATCGATCAGTTACTTGCCTTTCTTCTGGCTGAATAAGAGTTTGATCAAACGATGAATGAACAAGACAACGATTTGCGCACGATCATACATGCCATGGGTGATGACGTACCCACAATCGATGCGGCTGACATTCGAAAGGATGCTATACCCGAAATTGAACCTGAGCCCCTTTTGCCCCCGGCCCGTAGCCATTGGCTGAGCCGATTGATCGCGACCGCTTTGCTCGTCTGGATGAGTGTGGTCTGGAGTCAGGCCGTGGTTTGGGGTTGGTCACTCAACCCGTGGGCGGGTGCGGCTCTGCTGGCGGCTGGAAGTGCAATCATCCTCGGGTTCCTGATACTGGCGTGGCAGGCTCACCGGGCCAGACGGCAGATCGATGAAATTGCCCGTATTCAAGCCTATTTCAAGCAGGCAATCAGCAATCCCTACGCGACTCAAGGCAGCTTGAATGAATGGCTGCAAAGAATCAAACACCTCTATCGGCGAAGTCCGCGCCGTGATGACCTATGGGAAGGGTTGGCCGAAGTGGATGAGAGTTGGAGCACCAAGGAACTTGCAGATCATCTCAGCCGCTGGTACGGGGCGCAGGATACCGAGGCCGCGCAACTAGTAAAGCGTGAATCGACGCGAACGGGGGTATTTATCGCCGCCAGTCCCTATCCCGCACTCGATCTGCTCCTGGTGGCCTGGAGAAATGCGGCCATGGTTGAACGTGTGGCGGCGATTTACGGGCTGAAATTATCCGCCACCGCACGCTGGCGCTTGTATCAGATGATTCTGAAAAACATTGCCTTTACCACGGTCACCGAGACAATGCTCGATTCGGTCAGCCAGAGCTGGCTATCGAATGTCCTGCTGCAAGTCGGCGTACGGGCAGGGCAGGGGGTGGGCGTCGCCTTGTACTCGATTCGTATCGGCCATCAGACAATGAAGCTATGTCGGGTCGTGCCTGAAGATCGACCTTTGGTTGATCGGAACATTGCCAAGATGGTTGTTGATGCGGTTCGAGGCAAGGCGTAATTGCGCACCAAAATGGACGATGCCCCAGGCCTGTGATCCAATATGGTGCAAATTGAATGGTTGTATGGAATGTGTTTTTCCAAGAAATCTTCGTTGGTAGATTAGCAACTACTTATCTAATTGATATTTTGATGGATGTATAGATACCGTCCATTTTGGTCTGTTTTTTGCTGATAACACAGGGTGAGCTGAAACCTTTGTGAGTGAGCAAAAATGTCATCCCTAAAAAGTGAATCCATGGCCTTGTCGTCCTCCGAGCGGCGTTGGTTGCCTTGGTTTGGTGCTAATAATTTATTCGGCCTGAAGTGGTCCTGTTTTCTTAATCGAAAAATGTATCCCGTGATCGAGCGTACCTTTGAGGGAATTGCCGCCACGCGGGTCAAACTAATCCAATCGTGGGCCGAAAGCCATTGGGCTCATTTGTCGCATTTGGCTGATGATCTAACGTATTCCCTGAACACAATTACTCCGCAGATTTTGCAGGAAAAAAGATTGGCAATGCCGGATTTCTCCGAGCTTTTCTTCATTGATACTGATGGTGCGGTCGTCGTTTCCAGTTATACCCCGCGTCTTGGCGTTCGTGATCTGGATTATCGAGCGGTCCAGAAGGGCCTGCGTTTGCCGTTCCTTCACGGGCCATATGCGGATCAGGCAACGAATTCCATCGGCGCATCAACCTCGCGGTTTCACGATGAAGTGACATTGATGTTCTACCAGCCCGTAAAACAAAACGGTGAGACCATCGGTTGTCTGTGTGGTCGCATACCCAACGATGTGCTCGGCGATTTGATCCAGCGTGAGGCCGGGCATATCTATCCTGAATCGGGTGACAACTATGTGTTCATGGTGGAGTCGAATTTCAACCCGACCGTTAGCGTCGGTACGGCACTATCCCGATCACGGTTCGAAGACGATACATTTGCCCACGGTGAAAATCTTAAAAGTGGTGTGCATACCCAGTGGGGGACGGTGAAGGTCCAAAAGCACACCGAGCTTGAGCTTCGCTTTACGGATCCGGCCACGGGGCAGCTCCATCCCGGTGTTCGAGAAACCATAAGGAAGGGGCAGAATCTCTTTGTCACTTACCCGGGGTACTCCGATTACCGCCACATCCCCGTGATCGGAAAGGGGGTTACGTTCCAGTTGCCAGGCTCTCCCGATCGTTGGGGGATGATGTGCGAAGCGGATCTGGCGGAAGTGTACCGGCGCCGATCAATCAGCTTCAAACTCATGAGCCTGTTTCTGCTCATTATGGGAGTGGTTGCAGGGGCCGGCGCGTTGATCGAAATGGCGGCTACGCAATTCATGCCTGATTTACCCCACTCGATAACGACAGGACTCAAGGTCTCGCTGTACCTTCTGGGCGCACTGGTTTTCTACCGTATGGGCCCTTCACGGACTTCAAAGAAAATAGATGAAATGACCGAAGTTATCCGTACGATTGCAGAAGGTGGTGGGAATCTACGGCAAAGATTGGAGTCGCAAAATCTTGCGAACGACCAAACCGGGGACATGGGGCGCTGGATTAACAGTTTTATTGATAATCTGGATGGCATCGTCGGGCACGTCATCAACGCAGCCGGAGAGGTCAAGCAGACCAATCAGCAGATGTTCGAAAGAAACAGCATGGTTTTGAGCACTTCGGCAGCCGTGTCTGAAACGGCCAAACAGATGTTGAATCTCATCGAGCAACAGCTTGGTGAAATCGAACTTTCCTCGCAGACGGCCGAACGAATGAAACAGACAATGGCCAAGGTCGTTGAGGATGCGCGATCCCAGTTCGAATCCGTGCGTACAGGCACGCAAACGATTCGAGATGTTGTGGAGACTTCCGCTCGCACCGTTCAGTCGCTTGATAGCCGCACGGTAGAAATTGGGAATATCGTGCAAGTCATTTCAGATATTGCCGATCAGACCAATCTGCTGGCCCTGAATGCGGCCATCGAAGCGGCCCGTGCAGGTGAGCATGGCCGCGGATTTACGGTCGTCGCTGAAGAGGTCAGAAATCTTGCCCTACGAACCGCAAATGCGACTCAGGACATTGGATCGATGATTCAGAGCATACAGAAGGAAACCCGGGATGCCGTTTCGTTCATGGAAGGTGGCGTTGGCGGCGTTGATAAGAGCTTGCGGTTGGCCGAGTCCGTATCGTCGGAAAACAGCGAATTGCAGGATGTTGTTGCCTGTTTGTTCGAGCGAATCGAGCGCATCGAGTCGGGCAGTCGCCAGTACGGGCAAACCATCCGTGATGTTTCTGCGATTACGGCGGATATGAATCAGTCCATTGTCGGCATGCAGGTGAGTGCGGATCAGGTGCGTCACACGGCAGACAAGTTGCATCGACTGGTTGGACAATTCCAAGTGAGTTGAGCGATGAAATGTCTTGTGATGGGCAATGATTGATTCAATAAAAAACCAGCCATCCGGCTGGTTTTTTGATTGGCGGACAATCCTGTAGAAAATCAGCCAATATCACCCACAGCCAGGTACTCTGCGACATCCAGTGCGGCATAGGTCAGAACGCCGTCCGCGCCCGCTCTACGGAAGCCCATCATGGTTTCCAGCAGACATTTGCGCCAATCGAGCCAGCCGTTGTCGGCCGCTGCGCGGAGCATGGCGTATTCCCCGGAGACATGGTACGCAAAGGTAGGCACTTTCAGTTCGGTCTTGATGCGCCGTACGATGTCGAGGTAGGGCATCCCCGGCTTGACCATGACCATATCCGCACCTTCGCTCAAATCCATCGCCACTTCATGCAGGGCTTCATCGGAATTGGCCGGGTCCATCTGGTAGGTTTTTTTATCGGCTTTACCCAGATTTCCGGCTGAACCGACGGCATCACGGAATGGACCGTAAAAGCTTGAAGCATACTTCGCACTGTAGGCCATGATGCGGGTATGGATGTACCCGGCGGATTCCAGATGTTGGCGGATTGCGCCAATGCGGCCGTCCATCATGTCTGAGGGGGCCACAATATCGGCACCTGCCGCGGCGTGTGACAGCGCCTGTTTGACCAGAACTTCCGTGGTTTCGTCATTCAGCACATAGCCATTGGCATCGGTGAGGCCATCCTGTCCATGCGTGGTGTACGGATCGAGCGCGACATCGGTCATGATGCCCAGATTCGGGAATGTGTTTTTTAGTTCACGGATTGTGCGTTGAACCAAGCCATCCGGGTCGTAGGCCGCTTCGGCATTGGGCGATTTGGCGCTCAATGGCGTGACCGGGAACAGGGCGAGGGCAGGGATGCCCAGGCTCTGTGCCCGATCGGCTGTATCCAGTAGCAGATCGATACTCTGCCGATACACGCCCGGTAAAGACCCAATCGGTTCCTGCGTCCCTTGCCCTTCGAGAACGAACACCGGGAGAATCAGGTCATTCGCCGAGAGGGTGTTTTCCTGCATCATGCGCCGACTGAAATCATCCCGACGCATACGACGCGGGCGGTGGGCGGGGAAAGTGCGATTAATCATTTTCGTTTGCTCCTGAAGTTTGATGTCACTCGGGCGGTGCGTATGCCGCCCGCGACATCGTTCCGAGACTGCGTGCCGATTAAGGTTTTCAGCATCCAGTTATGCTGGATCACACATTGAACAGGAAGTTCAGAATATCCCCATCCTTGACGACATATTCCTTGCCTTCCGCCCGCATTTTTCCGGCTTCCTTGGCGCCCTGTTCGCCCTTGTACTGGATGAAGTCTTCATAAGCGATGGTTTGAGCACGAATGAAGCCCCGTTCGAAATCGGTATGGATGACGCCCGCGGCCTGTGGGGCCGTGTCGCCTTTGTGGATGGTCCAGGCGCGCACTTCCTTGACCCCGGCCGTGAAATAGGTCTGCAGGCCGAGGAGGGCATAACCCGCGCGGATCACGCGGTTCAGGCCCGGCTCGGACTGGCCGATTTCGGAGAGAAACTCATCGCGGTCTTCGTCATCGAGTTGCATGATCTCGGCTTCGAGCGTGGCACATACCGGCACGACAGGTGCGTTCTCTTTAGCTGCGTGGGCTTCAACAGCTTCCAGGTAAGGGTTGTTGGTGAAGCCATCTTCGCTGACGTTGGCGATGTACATGATGGGTTTTACGGTCAGCAATTGCAGATCGCGAATGACTGCGAGTTCTTCACTGCTCAAGCCCAAGGCTCGAACGGGTTGGACTTCATTCAGTCCGACCATGACTTTTTCAAGCACGGCCTTGCGGGCGATGGCTTCCTTGTTGACGCCGGACTTGCTCGCCTTGATGGCCCTGTCCAGATTGCGCGTGACGATATCAAGATCGGCAAGCACGAGTTCGGTGTTGATGATGTCGATATCGCTCAAGGGGTCTACCTTGCCCGCGACATGGATGATGTCGTCGTTGTCAAAGCAGCGAACGACCTGGGCGATGGCATCTGTCTCGCGAATGTTGGTCAGGAACTGATTGCCCAGTCCTTCGCCCTTGGAAGCACCCTTGACCAACCCCGCAATATCGACGAATTCCATCGTTGTCGGCAGAACACGCTCTGGCTTGACGATTTTTGCCAGTGCATCAAGGCGAGGGTCGGGCATGGCGACAATGCCGACATTGGGTTCAATGGTGCAGAACGGGTAGTTTTCCGCCTGAATGTTGGCTTTTGTCAACGCGTTGAACAGTGTGGATTTGCCCACATTCGGCAGGCCGACGATGCCGCAATTAAAACCCATGGAGTCTCTCCGAGAACGGTAAAAAATAAAAAAGGTGGGCCATTATAGACGCCAGAGCCTTTATGCGGGTATTTAAGCTTCCGCGGTGAATGCGTTGATTCGTTGTGTTGATTTTGCCGGGTCGATATCCAGCAGGGCGTCGATCTCGTCCACGGCGTGGCGAATGCTGGCATCGATGAGCTTGCGTTCAGATGCGGGCGGATTGGTCAGTACGAAACCGATGACCTGATCCCGGTGGCCCGGGTGGCCAATGCCAAGCCGTAAACGCCAGAAGTCAGGAGTGCCCAACTGGGCCTGAATATCCTTAAGACCATTGTGCCCACCGTGGCTGCCGCCGATCTTTAACTTCATTTTTCCCGGCGGTAGATCCAGTTCGTCGTGAACGACCAGAATGGACTCTGCGGGAATCTTGTAGAAATTTGCAACCGCGGCGACAGATTTGCCAGAAAGGTTCATGAAGGTTTGCGGCTTGATCAATCGTCGATCGACCTGTTTTATTGAGACGCGGAGCATATCGCAGTGGAATTTGGTTTCTGAGCTGAGATGACCGCCCCAGTCTCTGGCCAGTTCATCAATGAACCAGAAACCCGCATTATGGCGGGTCGATTCATATTTGCTGCCAGGATTTCCCAGCCCCACAATAAGTTGAATCGTCATGAGGTCACCTGATGCGCTCTGATGAGCGCGTTGATGAATGAACAAGTTTAATAAAAAAAACCGCCGCATCTTTACTTCACCAAGTGAAGTCAGAGGCGGCGGTTTATGTCAGGGTTTAACCCGGATTATTCTTCTGATTCGGCTTCAGCAGACTTGTCCACTTTCGGCGCATGAATCGCAACAACACTAACGTCATGATCTTCACCCAGCATCAGGGTGTGGTTGCGAACGCCTGCTGGCATCTTGATCTGGCTCAGGTGAATTGAACCACCGATGTCCAGATCCTTCATGTCCACTTCGATGAACTCAGGCAGTTTGTCTGCGGTGCAGTCCACTTCAACTTCAGTCAGGATGATATTCACTATGCCGCCCGCTTTTGCACCCACGCAGGTTTCCTTGTTCAGGAAATGCAGGGGAACAGTGACACGCAGGGTCTCGTTGGCAGATACGCGCTGGAAGTCAGCATGCAGCACCAATGGCTTGTAGGGGTGGCGGTGCAGATCACGCAGGATAACCTTGCTGGTTTTGCCATCGATATTGAGATTCAGCACATGCGAATAGAACGCTTCATGTTCCAGGTGCTTGAGGATTTCGTTATGCAGGATAGTGACTGACTGAGGGGCTTCGCCACCGCCATACACAATGGCAGGAATTCGGCCTTCGCGACGCAGGCGGCGGCTCGCACCCTTCCCCTGATCGTCACGACGTACGGCGTCGAGCGCAAATGTTTCTTGAGACATGAAAATAACTCCAAAAAATAAAAAATCGTCGGGCCTGATTAATCGGTGTGTTTAACCCGGACCAACGCAATGGGGCTGTTCGCGACCAAACGGCCCCTCATCCCTGTTGAGCAAACGGCTGCAACAAGGCGCGAGATTATAAGGGAATGGACGGGTTAATTCCAGAGCGTTGTTTTTCGGTTCTGGAAAGAGATGCGAATTAATCGTTATACAGTGAACTGACAGATTCGTCGGTATGGATGCGGCGGATGGTTTCCGCCAACATGCCCGCGACTGAAAGCACGCGGATTTTCTCGCATTGTTCAGCTTCAGGCTTGAGTGGAATTGTATCGGTGACGACCAATTCATCCAGGTCTGAATTGTTGATATTGTCGATTGCCGCACCCGAGAGGATAGCGTGAGTCGCATAGGCTACGACTTTCCTGGCACCATGCTTTTTGAGCGCGCCTGCAGCCTTGCACAGTGTGCCGGCTGTATCGACCATGTCGTCGACAATCACGCAGGTCTTGTCATTTACTTCACCGATGATATGCATCACCTGAGATACGTTGGGGCGAGGGCGGCGCTTGTCGATAATGGCCAAATCGGAGTCGTCCAGGCGTTTGGCAACAGCACGGGCGCGAACAACACCGCCAACGTCTGGCGAGACGACGATCAGATCGTTGTATTTCTGGCGCCAGATATCGCCGAGCAGAATCGGGGAGGCATAGACGTTATCCACGGGGATATCGAAGAAGCCCTGAATCTGGTCTGCATGCAGGTCAACGGTGAGAATCCGGTCCACGCCCACGCTTTGCAGCATGTTGGCGACTACCTTGGCGCTGATCGGCACACGTGCGGAACGCACGCGACGATCTTGCCGGGAGTAACCGTAGTAGGGAATAACCGCCGTGATGCGATAAGCCGAAGCACGACGGAGTGCGTCCACCATCACCATGAGTTCCATGATGTTGTCGTTGGTGGGGTCGCAGGTTGGCTGAACGATGAAGATGTCACGTCCGCGAACATTTTCCAGGATTTCAACGTAGCTTTCGCCATCGCTGAAGCGGGAAACTGTGGCTTGCCCGAGTTGAATATCAAGACTTTCAACGACGCGCTCGGATAGTGCCCGATTAGCGTTGCCGGAAAATACCATCAGTGTTCTTTGGATTGTCATCGTTCTGCCGATTGTTTGGCTGGGCCGCAAGGATTCGAACCTTGGAATGCTGGGATCAAAACCCAGTGCCTTAACCAACTTGGCGACGGCCCAAACGAAAGAGGAGCGCATCTTAACGAAGCCCTTTGCCTTTGCCAAGTGCTTTCCTCGTTTTTTTTTATTTTCATGTTTCCCGGCCTGTTTGTCCGGCAGTGCCTGGGCGATGATCACTCGTTGAATCCGCGGTTGGTCACGAATCAATATATCAGCAACTTGCTGTGCTTCTGCCTGGTTTTCCATGAGCGAAAACAGGCAGGCACCACTACCTGTGAGACGAGAAAATCCGGCAGCATTACGAAGCGCCTTGTCGCAGGCAGCGATGGCTGGATCTTCAGCAAGTGCGACCGATTCGAACGCGTTGTAACCAGATTGCTGCCACTGATCGATCAGGTCTGCGGGTTCAAACTTCGCTTCGTTGCGAATGAGTTTCGGATGTGCAAACCCCCGGGCTGTAAGGGTACGTGTATCCGGCACGACAATCAGAAACCATTTCCCGGCTACAGGGCTGGGGTAGGGCAGGATTCGATCACCGATTCCCTCTGCCCAGGCATTGGTTTGATAGAGAAAGAATGGTACGTCAGCCCCAAGCTGGCGTGCGAGTGTTACCAGATTCGCTAACGGCAGATGAATGTCCCAGAGTTGATTGAGCGCCAGGAGCGTCGTCGCCGCTGCAGATGAGCCACCGCCGAGGCCACCACCCACCGGGGTGTTCTTCGTGAGTGTTATGTGCGTGCCTCGCCTGGGATGCCCCTTGGCGGCTGCGGCTTCCTGAAGCAGGGCGGCTGCTCGATAGATCAGATCATCATGATCGTGTACGGGTTTGAAAGCGATAGATTCGGCGCCTTCCTGCCACCGCACTGAGATATTGGGTTCATCGGTGGTTTCGAACGTCAATTCATCGCCGTAATCGAGTCGCTGGAAATAGGTTTGCAGCTCGTGATAACCACGAAATGCCCCTTCGGATATCTTGCCGTTGATATGCAGGAACAGATTGATTTTAACGGGCGCAAGCCAACAAGGTGGTGCGTCTGTAGTCATCGGGGCGGCTCAAGTGTTCCGTGAGTATTCATCTGCCATGATTCAACGATGAGTCGCAACCGGATGTCGTTGCGGCTGACGGAGATTTTCCTTGGCATATCCAGATCGAGTCCGGGCACGGGCATATAGGATTCGTAGTCGATCAGCCAGCCATCGTCACTTAATGTGCGCAACCGGCCAATCTCATTGAGTTGAATCATGGCGTTCTTGTCGTGCGGCAGTCCACGAATCCAGTCGGGCAGGGCGGTGATGGGGATTTTCCAGCCGGTAAGCTGTTCGATGCTTGCCTCAGGGTTTGAAGTCAACCGGCGATGACCGGCGGAATCGGTGATCAGCATCATGTCCGGGCGCCCGACCAATTCGACGGTACCTTGATTCAGAGGGGCATTCAGAACGATTTTCGCGGTTTCTCCCGCCTGCTGCCAGTTGAGGTTGACGGTTCCGCCTTGGTTTTCGGTGCGGATGGCTATTCGACCGATGCACTGCCAGTCAGCAACTTGGCGGACAGCTTCCTCGTGTGCCTGCCAGGCCGGGTTGAGCCGGTTTTGTATTGACGAGGCCTGATCAAGACTTATCGGTTGTTGAGCACATCCACCCAGTAATGTCGTTATGGCGATTCCAGCCATCAGCAGGCGAGATCGAAACGAGAATCTGGTCATCATGGTTGGTCTTGATTCTGCTGTGTCTCTGTGTCGTCATCGTCCATAAGGTCGGGGGCGTATTTCTGAATGGTCTGCGTCAGTACGGGGTGATCCCCATGTAGCAGCAGTGCGCGTTTCCACACATCCCTGGCTTCTTCATGTTTATCAAGGTGCCAGAGGACAGCGCCCCAATGTGCGCCCACTTCCGGGTCGGGGGCAAGTTTGTACGCCTGTTGAAGCGTTTTCTCTGCCTCTTTGAACTGACCCAATCGATATTGCACCCAGCCGAGACTGTCGAGATAAGCGGCATTTTCAGGATCGCTTTGCAGTGCTTTTCGAATCATTTTTTCCGCTTCGTCCAGATCCCGGTTTTCATCGGCAAGCGTGTAGCCCAGCGCATTGAGCGCTGTCGCATTTTCTGGATCTTCCTTAATGACCTGCCGAAGGACTTCTTCAGCCTCGAAGTTTCGGTTGAATTTGAACAAGATCATGGCGCGCTGCAACTGAAGATCATGGGCATTGGGCCAAATCGTAACCGCTTCGTTGAGCGTGGTCAGGGCTTCCTGATCAAGTCCTTGCGATTGCAGTAAGCCCGCTTTGACCAGAGTAAGACGCTGCTTGTCGGCCACGTCAATAGGTCGACTCAGGGCAATATCCAGACTCTGCAGCGCGCCGGTCATGTCGTCTGACTGAGCGTAAGCCGCCGCCATCAGGATTCGTGCCTGGGCATAGTGCTCGCTGTTTACCGATACCCGGTTGAAATGGCGGATGGCTTGTTGAAGTTCGTTCGACTGCGCTGCGAGGCGACCAAGCAGCAGTTGGGCAAGATCATGCTGATCGGGCAACTGATCCAGCTTAACTAAAGCCTTCTTCGCCAGGGTAGGGCGATTGATCTGCAGAGAAAACACCGCAAGATTACGCAGTTGACCCGGATCCTTCGGTGGCTTTTTAAGTGCGGCTTCAATTAGCTTGCCAGCCTCGATGTGATTACCTTCCCGAATGGTGGATTCAATCAAACCGGAAAGATAGCGATCCGTACCGGGAAACTGTGCATGGGCTGATTTCAATGCCTTCAAAAGCGCCGTGTTATTGCCGGCCTGACTCAGTGCAACGATGAGGATGTCTCGTGCGGTTTTACTCTGGGGTGCGATTCCAACCGCGCGATTGGCGGCATTGACCGCTGATTGAAGCCGGTTGAATTTAAGATCGAGTTTGGCGACCACGATCTGAGCCGTGAAGTTGTTTGGATAACGTTCCGCCAGATGATCGATGTAGGTTATGGCTTTATCTTTGGTTACGTTGTTTTCAAGATAGGCACCAAGCTCATTAAAGACTGCTTGATTATCTTGATTGACCTGCGTGAGCCAGTTCTCCAGAGCTTTGTCTGCCGCTGCTGTATTTCCCAGCTGGACCTCACTGACAGTCAAGGTGGCTGCGGCCTTGATGGACTTAGGTTCCAACGCTATCCAGCGTTTGGCCATGTTTCGAGCCATTTCGTACTTTTTGGCAATCAGTGCTATCTGGCTTGCACGTTTGATAACGGACAACTCATTGGTTTTTTCTGCCGCAGCATAATAGTAATCGGCCGCTTGGGGCAGATTGTTCGCCTGTCCTGCCAATTCACCGGCCATGACCAGGAATACCGGGTTTTGATCGATTTTCTGCAAACGAGCCTGTTCCTGCGCAGGCGTCAGGATGGAGACATTTGTGGTCTCGGTGGCATCTTTCACAGGTCCGGTTGGTTGGGCTGATACCGTTATGGCGCTGCAACCGGTTGTCGTGAGTGTAATGACCACGGCGATGGCTGAGACGAGGGCAGAAACAGTTGATTGAGGGGTAACCAAGGTGTTTGTCGATGAAATGGCCTTGATTTGCCCCAGATGTCGTCTGGGGTTCAGCGAAGATACACGCATGGCGTCACTGTCTCTGGAAATATAAATTGAGGTAATCGAAGACATTCAGTCTCAATGATCAGTGTAGCGTTTCGCGGCGGAATTCGCTTGCTCATCTAAATAAAATTGGAAAGACGAAAACGGAGCAGCCGGTGTGATTTTGCATTCTCACCATAGCCGCCCCGAAAGGATTTATTGATCGGTTTTAACCTGATTCTGACGATGCGTTCAGGTGGGTTGACCTGAGACCCGCGCCTTTTTCTGTTCCTTGATTTGAATATCCAGCTGCCAGAAATAGTACAGGATGGGAATGACCACCAGTGTCAGCAGTGTGGAGGCGAGCGTCCCGAAAATCAGGGAAACTGCCAGGCCACCAAAGACGGGATCGGTCACCATGACCGCAGAGCCGAACATAATCGCCAATGCCGTCAGGAGAATGGGGCGGAAGCGGACCGCACCTGCCGTGATAACGGATTCCTTGAGGTCAAACCCTTCTTTGCGGTATTCAAGAATGAAGTCGATCAAAAGAAGGGAGTTTCGAACAACCACGCCGGCAAGTGCGATGAAACCAATCATTGAGGTGGCGTTGAATGGCATGTCAAACAGCCAGTGGCCGGGGAAAATACCCACCAAGGTCAAAGGGATCGCCCCCATGACAATGACCGGAAGCATGAAGGACTGATAATAGGCCACCAGCAAGAGGTAGATGAATATCAGTGCAACGATGAATGCGGCACCGAGGTCACGGAAGACATCCAAAGTCAGACGCATATCACCGCCCCACAACAGTTGATATTTTTCGAGATCATCGGGTTGCGCATCGGTAAAACCGAGGTTGGCCGTGGTTAACGTCACATTACCATTTAGCTTCATGTCATCGAGCCACTTGTTCAGCGTCAAGGTGGCGTAGACGGGTGAGCTACCGAGCAAATCACCCTGTACATACACGACTTCGTGTTGATCCTGATCAAGAATCGGCTTGGCGACACTCGATTTCACGATGTTGACGAAGCTGCTGATCGGTATCTGTTTGCCGCCTGCTCCGATAATTGTCAGATCACGTACCTGTTGAATGGTTGCGCGATCGGCGATCGGAAGTTGCAGGACGATATTGATCGGTTCGGCCGAATTGGATTCGTGCAACGAGCCAACCGTGACTCCGCCTACATAACTGTGAATCAGCTGGGCGATTTGAGCGGGCATGACGCCGGACTGCATGGCCTTCTGGCGGTCGACCTCGATCAAGTATTCCGGTGCAGTCGCTGTAATACTGTCGTCGACGTTGATCATGCCGTAGACATCATTGAACTTGGCTTTGACATCATTGGCGATTGCGCGCAGCTCGGTGTAGTTCGGGCCATGGATACGCGCCAAAATCTGTGCGCGAACAGGGGGACCCGGCGGGGTGAGGAAGAGCTTGATCAGAGCAGGACGAGACATTTCACGTACGGTCTTAAGCTCCTTCCAGATGTCGGTAGCCACCACTTCGGTATCCGGCCGATCGTGCAAAGGCACGAGATTGACCCGGATCTGAGCGAGATTGCTGCCTTGGCGCATCATATCGCCGCGAACCATGCCTGCAAACGTGAGCGGGCCCGTGCGCCCCAGAAACGTCTGGTAGTTGGTCACATAAGGGCTTTGCGATAAAACATGGGTCACGTTATTGACAATGCGACCGGTCTCGTCCAGAGCTGTTCCCGCCGGTGTGTCCACTTCAATCAGGAACGTGCTGACGTTCCCTTCGGGCAGCATTTTAAGGCTGACGCCCGCAGGGCTTAGGGGGCCATTCATGCCGCTGGCTCGAATGAATTGCCATGCGGGCATCAGCATGGAAGCCACCATGAGAACGAGTACTAAAATCAGGAAGAACAACGAAAGTCCCCGACTGCCAAGCAGCGGGCGAATCACACGGGTATAGCCGCTTTGCAGCCAGTCCTGGCGATGAGAATCTTCGGGATGTGCGTCGTGTGCCGCCATCTCTTTTTGTGCCTTGCCACGCAACCAAAGGTTCGCCGTCCAGGGGACGACGATGTACGCCAGAATAAGAGAAGCGACCATCGCAATAGGAACGTTGATCGGGATGGGGAGCATGAACGGCCCCATCATGCCGGTAACAAACGCCATCGGCACGAACGCCAGAATGACGGCGATGGTGGCAATGTTGGTGGGGTTGCCGATTTCGTTGGTCGCGCGCACCAATAAATCAGCAAACGACTTTTCCTTGCCTTCGTGGATGTGACGGTGGATGTTCTCGATCACGACGATGGCAGCGTCAACCAACAAACCCAGCGACAGAATCAACGCGAACAACGATATTCGGTTGATGGTCTGCCCGATGACGTAACCGACACCCAGCACTACAAATAAAGTGAGCGGAACGGTGAGGGTGACGATGAGCGCTTCTCTCCAGCCGAGGAAGAAGAACAGAATGATGAGCACCACCAGAACGGCGATCATCAGGTGTTCCATCAGCAAGTTGACGGCATCGTCCGCTCGTTTGCCGTAGTCACGTGTCACGGTCACATGCACGTTCTGCGGCACCATTTGCTGCTCAACAACCTTGAGTTTAGCCAGAACGCGTTCGGTTACCGTTACCGCATTCGCGCCGGCCCGCTTGCCGATGTTCAGGACAACCGCAGGATCGGTGCCGCCAATCGCATAACCTTTGGGATTACCTTTGCCGTAGCCGAATTGCGAGTACTGCTCGTTTTCTTCCGGCGCCATTTTGATGTCTGCCACGTCACGCAGAAAAACCGGTCGTTGATCATGCGTGCCGATGATGATTTCACCGAGCTCCCCGGCATTGCTGAATGCGGCATTGACGCGCAGACTGGTCTGCTCGTTGTTGTTGACGATATGACCGCCAGGCATAACGACATTGGATGCTTTGAGTAAATCGAGCAGTTGACTGAGTGATACGCCTGAACTACTCAGCTTTTGCGGGTTAACTTGCACGGAAAGAATCTGACGGTGACCGCCGATGACCCCACTGTTGCCCACATCCGGCACACTTTGAAGCTGATCGAGCACACGCTGACCGAGTTCACGCAGTTCGACCCCGTTCATATCGGGTGAACTGAGCGTTATTGTCATGACGGGCACATCGGTAATGCCGATGCTTTTTACTAACGGCTGGCTCGTGCCGGGCGGCAGTTTGTCCATATTGCGCGAAAGCTGGTTGTAGAGCAGAAGCAGGCTCCGCTCTTCATCGCTGCCGACTTTAAACGCCACAGTAACGATGCCCATGTCATTAACGGCATAACCGTAGGTGTGATCGACACCCTTGATGCTGGCCATGATGGCTTCAAGGGGTTTGACGACCTGCTCCTGAATCTGTGCCGCACTGTTGCCGACGCGTTGCACCAGAATCTGCGCACCGGGCACCACGATTTCCGGGTTGTATAACCTGGGCGTGATGAAGAAGGCCATCAGGCCGAATAATGTTAGCGCCACCATGATCAAGGCCGTGATCTTGGAGTGCAGGAAGGCACGTGCCAGCTTGCCGGCCAGGTTGATATTGAGCACGGGTGCGTCTTTGGGCGTGTTCTTCAGTTCGCTCATGATGCAGGCTGTTCTTTGGCGGCAGGCGCATTGGTGATGACGATACCGTTTTGCAGGCGATCATCGGATTGAGTTACGAGTCGTTCTCCCGGTACGAGGCCGGACAGAATCACTTGCTTGCCATCGATAACGTGGCCGAGGCGCACCATCCGGAACCAGGCACGGTTCTGATCGTCGAGCACGAATACACCCCGAATGCCACCGCGGTCATGAATTGCCGTAAGCGGGACCAGCATACCTGTTTCGTGGGCCACCGCGATCTGGACAATTACGTAATTACCGCTGCGTACATTGACGTTTTCCGGCACACCGATCTTGACGGTATGCGTGTGTGTTACCGGGTCGGTGGCGTCGACCATCCGTTCAACCGTTCCTTGAAACTGATGTTGCTCACCCTGAAAGTCCGTGTAGCGGACGGTAACCGGGTCACCCAGTTTCAATGTGGCGAATGCCTGGCTGCTGAGTTGGACTTCAACTTGCTTTTGGCCACTGCCTTGCAAGGTCATCAGGGGTAATCCAGGCGTCGCCATTTGGCCTGGATCGACAGACCGGCTCGTGATCGTGCCGCTGAATGGGGCGGTAATCTTTACATAGGTCAGTTGTGACTTTGCCTGTTTTAATCCGGCAATTGCGGCGGAATAATTACTCTGCGCGACTTTATAGGCTGTCTGCATCTGTTCGAACATTTGCTTGGGCACAGCATTTTCTTTGTACAGATTGGCATACCGTTCATAGTTGTTTTTGGCGTCAGCCAATGCTGCCCAGGCCTTGTTTACGGCTGCCTGCGCCTGATTGATTGCGCCGGTAACGTCAGTAGAATCAATGGTGAGCAGAGTATCGCCTGATTTGACGGTCTGTCCTTCATGTACATCCACACTGCGCACATAGCCCATGACCCGGGATGAAATCGAAATCTGATCGGAGGTGATTACCGAGCCCGGGAACAGTGCGAACACAGGCAAGGACTGATTTTGCACCTTGAACAACTCAGCCTGTGTTTTCAGTTCGGGTTGTGATGAAGCCAAAGCCGGGTGCTCATCGTGCCCGCCGCAAGCGGAAAGTACGGATGCAATGGCGAGGAGGGCGGCAACACCAACTGTTTTTTTCGCGAAAGCACGATTATGGTCGGACATGTTATTGAGGCACCTTGGAAACAGAAAGAACGGCGGGCTGTGCATGGGCAGAACGCCGCGCGTCGGGCAGTGATGATTGGGTGGTCAGCGGTGTGGCTGAAATGGCGTCCGGTTCGAGTTGGCCGGTCGTCAATAGTAAGGTGGCACGTTGCAGGATCAACTCATACTGAGCCTGAACAAATTCAGCGCGTGATTTATCCAGCTCCGCTTGCGTTTGCAGCAAGTTGGTCATGGTGGAAATCCCTTGCGCATACCGCAGTTTTTCAAGGCGTGTAGCTTCTTCGCTCTGAGAAATCGCCAGTTTTTTCAACTCCAGCCGATACTCCGCCAGTTGCGCGGCTCGCCAGGTTTCACCCACTTGCGACATCAGTGTGTTGATCGCCATTTGTTGTTTCGACTGGGTAGCATTCAGCCCAGCGACGGCCCGATCAACCTGGCCTGAGCGGGCACCGAAATCGAGTATCTTCCAATTCAATACGGCACCTACCGTATAAGAATCGTTCTTGATTCCGAGGTTTTCGCTGTTCCAGTCCTGCTGTGCCATCAGGTTGACGTGCGGTTTGTAGACCGAGCGCGCAGAGGATACCCCGGAACGAGCGGCATCTATCTGTTGGTCCATGGCCAGAATCTGCGGATTGTTGCGCAGTGCTAAATTGCGCGCTTCTTCCAGGGTGCCGGACAGTTTATTAATGCGAATCAACTCATTGATTTCAAATTGTTGATTGCGTGGCACCCCCATGACGATGCGCAATGCGTCCTTGGCGTTGGCCAATTGATCCAGTGCTTGTTGGTGGCGGAGTCGAATATCACCCAGATTGACTTCTGATTTCAGTAGATCACTTTTGGAAACAACGCCCTGCAAATACATTTTATTGCTCAAATCACGGTAGGATTTCGCCGCTTCAACCGCCTGCTGTGTGACTTTTACAAAAGCGTGTGCCGCATCAATGCCCGCATAGGCGGTAACGACCTGCAAGATGAGTTGCTGTTTTGCCGCACGGTCACCGGATTGGGCCGCACGTAACAAGGCTTCTGCCTGTGCTTTCATCCCGCTTATTTTGCCGCCATTATAAATAGGCACCGACAGCTTCAGGCTGGTCTGAAAATTATGGTGCCAACCGGGGTGGTTGAGGCTGTCGGGTGGTGTGCTGTTGGCGGCTGCCAGCGCCTCTGGCGTGGGCGCGCCGGATAAAAACCCGGATTGCGCCAAATATTGCTCGACACCAAAATCATTGAATGTGGCCTGTCCCTGGTTCAGCTTCATGCCGAAGACATTCAGTGCATTGTTGGAAGCCATGCCTCCGAACGAAAGATCCAGTTGCGGCAGGCGATTTCCGCTGGCTTCCTGAATCGCACCCTGTGCCTGATCAATCATGGCCTGGGATTGCTGCATCATCGGGTTCTGCGTCAGCGCATTCTGGATTGCTTGCTGAATGCTCAGTCCTTGCGCATTCTGTGATTTTGTCTCGCTGGCTTGGCCGCCAAGAACAGGCAAGGTTTGGCAGAAGCCTGATGATTGCGCGGTGATCAGAAGGAATGCAGTCGTTGCCAGAACGGAGCTCTTCACCATAAACGGACCTCTTTTGCATTTGGCCTGAAGGGAATTTGTTGTTCTGATTCTATGGGTTGCCACGGATAGTTCACCTGTCGATCAAAATTCATCGTGCTGCGGGAAAGAGGTCGTCTGTGCGTCAATGATTCTACTAGGGAAGCGCTGATTTATTCAGTGCTTCCCGCTTGGGGCAGGATGCCCCAACACGAATAAAGACGTAAGTCTTTGATTCGTGTGAGCCATCGCGGGCGTGTACCGCGATGAGCGAGCTGATTTGTTCCATGGATGGAATAAATCAGCATTTACCTATGGCGCTTGATTGTAAATAAATTAAGTGCGCATACAAGTTATTTATTAGTATTTCCTAATATGCCTTTCGTTTGAAGTGTGATTGCCGGATACACATTGATGGTGTGTTGCATTCAGGTACATGATTCAGTGTTGATGCTGATCTTTGGGTAAGATGCGCGCTATTAAACGTATCAAACCATGCTGAAAATACCATGCCTCGCATCGCACTTACCCTTGAATATGACGGATCCCGCTATCATGGTTGGCAGCGCCAATCGGAGGTTGACTCAGTTCAGGCGCGACTTGAAACCGCGTTGTCTCGCGTGGCCGATTCGCCTGTGGAAGTGGTCTGTGCCGGGCGAACCGATGCGGGTGTGCATGCCAGCCATCAGGTTGTTCACTTTGATACAGAGGCGATTCGTTCCGAGCGGGCATGGCTGCTCGGTGTCACCCAGGCTCTGCCGTCAGACATCAGCATCTTGTCTGCCCAGGTTGTTGATTCTGAGTTTCATGCCCGATTCAGTGCAACCGCACGTAGCTATCGCTACATTATCTTGAATCGAATGACGCGCTCTGCACTGCAACGCGGACGGGTCACGTGGTGGCGCGGTTCGCTCGATGAGGGTGCCATGCACGAGGCAGGTCAATATTTACTGGGTGAGCATGATTTCAGCAGCTTCCGTGCGAAGGATTGTCAATCCGTCAGCCCTGTGCGCCATATTGAATCCTTAAGTTTTCGTCGTCAGGGCGAATACGTTTATATGGACATTACAGCCAACGCCTTCCTGCATCACATGGTGCGCACTATTGTGGGCACGCTGTTGCCGGTGGGGGCAGGGGAGCAGCCCGCTGATTCGCTTCGGGATATTCTTCTGGCCAAGCATCGTTCGGCCGCGGGTATGACAGCGCCCGCGGATGGACTGTATCTGGTCAATGTTCGTTATCCCGATTCGTTTGGCATCAAGCAAGCCGGGTCAAAACCGGTATTTTGGGCCTCTAGCTGCGAAATGCAGTCGGGTTGCTGCTAGAATCCTGCCTTTAATTGACGTATTGAGGATTAATTTCCCCATGGCCCTTAAGATGGCCCTATCCATACCGACGGCTCAATCGAGCACTAGATCAGCTCGCTTTGCAGAGGACGCCTCTTTCGTTCGGCAGGAGCGTACGCGGGTGAAAATTTGCGGGTTGACTCGGACGGAGGATGTGGATGCGGCCGTTCAGTATGGTGCGGATGCGGTCGGGTTCGTGTTTGTGCCTGCAAGCAAGCGGAATCTCGCGCCTGAAGCGGCTTTGGCGTTATTCGATCGTGTACCGCCGTTCGTGCAATCGGTAGCACTTTTCCTGGATGCCGACGAGTCGCTGGTCGAGACCGTCATCAGCAAGCTCTCGCCCGACCTGCTGCAATTCCATGGACATGAAACCGGTGCGTACTGCCGTCAGTTTGGCCGCCCGTATATCAAGGCGCTCGGCACGGATTTGTTTGTCGATCCATCAAGTGATTTGCTTGGCCATGCATTGGCAGATCACGCGACAGCGCGTGGTTTTCTGCTGGATAGCCATGCCACCGGCGCACTGGGCGGCACAGGCACGCGTTTCGATTGGCAACATTGGCCGCAAGGCCAATATCCATCGGTACCTTTCATATTGGCAGGAGGGCTTGATGCCACCAACATAGGCGAAGCGATCAAGAGCTTGCAGCCTTACGCGGTTGATGTTTCCAGCGGCGTTGAAACAGCACCCGGCATCAAGTCAGCTAAAAAAATTCAGGAATTTATGAACAAGGTGAACCCAATTGGATAACCCCGAAAATCGAAAAATCAACCCAACCATAGCGGCCTTTGATGCAGCTACCTTCAATTTCGCACAATATCCGGACGAGCATGGTCGCTTTGGTGAGTTTGGCGGCAAGTACGTCGCGGAAACACTGATGGAAGCGATTCAGGAACTTCAGGATGCGTATGCGAAATTTCGTAACGACCCCGAATTAATCCGTGAATTTGAAACCGACCTGAGAGATTATGTTGGCCGCCCTTCGGCCATGTATTACGCCGCACGCATGAGTGAGGCGTACGGTGCGCAAATCTGGTTGAAGCGAGAAGACTTGAACCACACCGGTGCACACAAGATCAACAACGCGATTGGTCAGGCACTGCTCGCCAAACGGCTGGGTAAAACGCGCATCATCGCGGAAACCGGCGCCGGTCAGCATGGGGTAGCCACTGCGACGGTAGCTGCACGCCTTGGCCTTGAGTGTGTGGTGTATATGGGCTCAGAGGATGTCGCCCGTCAGCAGCCCAACGTTTTCCGTATGAAATTACTGGGCGCGAAGGTGGTTCCTGTCGAATCAGGCACCCGCACACTTAAGGATGCGTTGAACGAAGCCATGCGTGACTGGGTTACGAATGTCGATAACACGTTCTACATTATCGGCACCGTGGCAGGGCCGCACCCCTACCCGCAGATGGTTCGGGATTTCCAGTCAGTTATCGGCAAAGAAGCGCGTGCACAGATGCTTGAGAAAACCGGACGTTTGCCGGACGCCATCGTTGCTTGTGTTGGCGGTGGCTCGAACGCCATCGGTATCTTCCACGCCTTCCTCAACGATAAGGATGTGGCTCTTTATGGCGCGGAAGCGGGGGGTGACGGTGTAGCAACCGGTCGTCATGCGGCGCCGTTGACGGCGGGACGCCCCGGTGTGCTGCACGGTAATCGCACCTATCTCATGGAAGACGAGAATGGCCAAATCATCGGTACACACTCCATTTCCGCAGGTTTGGATTATCCGGGCGTGGGGCCGGAACACAGCTGGCTCAAGGATCTTGGGCGGGTGACCTATGACGCGATCACAGACGCCGAAGCCATGAGCGCGTTCCATGATGTCATGCGTTATGAGGGAATCATTCCAGCGTTAGAATCTGCACATGCCGTTGCTTATGCCAAAAAACTTGCCCCCCAATACGGCAAGGACAAAATCATTCTGGTGAATTTGTCCGGTCGTGGTGACAAAGACATCAATACCGTGGCCAAGATGGAAGGGATCAACCTATGAGCCGTATCAGTCCGTTATTTGAACAACTGCGGCAGCAAAACCGTACCGCTCTGATCCCGTACATCACCGCGGGCGATCCCCATCCTGATGCCACGGTCGGCATCATGCACGCCCTGGTCGAAGGTGGTGCTGACATGATCGAGCTTGGTGTTCCATTTTCCGACCCGATGGCCGACGGCCCGGTGATTGCCGCAGCGCATGAGCGCGCATTGGCGCACCATGTGGGTCTGATCCATGTCCTTGATATGGTCAAATCATTCCGCGAGACCAATCTAAAGACACCGGTCATTCTGATGGGGTACCAGAACCCGATTGAGGCCATGGGAACGGATCGTTTTGCCGAGCTGGCACAAGCGGCCGGGCTCGATGGCGTGTTGACAGTCGATTTGCCTCCAGAGGAAGCCGAGCCCGCTTCCAAGGCCTATCGTGCCGTTGGCATCGATCCCATTTTTCTGATTGCGCCGACGACCCATGCCGAACGCGTGCGTCACATCGCGAAAGTGGCTAGTGGCTTTATTTATTATGTTTCACTCAAGGGTGTAACCGGTGCCAGCAACCTGGATACCGATGCGTTGGCCAGTCGATTGCAGGAAATCCGCAGCGATTGCGGCCTTCCTGTTGGCGTTGGGTTTGGTATCAGAAATGCAGAAACGGCTGCCGCTGTCGGCAAAGTGGCCGATGCCGTGATTATTGGCAGTGCGTTGGTGCAATTGATCGCTGATTCCGCAGCCGTTACCAACACGGATAATTGGGCCACGCTCCGCCAGAAACTCCAGGATTTCATGGCGCAGATTCGGATTGCGCTTGATAAAAAAACTCAAAATTAACAACAGTTTGGTGAATGGACTGAACTTGAGGCAAAGACTATGAGCTGGCTGGAAAAATTATTGCCATCACGTATTCGTATCCAAAGCGCAGAAAAACGCGGTGTACCGGAAGGACTATGGATCAAGTGCGAAGGCTGTGATGCCGTGCTGTACCGCGATGAGCTCAAGCGGAACCAGCAGGTATGCCCGAAGTGCGGACATCATATGCGGATTCCCATGCGGGAACGTCTGGATCATTTTCTGGACGAAGCGGGACGAGAAGAACTGTTCGCCAATATCTCTCCTGTGGATATGCTCAAATTCCGTGATCAGAAAAAATATCGCGACCGTATCTCTGCTAGCCAGAAAGCGACCGGAGAGCAGGACGCGCTGATTGTGATGCGCGGTCGGCTGAATGAATTGCCCGTTGTGGTAGCTGGATTCAATTTCGCCTTCATGGGCGGATCGATGGGTTCTGTGGTTGGCGAAAAATTCGTCCGGGCTGTTCAGACTGCAATCGAGCAAAAAACTGCGCTTGTGTGCTTTACAGCCTCCGGTGGCGCACGAATGCAGGAAGCACTGTTTTCATTGATGCAGATGGCAAAAACTTCGGCTGCACTGACCCGGCTCAGCAAGGAAGGTTTACCCTATATCGTGGTATTGACCGATCCGACCATGGGGGGCGTTTCCGCATCCCTGGCGATGCTGGGCGACATTCAAATCGCCGAACCGAACGCACTGATTGGTTTCGCAGGACCGCGGGTTATTGCACAAACCGTGCGTGAAAAACTGCCTGACGGATTCCAGCGCAGCGAGTTCCTGTTGGCGCACGGTGCGATCGACCTGATCGTTCCAAGGCAGCAACTCAAGGAAAAAATCGCTGATCTGGTCGCCATCATGCAGCATCGTGACGCGCCAGTCGCCAAAGCCTGACGTCATCATCAGTGAATCCTGCCCCCGCCCCAAAGGCGCCTTTAGCTGAGTGGTTGTCGTGGCTTGAGGCGAGAAATCCCGCACGGATCGAGCTGGGGCTCAATCGAGTCGCCGAAGTCTGGCGAACACTCAAACTGGAAGGCAATCTGGTTGTGCCGAAGGTGATAACCGTCGCCGGCACGAATGGCAAAGGTTCTTCCGTTGCCCTGCTCGAAGCCATTTTGCTGGCGGAAGGCTATCGCGTCGGCGCCTACACATCCCCGCATATCGAGCGCTTCAACGAGCGCATCCGCCTCATGGGTGCAGACATTACAGACCATCAACTGGTTGACGCCATGCACCAGCTCGCAGCCACGGAGGGTTCCGCGGCGCTTACCTACTACGAGTGGGCCACGCTGGCCGCCTTCCTTGCGTTCTGCTCTGCCAATCTGGATATATGGATACTGGAGGTTGGTCTGGGTGGGCGTCTTGATGCGGTCAATATTCTGGATGCTGATCTTGCTTTGATCACAAACATAGGACTCGACCATCAAGCTTATTTGGGCGATACACGCTCGCAAATCGGCTACGAGAAAGCGGGTGTGCTGCGAGCAGGGCGGGCGGCGGTCTATGCCGATCCCGACCCGATTGAGTCCGTTATCGAACATGCGAGAGCCATCGGTTGCCCTTTGCTCGTTCGAGGAAGGGACTTTATGGTCGAAGCTGATGCCACGGGATGGCGGCTAGTGCTGGGCAATCACACTTCCTACTGGCCACTGCCGGGTATGTTCGGTCGTGCTCAGGTCGATAACGCGGCAGGGGTTGTTGCCTTGCTACAACATCCCGAAAGCCCCCTTGGTATCAGCTCGTCTTCGATTGAAGAAGGGCTTCGGTCTGCAAAGAATCCGGGGCGGTTTGAGCAATGGTTGCACGAAGGGCGTCTGGTCATACTCGATGTGGCGCACAATCTGGAGTCTGTCAGAGCCCTGCTCGATAACCTGCATGCCGTGGCCACGCCATCAAAACGGTTTGCCGTTTTTGGTGCGCTTGATGATAAGCCGATAGAAGCGATGGCCTCACTTTGTCGCCCAGAATTCGATGACTGGTATGCCGGAAGGCTCGATTCTGTTCGCAGTGCATCGGTCGCCAGGCTGTCATCCGCGCTCGAACAACCCCTAATCCGTGAAACGAGTATCACAAGCGCGTATAATGCCGCCTTCGCACAAAGTGCAGTCGGCGATCAGATTATTGCTTTCGGTTCGTTTTATACCGTAAGCGCCATAAGACACGTTTTGAGTCAATCAGGTGCGCATCTTGTCTGAACATGAACAACAGCCCAAATCCACGAATCGACTCAGGCAACGGCTTGTGGGTGGTTTGGTCGTGCTGGCTCTGGCCGTGTTGCTTCTGCCTTTGTGGCTGGATGGTGGCGGACTGAAAACACCCAGTGTGCAGCCCGTGCCGAAAGCACCAACCATTTCTCAGCCTGCGCAAATTACTATTCCTACGCCACCGCCTGCCCAGCAGCAGATTCTGGAAAATCCGCCCGCTTCACCTGTTCCAGAGACAGAGCCGAAGCCAGCGGACACGCAGGCATCCTCTGGTGTAGCACAACAGCCGTCCAAGGTTCCCGCGACTTCTGCGGAATCGACTGCGCCGACCTCAACAAAGCAAACGCCAGAAGCATCTGTTCAAGGCGATCCTCCCAAAAAGCCCACGGCTCCGGCACCGGTGGCGCCGGCAACGCCAGTTGACAAAACACCTGCGCCCAATACCGATAAACCCGCAGCGCCCAGCCCTGCTGCGGTTGCCGGTAATCAGTTGTGGGTAGTCCAATTGGGTAGTTTCTCGGATGAGCTCAATGCCAAGGCATTGGCACGATCCGTTTCTGAATCAGGTTTCAAGGTGGAAATTACCCCGCTTTTCGCCAAGAAGGGGACGGTATGGCGGGTGCGGGTTGGGCCCTACGCAAGTCGCGAATCGGCGGTTAAGGCAACCACACAGCTCCGTGAAAAACTGGGTCGTGATGGCTTGGTAATGCCAAAGTAGTCTGCGGCCTTTTGAGCTGATTTTCTGAATGGATAGGTAATTTATGGTTGTTCTTGATTGGGTCATCGTTGCCGTCGTACTGGTTTCCACCCTGATTTCTCTGGTGCGTGGTTTCGTCAAGGAAGTTCTTTCCCTGTTGACCTGGATTGCGGCTTTCGGTATCGCGCTTGGGTTTTCTCAACCTGCCTCTGCCTATATTCCGCAGGCAGTGGATATTCCTTCCGCCCGAGTGGCACTTGCCTTCCTTGCCTTGTTCGTTCTGGTGCTGATTATTGGCGGAATCATTAACTGGGCGGTTTCTACCGCCGTCAATAAAACGGGATTAAGTGGCACGGATCGCTCTGTCGGTATGGTTTTTGGATTGGCTCGGGGTGTTTTCATCATTGCCATCCTGGTATTGCTCGCGCATTTGACCGCCATGCCGAAGGAGAGTTGGTGGCAGTCTTCAGTGCTTGTTCCACAATTCCAGATCGTATCTGACTGGATTCTGGCATTGCTGCCTGCCGACATTGCACAACATTTTCAGTCGTAACGCATTGATTTAAATAGTGCGTCTTGACGCTAAATTTTTCTATCGGGGTTGATCATTCATGTGTGGCATTATCGGAATCGTGGCCAATGGTCCAGTAAATCAGATGTTGTTTGATGGCTTGACGCTGCTGCAGCATCGGGGACAGGACGCCGCTGGCATTCTGACCTGTGAATCGGATCGGCTCTTCTTGCGCAAGGAAAATGGCCTCGTCAAAGATGTGTTCCATACCCGTCACATGCGTCAGTTGCATGGTCATATGGGTATCGGACATGTGCGCTACCCGACAGCAGGTTGTGATTCATCCGCAGAAGCGCAGCCGTTTTATGTGAATGCGCCTTTTGGGATTGCACTCGGCCACAACGGTAACTTGACCAATGTAGACGAGTTGCGGGCATCGGTGCAAAAGACCGATCACCGGCATATCAATACCAACTCCGATTCTGAAGTCCTGCTGAATGTGTTCGCACATGAACTCTCTGCGGTAGCAGGTGATGAGCCCAAGGTCGAAGATGTGTTTTCCGCCATAAGCGGTGTACACCGACGAGCCAAGGGCGCTTATGCCGTTATCGGCCTGATTGCGGGGCGCGGTATTTTTGCATTCCGTGACCCTTGGGGGATTCGCCCCGTATGTTACGGCCAACGCAAGCATGAATCGGGAAAGACCGAATACATGATCGCCTCCGAGTCAGTGGCAATTGAAGCGAGCGACTTTGAATTGGTCCGTGATCTGGCACCCGGTGAGGCCATCTTCATCAGCCCGGAAGGGGAGGTGAGTTTCAAGCAGTGCGCAGAGCACTCGCAATACACACCGTGCATTTTTGAATTCGTTTATCTTGCCCGCCCGGATTCCATCATAGATGACGTCTCCGTATACCGCGCCCGGATGCGCATGGGTGAAAAACTGGCAGCCAAAATCCTGCGCGAATGGCCAAACCACGATATCGATGTCGTGATTCCCATCCCCGATACCAGCCGGACTGCCGCCCTTGAGATTGCATTCAACTTGAATCTCAAATATCGCGAAGGTTTCGTCAAGAATCGCTATATCGCGCGCACCTTCATCATGCCGGGGCAGGAAATGCGCAAGCGTTCCGTCCGCCAGAAGCTCAACGCCATCGATCTCGAGTTCCGGGGTAAAAACGTGCTGCTTGTCGATGATTCGATCGTCCGTGGCACCACCTCGAGCGAGATCATCCGCATGGCGCGCGAAGCGGGTGCAAACAAGGTGTATCTGGCTTCTGCTGCGCCGCCGGTTCGATACCCCAATGTATATGGAATCGACATGCCGACCGCGAGTGAATTTGTAGCCCATGATCGAGATATAGAACAGATTCGCCAGGCTATTGGGGCAGATTATCTTATTTATCAGGATCTTGATGATCTGATCGAATCGGTTCGAGCGGGTAATCCTTCATTGAAATCATTCGATTGCTCCTGCTTCACCGGCGATTACATCACCGGCGATATCGATCAGAAGTATCTTGATTTACTGTCCAGCCGTCGCAGTGATCATTCCAAGAATCCAACGAGCCAGAAATCCAGAGATATTGTTGCCGTAGGTTTATACAATGTTCAGTGATCGGTTTAGTCGTGCGCTGCAACGCGTGTTGCTTGCGGGTTTGCTTCTATTAACTGCTGGCTTCGACGCACAGGCTCAGGCAATGAATCCAAGTACCGCAGTAATTCCCTCTTCGGTTGTTACAGCACAAAACCATGTGCATGGTCTGCTGATGAGCAGTGGGGCAGGGGATGCGCCTTTCATCATTGTTGACGCATCAGATCAGAGGCTATATCTGTTCGAACGCAATCAACTCAAATTTGAATTTCCCGTTTCAACCTCGGCTGTGGGTGTCGGTTCGGCAGAGGGCAGCAACCGAACCCCATTGGGGCTTCATCGAATTGCCGAAAAATTCGGTGATGGCGAACCCATCGGCATGATATTCAAGGCGCGCCAGCCGACAGGTAAATTGGCAGCCATACAAACCAAGCCCATCAAGGGCGATGGTGATGATGTAACCACGCGCATCATGTGGCTCCAGGGCATGCAACCGGGCGTCAACGAAGGGAAGGGCGTGGATTCCCACGCGCGCTATATTTATATTCACGGCACACCGGAGGAAGGGTTGATCGGCCGCCCCGAGTCTCATGGTTGTATTCGCATGAACAACACACAAGTGATTGAATTATTCAATCAGGTGCCGGTCGGCACGCTGGTTGATATTATTAAGTAAGCTCTGAATAATTCCATCCTGGAATTTTCAGAGGGCGGCACGTCCTTGTGCCGCACGGAATCTCAAATTAAGTCAAAGATTCCTTAAATAAACCAATTCATTCCCAGGAGGAATCCATGCCCGCTTACCGTTCCCGTACGACAACGCATGGCCGCAATATGGCAGGTGCCCGAGCCCTGTGGCGCGCCACCGGCATGAAAGAAGGCGATTTCGGCAAACCCATCATTGCAATCGCCAATTCGTTCACGCAGTTCGTTCCGGGGCACGTGCATCTGAAAGATATGGGGCAACTGGTTGCGCGTGAAATTGAAAAAGCGGGCGGTGTGGCCAAGGAATTCAACACGATTGCGGTAGATGATGGAATTGCCATGGGTCACGGTGGCATGCTCTACAGCCTGCCATCCCGCGATCTGATTGCCGATTCGGTCGAGTATATGGTCAATGCACACTGCGCCGATGCGCTGGTCTGTATTTCAAACTGCGACAAAATCACACCGGGCATGCTCAATGCGGCATTGCGTCTGAATATTCCCGTTGTCTTTGTTTCGGGTGGCCCGATGGAAGCGGGTAAGACCCGTTTGGCTGGAGAAATAGTCAAGCTGGATCTGGTCGATGCGATGGTTCAGGCAGCCGACGATTCTGTGAGCGATGCGGATGTAGAAGCCATTGAACGTTCCGCCTGCCCAACTTGCGGTTCGTGTTCCGGCATGTTCACTGCCAACTCCATGAATTGCTTGACTGAAGCTTTGGGGTTGTCACTTCCCGGTAATGGCTCACTGCTGGCCACCCATGCGGACAGAAAAGAACTGTTCCTGGGTGCAGGGCGCCTGATTGTTGAACTTGCCCGTCGATATTATGAGCAGGATGACGAATCGGTTTTGCCTCGCTCGATTGCCAGTTTCGGTGCATTCGAGAACGCCATGGCGCTTGATATCGCCATGGGTGGATCGACGAATACCGTCTTGCACCTGTTGGCGGCCGCCAATGAGGCCAAGGTCGAATTCACCATGAGTGATATCGACCGGATGAGTCGTCGCATTCCAAATTTGTGCAAAGTTGCCCCCAGTACGCCGCAATATCACATGGAAGATGTACATCGTGCCGGCGGTGTTATGGGTATTCTCGGTGAGCTGGACCGCGCTGGCCTGCTCAATAGCGATTTGCCAACGGTACACAGCGCGAGCATGGCCGCAGCGCTGGATGACTGGGATATAAAACGTCCGTCGGCAAAAGACTCGGTCAAGACATTTTATGCAGCGGGACCAGCGGGTATTCCCACGCAAACGGCATTCTCCCAGGATACACGCTGGCCCAGTCTGGACGAAGATCGTCAAAAGGGTTGCATCCGCAGCATTGAGCACGCCTATAGTCGGGAGGGTGGTCTGGCTGTCCTGTTCGGGAATATTGCCCGTGATGGCTGCATCGTCAAAACGGCGGGTGTTGATGAGTCCATTTGGCAATTCACCGGACGCGCCCGCGTGTTCGAATCACAGGAATCCGCTGTTGAAGCGATTCTCGGAGATCAGATCGTCGCCGGTGATGTGGTTGTTATCCGTTATGAAGGCCCCAAAGGTGGCCCAGGCATGCAGGAAATGCTGTACCCAACCAGCTACCTCAAGTCCAAAGGTCTTGGAAAACAGTGCGCTTTGCTCACTGACGGACGTTTTTCCGGTGGTACATCTGGTTTGTCGATCGGCCATGCGTCACCAGAAGCTGCCGCAGGCGGTGACATTGCACTCGTAGAAGAAGGTGATGTCATCGTGATTGATATCCCCAACCGAAGTATCAATGTTGCGTTGGATGAATCGGAACTGGCTACGCGCAGAATTAAAATGCATGAGCGCGGCGAACTGGCGTGGCACCCCGTGCACCGCGACCGGATCGTCAGTCAGGCGCTGAAAGCGTACGCACTGATGACCACTTCAGCCGATCGCGGTGCAGTTCGTGACCTGGATCAGATTACAAGCAAGGTGCATTCGAATTTCTAAATGTCGGATACGGTTGGAGATCAGGTGCAGACTGAGTGTATTTACTTCGAATGACAATAAGGAACTCGAGCGCGCGGCAAACGTTGCGGCTGTCGCTTTCCTACACGTTAAAAGCCCAACCTTGGGCGGCATCTGAAAGTGACAGGCCCGCATCAACGAACCGCAAGGCGTACACCGTGCCAGAACCGTTGAAGCCAGGTTTGACACTTTTGCAGCCAGCGAACGAAGCGGCCTCGGGCGAATCGGTGGAAAGTGTCGAAGTATCATCGGCTTGCCCTTTGGTGGCCGTATTTGCTGCTTCGCATAATAGATATTATGTTAAATAGGGCCGGTGAGTTTAGTGGTCCTCTTGTATGGTTCTTATGATCGGCGTACTCCGTTGCGTCGTTTCGAAGTAAACTTCTCATCACCCGCCAGATAGCCCGCCAGATAGTAATTATCATTGCAGCGACCATGTCAAATGGCGGCTCGCGATTAATTCGAGCTGAACTAATATCAAGGATTGGTGACGACGATGGACACACATTCATTCGATCATAGAACATCATCAGACGGACTGGACGCACAGCCAGTGAATTGGGAGCTCGCGGCGGCTTCAATGGAATCCGTTCTCTCCCAGTCCTCTGCTCATCGCAAAACCCGTCTTGTGGATTTGCTGGTTCAGGCCGAGAACATGCTCATGGATGCGCGTCGAATTCGTCAGCCGCAGTTGGCAAATGCTTTGGATCGCCTTTTGCACGCCATCCAGCAGGAATTGATTGCGCCCGCTGAGGATTTCAGTCGTCTGATTCGACTGATTCGGCACATTGATCGGATTATCAAGAACATGCTCCTTATCTCTCATAGAGATGCCCTGCCCGTTGCTTTGATTATCGGCACCCAGGAACCTTCCGATGTATTGAGGGACGCCTTGTCTCGATCTGGGTTTGCGCCTCGGACAATCAATGCCCAGGCGGTAGATCATGCCAAGGTTAAAGTACTTGCAGCTGAGGCTGAATTGATTATGCTCCTGGTTCAGGGTGATGAGTCTGTAGCCAGCCTAGATATCCCCTTTCAGTTGATCGAGAATGAACTTCGGCATAAGACATCGCTCCTGATTTCCAGCAAGGACTCTTTTCAGATCCGTGCCGCAGCCGCCAAGGCTGGTGTCTCGCATTTCCTTACAGAGCCGCTGGATGTGAGTCGTCTCAATACGTTACTGCAATCATCTCGCATTTTGGATGAAGATGATAAGCCACTGAAAGTGCTTATGGTTGATGACATGGTGACTGCCGGTGTCTATTGGGGGAAGCACTTCCAGAAGCAAAACATCAATTTCCGTTTTGAATCGAAGCCCGAGCAAGCCTATCGCAGTGCGGTCGAGATGCAGCCTGATATCATCCTGCTTGATCTTTATATGCCCGATATCGATGGAATCGATTTGGCGAAGATTTTTCGAGAGCACCCTCGTTTGCGCGATGTGCCGATTTTATTCATGTCGACCGAGGAAAATGATCGCCGACGCATGAACGCCAAGATTCAAGGCGGTGACGATTTCCTCAATAAAACGATTGCGATCGACGATCTGCTGAAAATGGTTCGTTATCGAGCTTTGCGCTATCGCCAGTCAATGGCTGAAAAGCGCAGCGATTCTCTGACCGGTTTGCTGAACCACAACGCCATCAAGGATCTGGTCGAGGCTGAAATCGATCGCGCTAACCGCCAGAATCAGCAGTTGTCTGTCGTTCTGATTGATATCGATCATTTCAAGAATGTGAACGATACCTATGGCCACCAAGCGGGCGACATCGTCATCAGAAAGCTATCGAATCTGTTGAATACGCGGCTGCGTCGGTACGATGGCGTCGGACGCTATGGTGGCGAAGAATTTATGGTCACCCTGCCAAACACAGACGAGCAAACAGCCGCGCATTTGATCAATCGGCTTAGAGTGCAATTCGGTCAGTCAGGCACGCTTACAGAGAACGGCAGCAACCTGTTCTGCACGTTCAGTGCCGGTATTGCGAGTTTTCCACGCTTTCTTGACCTGACATCTTTGATTGAAGCGGCAGATCAGCATTTGTACGTGGCCAAAGCAAATGGTAGAAATCGGGTTGTTTGTAGCGAAGAGGCGCTTGGCGCGTCTACCTTAGGTAAATGCTGATTTATTCCATCCTTGGAATAAATCAGCTCGCTCATCGCGGTACACGCCCGCGATGGCTCTCACGAATCAAAGGCTTATGTCCTTGTTCGTGTTGGGGCATCCTGCCCCAAGCGGGAAGCACTGAATAAATCAGTGCTCCCTTAGAGTCCGACTGAATTCGCAATGCCCCTATCATGGGTCTACAATGTTTAGAAATTTTCACACCGAGGTATCTATGGACGTTCTTGAGCGTATTGACCAGTTTGTTAAACAAAATCCCGTTATTATTTTTATGAAAGGCACACCGCAGTTTCCAAGCTGCGGTTTCTCCAGCCGCACAGCTGAAGCGTTAAAGGCCTGTCAGGTGCCATTTGGCTATGTCAATGTATTGGCTGACCCGGAGATCTTTGAAAACCTACCCCGTTACCGCGATTGGCCTACATTTCCGCAAGTTTATGTGAATGGCGAACTCATTGGTGGTTGCGACATTACGTTGGAAATGTTCGAGCGTGGAGAGTTGCAACCTCTGGTTGAAGCTGCCGTTAAAGCTCAAGAAGGTAATCAGGACTGAGTCAGTTCGATAATCTCCCGAAGCAAAGCGGTCGCATAGCTTCCTGATTCCAACGCAAACGACAGATTGAGGATGCGGCCGCCCTCCTCTGTCTTTTCTTCACACTGCAAACCGGTTACCGGTGCCATCAAAGCGCGTCGGTCATGATCAACACGCCAGTCATGCAAATGGCTTGACCAGTTTTCAGCGCCATAACGCGACAAAACCTCTGCCGCGATTCGGTTTTCCTCGGCCTGAACACACTCCCCGGCAGGACTCGGCCCCTTGCCCCAAAGTGGCCCCGTGAGCCAAATATCTTTAATATCAATTCGTTGCTGCGCGTTGTTCAATTCTTCATCAACAACCAAAAACCAACTATTCGTGCCCGCAAGGCGAGCCAGATCGCCAGCTTTGGCGGTGGCTTCCGTACTCCGGGACAGACGATCGGACAAGACCCGGTTGAAGATTTCAGCTCTGAGCGTCGAAATGCCCCAGTTTCGATCAGCGCGACTGATTGAACGGGCGTTCGATAATCGTCCCAGCTTTTCGAGCAACGCATAGTTGCCGCCAGCGTGCCCGAATCGCTGCTCGGCAAAGTAGTTGGGGAAACCTTGCTCTTCTAACCTGTCCAGCCGTTGCACAAATTCCGGGTCATCACCGATCACATTGCGAATCGTTATCGAAAAACGATTGCCTCTATGATTACCACGGCGCAACTTCTTGCGATGCAGGTTCCAGCGAAGTACTACCACGTGATCTGGTAATGCATCGATCCAGTCCGGCGGGTTCTCTGGTGAATGGGATGGCATCAGAGGCAGGCTTACCCACTGAGTGGTAACCGCGAGTTTGTCCTTCATGCCACAAAAACCGATGTCTCTCTCAGCCATTCCGGACAATTTGGACAGCGCACCCAGCATCTGCCCCGTGGTTATTCCCGTTTTCTCGATCAGAAACAGACCGTGAGTGCCTTCTCCATCCGGTTCAAATCCGAGGATTTCATCAACGCGGAAGTCTGCTGGAGACTGTTTCAACTGCCCTTTCAGAATGGGCGGAGCGTCGCGATACGACAACTGATCCAGTGGCCCGGAGCTGATACTCATTCGAGCAGCTCGAACCGCCAGGCGATTGACTCACCCGCGCGTAAGGGCACAAGGCGCTGATTGTCTTCTACAGGGAAGCTGTCGGGTACTTGTGTGGTGGTTCGCGTCAGCCGTACGCGTTTTTCATTGATGGGCAGCCGGTAAAAAAGCGGGCCATTCAGGCTGGTAAAGGCCTCCAGTTGATCCAATTTGCCTACTTCATCAAATGCTTCGGCATACAACTCCAAAGCAGCGTAACCGGTAAATGCACCGGCACAACCACAAGCAGATTCCTTGCTAGATTGCGTGTGTGGTGCCGTATCGGTACCCATGAAGAATTTTGGATTACCGGACGTGGCGGCATTCAGCAGGGATTGCCGATGCGTTTCGCGCTTGAGTATGGGCAAGCAGTAATAGTGTGGCCGGATGCCGCCGACAAGCATGGCATTGCGGTTGTACAGCAAATGATGTGCCGTGATGGTGGCCGCAACCCGCTCCGATTGGCTCATGACAAACTCGACCGCTTGGGTTGTCGTGATGTGCTCCATCACCAGTCGCAAATCAGGGAATCGATTCAGAATGGGGGTAAGTACACGGTCTATGAACACCGCTTCACGATCGAAAATATCGATGTTCGGATCAACCACTTCGCCATGAACCAGCAAGGGCAAACCGGAACGAGCCAATTCACCCAACAGGTGATCGATGCTCAATGGATCACGCACACCTCGGTCCGAGTTGGTTGTCGCCCCTGCCGGATACAATTTGACGGCATGAACATAAGGGCAGGCAGCTGCGGCGGCCAGTTCCTCAACGGTTGTCTGCTCGGTGAGATACAGCGTCATCAACGGCTCGAAAGATATTCCTTCCGGAATGGCAGCCAAGATGCGGTTTCGATAAGCCATGGCCTCGGCAACTGTTGTCACGGGCGGAACCAAATTGGGCATGATGATCGCCCGATGGCATTGTTTTGCGGTAAATGGTGCGACTGCTTTAAGCATTGCACCATCGCGCAGATGTACATGCCAATCGTCCGGTTGCCGGATCACAAGTTCATTCATAAGGGAGCTTCGGTCTTAAAGAAAATAAGTGGGCCATTTACCATGCAATGTACGCCCAGCCTTGCTCCTGATACTCCATCAGTGCAGCGGCACCGACCTGGCGAATCTTGGCGAAGGAGCGCATATCGCTATCCTTGTAGCCGACGGTGTGCATGGTGTTGCCACAGGCCACAAATTGCACGCCGTAGTTTTCTGCGAAGCCCTGAACCCGCTCGTAGATCAGCTTGTCCACCGGGCGTTTCGGGTCTTTGGCCAGAATGTGGATGCCCTTGGAAAAGGCAACTACGGCCAATTGGATATTGCCGCCGAACTCGGTGAGCAGCGCGCTCATGGAGTTGAGGATGTGGGTCTGGTACTCGGTATCGTCCTGATTCAACTGAAAGACAAGATGGTGCTGGGGCTTGTCTCCGGGGAATCTTAATTCATCAGCCGCCTGTGCGCTTTTCACGCCGAGGGCCAATGAACTGGCGCCTGCCATCGCCGTAATGAACTGACGACGATTTTTAAGAATATCCGACATACTGACACTCCTGATACTTCATTCTGAC
>NZ_JAQTTX010000105.1 GCF_028710545.1 Halothiobacillus sp. | reverse complement strand
TGCTGGGTGGGCTTTATCCTGTGGGGAAATGGGTGTTCAAGGCGCGCACCGAGTTGGGTGGCGTGGTGACACCCGATTTCAATTCCTTACCCAAAAGCCTGCGTTTTTTTGCCGGCGGCGATCAATCTGTGCGCGGTTATGCCTATCAATCTTTAGGCCCGATCGATTCGACCGGCCAGGTGATCGGTGGGCAATACCTGTTCACGGCCAGTGCCGAGGTGATGCATCCGGTGTACGGGCGCGATTGGTGGGGCGCCGCGTTTGTTGATACGGGCAACGCCTTCGATGCCTTGAGCGCTATTGATTTGAATACGGGGGCGGGTATCGGCATCCGCTGGCGCTCGCCGGTCGGTATGGTGCGCGTGGATGTGGCCTATCCGTTTGACGGCAATCAACGCACGCCGCGATTGCACCTGGGCATCGGGACGGCCTTTTGATGCTGCGCTGGTTCTCCCTGCTTTTACAGGTCGTCGGCTGGCTTATCGGCGGATTGCTGGCATTGGTTTTTGTGGTATTTATCGGTTTGACGGCAACCACGCCTGGCGTGCGTTGGCTGGCAGGGCAGGCCCAGCAACAAGTGGCCGGGCTTTCGATGGGCAAAGTCGAGGGTAATCTTTGGCAGGGTCTGCGTATTGATCAGATTGCTTTCCACACTCAAGATGGTTTGTCCCTGGATATCGGTAAGGCCGAGGTTGCACTCGATTGGCGGCAGTTCTGGCACTTTAGCTTGCTCATCAAAAATCTCACCGCCGAGGATGTGATTCTGCGCCAGCCCCCGCCCGTCCAATCAACCACGCCAGCCACGCCATTGAATTTGTCTGATTTGCCGTTGAAACTGCCGGTGGGTGTTCAGGTGGCGCATCTGCAAGTCGATCACTTCACGTTAGTGCAGCCAACCCGGGCGGATCAAAACCCGCAACCCAGTCTGACGCTCACGACCCTGCAAGCCGAAGGCCGGGCGGATGCAGAGATCGTTTCATTAAAAATAAACAAGATCATGGCGAGTCTGCCCGGCCAAAGTGTTGCCGATGGCCACACCGATGAGGCCGCGTACGAGACAGCCATCGAAGGGCAGGGCGCGGTACACGTCGCGGTCGCAACGCCGCATCAAACCCATGGCCAATTGGCGACGATTGTGACCTTGCCCCAGGGTTGGGCGTTGGCGCAGATGACACTGGGCGGCAATCTGGCGGCTATAAAAACGCAGGTCAACGGACGATGGGAGGGCTTTGCGACCCCGTCGGCCACGCTGCAAGCCGATGCGCAGATCAATCCGCAGCGCATGACCTTGGAAGAATTGCACATTGATACTCTCGATGGATCGTTATGTGGGCGCGGTATTGTCGATTTTGCCCCACAACTCAAGGCCGCTATTCACGGGCAGGCAACGGGTTTGAATCCGGAGCGTCTTGCGCCCGCAGCGGCGGGGCAGGTGGGCTTTGATTACCAGTTCTCGTGCGCTCAGTCGGGTGATCAAGGCAATGGGGCAGGGCAAGATAAGACCCAAAAATCACCATCCGCGCAGTTTCAGTTCAAGCTTACCGCATTGGGCGGACAAATTGCCCGGCTGCCCTTTGAGGGTTTGACGGTCGATGGCGCGATGGCGAATCAACAGGTCTTGCTGGATATAACCCACGGGACACTGGCGGGCGGTGCGATCAAGGCCAAGGGTGAACTGGGTTTGACCGGCACACGGCCCGTGGCGCTCTCACTGGATTTGGATCGAGTGGCCCTGCGCGATGTGTTGGCACCAAACGGCGTGGCGGCTGAGGGGGCGATCAGCACGCATCTGAAGGTGGACGGTTCATTGGGTATCGATCCGTTGCGAGATGCTCAGATAAACTTCGACTGGACCATACCGAACACGGTGTTGCATGTGCCCGCATCTGCGGCGAATCAAAAATCGGTTCGGGTACCGTTGTCACTTGCGTTACAGGGCAGATATGCCGATCAGCGGCTTGACTTGAAGCAGGCGAAAATCAATGTGGCCGATGCGTCCCTTGATGCCAAAGGCCGTGTGACGATGGCGGACTTGACCAAAAATACACCTGTCGATTTGACCGTAAATGCGAACATTCCCCAACTGGCGTATCTTCCCTGGCGCGCCGTCAATTTGCCTGATTTAACCGGCAGTCTTGATCTTAAATCCCGGTTGACGGGCAGCGTGCAGCATCCTGAAGCCACCGTCGATTTGCTCGCCCGTAATCTGGCTTACAAGCAATGGCAGTTGGCCAATTTGAGCCTGAACGGGCGTGTGAAACAGCAGCAAACATCGGTGTACGATCTTTCCCTGCGTGCCGATCGGTTGACCCAAGAGAATGCCAAAAAAACCGCTGATGTGCGTTTGAATAACCTTACTTTGGATGCGCAAGGCCAATGGCCGCAATTTGTGTTCAATGCGCAAAGCGCCGACGTGGGTGCCGGATACAGTGCGGCGCAGCGTTTTAGGTTGAGTGCACAGAGCCCGCAGGGGCAGGTGCGCCTGGCAATCGATGGCTTGCTGGCTCAAATTGGGCGTACACCCACATTACGTTGGGGCGGGCAGATCAAACGGTTGGATCTGTTGCCCGCGCCGTTTCACGGTAAATCGATACCGGCTTGGCATCTTCAGAAACCCGCCGATCTGACGTTGACCACGCAACAACAAACCTTGGGCAAAACCTGTCTTGCCACCGATACGGGTTCAAAAACCCAGTCGGGTCACCTGTGCATTGACCTGGCCAGGAACTTGGCGCGTCAGGAAAATAGCAAGGGTCAGCTGGACGCCGATCTGCCTCTGGCGCTGATCACACCGTGGCTGCCGGTTGCGGCCGATTTGCCCGGACGGGTGCGGTTAATGGCCGATGGGTCACTCGCGGCGGGGCAACTGGGCGGCACGCTGAAACTGAGCTTGCCCGACAGCGAATTTCGCCTGCCCGATATCCTGGGTAATCGAGCCTATCACTACAAGAATGTTGATCTGACCGCCCGCGTTCAATCGGGCGTCGTCAATGCTGTGCTCAGCGCCGATGTGCCGGATTTGCTCAATATCCAGGGCAAAGGGAATATCGGGCTAACCGGGTCAAAACCGCTGGCACTCGACCTCAAGGCTGTATTGCCCAGCGTTGCGATGTTGCAAGGCTTCCTGCCGCAAGTTGACGGGCTCAAAGGACAGGCGCGCGCCGATCTTGCGGTTGCCGGTACGCTCGATCAACCCAAACCCAGTGGACGGCTCGTGGTCGATCAACTGGCGTTCACCCTGCCAGATACCGGCGTGGCTTATGATCA
>NZ_JAQTTX010000060.1 GCF_028710545.1 Halothiobacillus sp. | reverse complement strand
CCGGGCGGCACTGGCGCAGACGCCGATATCGGCAACTGGCAGGAAGAAGGCGGTGCCACGAACACGGGTAACTGAGTCTCGTGATGCTTGCGCCCCGTGCCGTATGTGATGCTCGATATGCGCCGAATGGTGGGCGCCACCACAGAGCCGGTCGCTTGCGGTGCGTTCAGGGTTTCACCTTGATCGAGCTGATCGTGGTGATTGTGATTATTGGTATTCTGGTCGGTTTTGTGGTGATGAGCATGAACAAGCGCGCACCCGATGATGTGGGTATCTGCCAGGCGCGGATGGCCTCTTGGCTGGCGCAACAGGCCGTGGCGGCGAACCGGCTGGATCAAACCGTTTATATTCAAAATGCGACATCGCCCCAAGCCTTTGTGCTCGATCTCACGCCGTCGAAACCGATAGCCGAGGCAAGCAAACAATCAAGCCAAGCTGCAAACGAATCACCGGCCTTTGCCGCAAAGGTCATCAGCCGATTGGATTGGGACAAGGGCTGCGCCCTTGAGGCACAACCCACCGCCGCTGACACTTTTGCCGCCAAGGACCCGCGCGCGCAGGCCGTGCTTGCCGTTACGACCGATGGCATCTGGTCGCTGCCACCCGGCGCGCAGCAGCGTACACCGGAAATTATGGTGCGCGGAGACAGGCAAAAAACCCTGCATATCGATCTGTCATCAGGCCACGGTGCGCAGGCAACGACGGATTCCGCCCCGTAATGACCACGACGACCAAAATCCGTGAGCAGGGGTTCACCTTGCTGGAAGTGCTGATTGCGCTGGTTGTTTTGGCCATTGCCCTCGCTGCCGTCATCAAGGTGAGTGGTCAAAGCGCAGCGATGCTCGATCGGTTGCGCGCCGATACCGCCGCCACGGTCATTGCCGATGATTTATGCGCCCGCTTGCAGTTATCGGCGCAAGCCCCGGAATTGGGCACGCGCCAGTCCGATGTGATGATTAACGGGCAACCCTGGCGCGTGCGCCAGACCGTTTCGGCCGGACAGGTGCCGGGGGTGCTCAAGGTGGCCTATTTTGTTCAAACCCCCGCCCCGTATGCCGGTCAGGCCAGTATCGTGACGTACTTTTATCCGCCGGCGCAAAAAGCACCATGAGTTTTACGACGTATCATCGGGGCAGAGCCGCCTTTGAGACGCCGAAATGGTCTCCCCCTTTGCAAAAGAGGGCGGGGATTTTGCGGATGACGTCCTTGCAGCAAATCCCCCCTGCCCCCCTTTGCGAAAGGGGGGTGTGCGGCATCTCCTTTGTGAAAAGGGGATGTGGTACCCACCATCTCAAAAATTTTTCCCCACTGCTGAAACGAAGGGTTTCCCCCTTTTGCAAAGAGGGAACAAGGGGGATTTTGTTGAATGAGCTCCACTTAATAAATTCCCCCTGCCCACCTCACAAAAAGGGGTGTATAACGATGCGCGGCTTCACCCTGCTGGAATTGTTGGTGGCGATTGCCATCTTCGCGCTGGTGGCGGTTATGGCCTACGGCGGGCTGAATACGGTGATCAAGCAAAGCGCGATTGTCGAAGATCAGATGGATCAGTTGAATGCGATGCAAAACGGCTTGCGGCAAATGCGCAGCGATCTGACCTTCGCGGTGGATCGACTCGCCCGTGATGCCCTGGGTGGCGAGGTGCCCGAATTCGCTGGCGGTGGCTTGAACCTTTTGACCTTGACCCGAATGGGTGCGTCGAATCCGTGGGCAGCAGCCGAACCGCAACTGGCGCTGGTGCGCTGGCGGCTTGAAAACGGCAATCTGGAGCGCGCGACCTTCGTGCCGCCCGATGGTGCGGTGGGCAACAGCGCCGAGCCGCCCGACTGGCGCATCATTTTGCGCAACGTCAGCAAAATCCAGCTGACTTTTTACGATCAAAACAATCAGTCGATGCTCGATTGGCCACCCATCAACCAACCCTCGGCGGGCCTGCCCAAGGCGGTGGAAGTTTCGCTTACGGTAAACAACCTGCCCCCCTTGCGCATGACCGTCGCTATGGTTTCCGATTGGCCCGAAGCCGCACCGGCCAACCCACCGTCTGGGTCGAATAACGGCGCCCAGGCACCGACAAGTCCGCAGACCCAAACCCAAACTCAGGCAGAAGCGGAGCGACGATGACACGAGTAAACCGCGTTGCATCGCCGAGACGCCAGCAGGGCGTCGCCCTGATCGTGGCCTTGCTGGTGCTGGCCATTGCTACCGGCTTGGCCGCCGCGGTGATGGTGCGCAATCAAAACGCGCTCGATGCCACCGCCGCGTTCGAAAACGGCGCGCGGGCCGATCAATTGGCCAACAGCGCCTTTATCCTGGCCAAGGCCCTGCTGGATCGGGACGACCGCAACAGCGATGGCCCGGCCGATCTCTGGGCGCAGCCGCTGGCAAACATTCCCATTGATGGCGCGACGGTTTCGCTCAACATCAGCGATCTGCAAGGCCGTTTCAATATCAACAACCTGCTGCTGCCCGATGGTAAAGTCAACCTGCTTGGCAAAGAGCGCTTTGCACGGTTGCTCAACCTGCTGAATCTGAGCCCGGATATCAGCAATGAAATCATCGGCTGGATCGATCCGAGCCGTTCGCTTGCGCTTGGTTTTACCAGCGCCGCGAGCCGCAGTGGGAAAATGCCCGCCGGTCAGCCGATGATGTCGGTGACCGAACTGCGTTCATTGGCGGGGGTGACGCCCGCCTATTACGATAAACTGGCACCCTATGTGACGGCACTGCCCATCGGCACACCCGTCAATCTGAATAGCGCTTCGCCCCTGGTGATGCAGGCCATCGGCGCGAATGCAGCGAGTTTACCGGTCGTCACACCGGGCAAAACGCCGCCGCCGAATATCGGTTCCGTGGCCGATTTTCTGGCGCGACCGGGTTTTGCGGGCGCGGTGACTCAGCCCGATGGGTTGTCGGTGAACAGCCAGTTTTTTCTGTGCGCGGTCACGGTCCAGTTCGATCAGGTGCTGCGCCACCGATATGCCTTGATTTACCGGCCTCAATCCGGCCCGTCCCAAGTAATCGCCCTGAGTAATGAATCATGTCTGACCGGCTATTCCTGTTTGTAACCGACCGCGAGGCCACCGAACTGCATTGGTGGCAGTCGGATGCCCCTGCCAGCGCAGCGTCGCCGTTACGCGGCGATTGGGCCGCCTTCGCCGATTGGCTGGCGCGATCGGGCCTGCGCCGTCCGGTGACGCTCTCGGTACTTTTGCCCGATTCGGTGTGCAGCCGCCTGATCGTGCCGATCCCCGGCACGCGGCGAGAAAAGGCCTTGCAAGCCTTGCCGTTCGCGCTCGAAGATCTGGTGGCCGATGATCTGAGCCAGCTTTACCCCGTGCTAGCCGACCGCCCCTTGTTGCCGGGTCGCTGGCCCGTGCTACTGGTGGATGTCGATGTGCGCGCCCGTGTACTCGATGCCCTCGGCAATCTGAATCTGGTGCCACAGCAACTCGTCGCCATGGCCGATACACTGCCTCAACCCGAAGCGGGCGAGTACAGCGTCTGGGTTGATCCGGTTCAGGGGCACATCAGCGTGCTGACCGGCCCGCACGAAGGCATGGCATTGGCACCATTACCTGAGCACAATGCCGCCGAACAACTGGCCGGGTGGCTGCCGCGCATGACGCCTGCACCGCAGCGCGTAGTGTTTCATTTGCCGCTGGAACAACCACCCCAATGGCCGGAAGGCATCGCGTTTTCCGCGCAGGCCGCGCCGGACTGGGCGCAATGGCATCAGATCTGGGCGACAGGGCTTGATCGAAACCGTCCATTATCTGCGATCACTTCGGCCAGGGCCGTGAGTGATCAGCAGTGGCAACGCCGCTGGTGGCAGGTGGGCGCCGCCGCATTGGTCGTGCTTATATTGATGCTGGTCAGTCAGTGGATCGCGATCAGCCAGATGAACCGCCAGGCCGAACGTTTGCAAACGCAAATCACACAGGATTTTCACGCTGCCTTGCCACAGGTCACGCGCATGGTGAATGTGCGGGTGCAGTTGCAGCAGGCGCTGGATCAGCGCGCCGGAGCGCATGAAGATGTCTTTATGCCTGCGCTCGCGGCCTTTGGTTCAGCGTACCAGGCGGCAAAACCGAAGGACGCGCAGTTGGCGATCAAGTCGATCCGCTTTGATGCAAAACAACTGACCGTCGAGCTCACCGCCGAGAAATATGAGGTGTTGCAGCAGTTGCTCGAACAACTCAAGACGGGCAGCACGGCTACCGTCAGCCAGATCGATGCGGGCGTGGATGCGGGTGTCGCGCATATGCGCATTGGCATTAAAGTACTTTAAATTCAGGTGGTATCGATGATGAATACACCCGTTTGGTTTTCCTCATTCTGGCAGCAGCGCAATCAAAGCGAACGCCGTACGCTCACCTTGGCGGCGATTGCGTTGGTAGCACTCGTGGGTTACCAGTTTGTTTGGTCGCCCATGCAACAGGCCGGGCAGCGAGCGCATGATCGTCTCGCAGAGGCCGAACAGCTTGCCGCCTTTACCGCGCAAGCCAAAAAAACATTGATACAGGCCGGACCAAAATCGGCACAGCCAAGTGCTGTCTCGCCGATGCTTTGGGTGGAACAGGCCGCCCGCACGGTCGGCATTGAACAGCAGCTGGTTCAGCGCCAGCCGGACGGCGATGACCGTGTTCAGCTCAAGTTTGCCGCCGTGCCGTTCGATTCCCTGTTGCGCTGGTTGGCACAGGCGAATGAAGCGGGGTTGAGCGTGCAGAGCGCCAACATCACACCCAAAAACGGTGATTCGAGCGACTCGGCCGGGTTGGTGGATGCCGAGATCACCTTGGCGAAGCACGCAGCAAGCTCATGAGCCGAAAACCTGTGAAAGAACCGGCGCTGCGCCGCCCGCGCTCCCTGATCTGGCCGGGTGTGCTGATATTGATGGCAAGCTGGTTTGCGGCACTTCTGGTGACCGCGCCGATTACCTTGATCCCCGTTTCCCGCCTCGCGCTGCCGCCCGGCGTGGCGTTGGTGCCGCTAGGCGGTACGCTCTGGCACGGGCAATGGCGTTTGAACTTGCCCCGAGCACCGGCCATGACTGTTCACACCGATTTTCTGCCATTGTCGATTGTCCGTTTGCAACCGGCTTGGCATGTACGGGCGCAAACAGCCGCGCGCACAAGTCAACCGGAAAGAGACTTGAATCTGGCCGCCGATGTGGGGTTGGGCTTCAAACAACTGAACGTTCGCAATCTGCATGGGCGTTTGGCCGCAGATAGCCCGTTGATTGCAGCGCTGACGGCCTGGCCATTAAATGGGTTAATAGACTTCGGCGGGGATGCGTCGCTGGTCAGTACCAAGCACGGATTCGATCTTCAGACCGCCCGCGCCTCGGCCAACTGGCGAAATGCATCGATCACGACGACCGAACCGTTGTCCCTTGGCGATCTGGTTCTTGATGCAAAAATTGCACAGGGGCAACTCAATGCCACGATCAAACCGGCATCCGATAGCCGTGGGCCTTTATCGGGCGAGCTCAACCTTGCTGGACGCTGGCCGGTTAGCACAGCGCCGAAAGTAAGCGGTTATCTTCAACCCACCGCGGGCGCAAGCGAGGCTCTTCGTCAGCAGTTGAACATGCTGGGACGCCCCGATGCCACTGGGAAAATCACCATTCAAGGGGTGTTGCCGGGGCGCTATTAAGCAACTCTGATAGGTAGCTAACTATCCTCTATAAGTAAGCTCGATTAGAAATTCCTAATCAATCGGCTCATTCTGATGTCCGAGTAAAAGACGTAATTATTAAATGAACCCGGAATCCCGATGATCTGGCGCTCGTGGACACCAAGAGGTGTACTGCGCGGGCAGCAAAATTCGATCCGAGGCTCGCTAAATATCCAGGAGAGGCTCAAATGTGGCAAACGATTAAAAATCTCTGGTTTCAGGATCCATCCGCCAAACCGGTACTCATCAACGATACTGCGGTGCGTATCCGTGCCGGTATGTTGCTGGCCATCCCGATCTATATGGGGTTCACGTTATGGTCGGCGATTTTCGGCGGACACTGGATCGTCGATGGCGATACCATCCACGATACACTCGATACCGATTGGGACGGCCATATCATCTACTCGGCCAACGTGATCCGGCGTACCTGGGACTACACCATCCAGACCTACGTCCTGTTTTACGGCCTGTTCGAGATGATCGCCGGGATGTTTGTCTGGACTTCGCGTCTGTCGCCGACGATTCTGCTGTCCAGTTTTCTGGCCCGCAAACAGCATGCGGTCTGGAAGCCGTTGACTCCGAAACGGTATGCCTGGACACTCGGCGCGTTCATGATCGCCCTGTGTCTGATCTTCTTCAACCCGAGCACCTTCGCCGATTGGGTCAACGCCATCGCAGGCCGCACATTGTTGCCGGATACCAGTCAGTATCTGTCGTACTGGATTCCATCATTGGTGTTCGTTTGCGTCGCGTTCATGTGGCTCGAAGCGGTACTCGGATTTTGTGTGGGTTGCAAGATTCACTGGCTGTTGGTCAAGCTGGGCGTTCACAAGGAAGAATGCCTGGCCTGCAACAATATCGACTGGGATGAAATTGCGCGGCGCAAAGCCAAACAATCGGGCAATGGGTAGTTCTTGGCAAAGCGCGCGTTGAGGTGTCGCATCGCGCCACCTCACTGTATCAGTGCATGTCCACACGCTGTTGTGCGGCGCAAGCTTTGGGTCGCTCAGAAATAATAGCCAAGATTGATATTGAACAGGCGGTTGAGCGGTGCGTTGCCTGTGCCACCAGCCGGCGCGAGGTTGCCGCCCACGAACGGTTGGTTCTTGCCCTGAACAAAATCAAAGTAGGCAAATATGGGGCCTGCCTCCACAGAAACGCCCGACACATTCATCCAGGTCGGATCGATGCCATCATTTTTGGCGTAAATCCGGCTGAAATCATTGTAGAAGTTGAGTTTGGAGATAGGGCCCCAGCTGACCGGCAACGCGTACGCCACGCCGGCGGTAACGGCTTTAGCCGATGTCGGCCCGTAACTGTTGTAGGCGTAGGCACCATAAATCAGACGTTTGCCCAGCGAGTCGTTCAGGGCGTAATCGTAATCGGCGTATTCCAGTTTCAGATTCCAGCGCTGCCAATCGGCAACCAGATGGGCCGCGTAGGCGTGGTAGTCTCCTTCACGCTGATTCTGGCCGTACAGGCTACCGCGCATCAACGATAAACCGGGCTTGAGGGTCAAATTCTCGCTGGCTTTCCAGGTGTATTCCGCGCGCCCGACCACGGTATTGATGGGCTTGGCATCGGTGCGTTGATAGTTCGGATTACTTGGATCAAGCCCGTTATCAAACCCCACCACATTTTCACTGTAACTTGAAGTGCCAAATCCGTTCGGCTGGGGATTTTTGAGGAAAGCGGCATCAAATCGCCAGTTTCCCAGATCGTACGTGGTGCTGAGCCCGAGTTGGTAATTGTCTTCAAACCCCGCGTAAAACAGGGAGCTGAAGTAATAACTGTTCGAGTTGAACGGCAGATTACCAAAAGGCACCTTGACCACCCCGGCGCGCACCAGCCAGTTGGGGGTGAATTTATACCCGACCCAGGCGTGATGGATGACCTGCATGTAGTCGTAATAACGCCATTCGGCGGAGAGAATCACGTTATCGATCTGGCCATCGAGGTTCAGGCGGAAGGTATCAAAATTAAGATCACCAACAGTATTTCTGGAATTTTGATTGAACTGCTCAAGGGTGTAATTGAACCGGACTGCGCCACCGACCTTGATCGGCGCTTTGTTCTTTTTCGCCACGGCATCTGCCACCGTTTGAATCAGCGACTGGTCGGTCTGACTGGGTTTTGTGGCATCGGGCTTGTTTTTTGCCTCTTTGGCTGATTCTGTCTTGCGCCCGGTTTCTTGCTGTGCTTCCAGCGCTGCATTTTTGGCTCGTACGGCGGCCAGTTCTGCCTGCATGGCCTTTATCTGCGCCTGCATGGTAGCCATGGCCTTTGCCATCTGATCGAGTTGCCCCCGATCATAGGCCGGTGCAGCGGGCGCGTCGGCAAGGCTCATGTGCGGCCACCCGGCCAAACCGCCAGCGCAGACGAGTGAGTACAAGTGAATCGAATTTATTTTCATTGAGTTGTTCCCGGTAGCAGGTTCTGATCAGATCAACCCGATCAAGAGTCGAAATAGACATTGCGACGTTTTTTCGAGTTGTTCTTGAACCTTAATTCGTGACGAACTTAATCAGAGGCTCCCCGATGGCACGCATTCGATCGGATCTGCGCGCGGCATTTGTGGTGTCGGACAGCGCGATTCCACAAGTCCGTAGCACAAATAATTGATCGTGGAAAAGTCAAAATAGCATGATTTTTTGCTTGTTCTGAAAATACTCAGGATGGCATTATTCTGGGGCTAATTGACCCCAAACTAACAAGATTTAATATGCGGGTCAAGAAGCGAATTGATTTTAAGCCTGCGCTTTTCTATGGTTATCATCTGGGGCGGCAGCCGGAGATCGCTCCATTATTGCGTTCCATTTTGGCTAAGATTAATCTAAATCAGCGTATGAGTAACCCTTGATCAGATCTGGTGGTTGGTTAATCCTGTTTCAGGGGTTTTCGATTGGAAAAACCGCTATATCTGTTGAGATCGGGCACCGCTTGTCGGTCGGGCTAAAATATAGCAACTATTTGAAAGTAGTTAGTTTTCTCTGTGGCGCATTCATAATATAGCTCAGAATTTGGAGATGATGATTCTTCCAGATCATCGATGGTTTCTCGATTCATATTCCGGCCATCTTCTGATTTCGACTGTTTTGGCGCAAAGTATTTGTCTGGTCTATCCTATCCGATAAATCGATGGAATTTCCCTATAATTGATTATATCAATTGAGTTGAGGCGAGATTCCGGTTTGAATTGCCCGGACAATCAGGTTAGGGTAATAAGCGCTCCCGTCCATTTGTGATTCGCGCCTAGAGTGATCTCAAAGGAATAATCTCTAAAATGAGGAACGCACCCCATGTCAATGAGTGCCCCCAAGAAGGTGAACAGCACACTGTTAGCCCCAGTGTTTATCCCATCGATAATCGTCATCACCCTGCTCGTTGCAGGCACGGTGGCCGATCCTAAGCTTGCAGGCGATGCGTTCTCGTCAACCTTGGCCTTTATTACCAATGACTTTGGCTGGTTCTACATGCTGGCCGTGGCCTTGTTCCTGATCTTTATCGTGGTTGTTGCCATCTCACCCTGGGGCAAAATTAAACTCGGCCCGGATCATTCTGAACCCGAGTACAGCTTTTCCGCCTGGTTTGCGATGCTGTTTTCCGCAGGCTACGGCATTGCCCTGCTGTTTTTCGGTGTGGCAGAACCGGTTTTGCACTACGCCGACCCGCCGGTCGGTGATCCGCGTACCATCGAAGCGGCCCGGCAGTCGATGCAGATCACCTTCTTCCACTGGGGCTTTCATATCTGGGCGATTTACGGCTTGGTCGGACTGGTGCTGGCCTATTTCGGTTTCCGTCATGGCTTGCCATTATCCATGCGCTCGGCACTTTATCCGCTGGTGGGTGACCGAATATACGGGCCGATTGGCCACACCGTGGATGTTTTTGCCGTGCTGGGCACCATGTTCGGTATCGCCACGACTTTGGGCTTGTCGGTGGCGCAGCTCAATGCAGGGCTCAATTACCTGTGGCCGAGCGTTCCGGTCAATATTACGGTGCAGATCATCTCGATCGCCCTGATTACTTCATTGGCCACCCTGTCGGTGGTGGCGGGGATGGATGCGGGTATCAAGCGTCTATCGCAGTTGAATATGCTGCTGGCCATTACCCTGATGCTGTTCGTGTTTGCGGTCGGTCCGACCGTGTTTATTCTCAAAACATTCATGCAAAATACAGGCAGTTATTTGTCCAACATCGTCGAGCGTTCGTTCAGCCTCGAAGCCTATACGGGCGGCAAATGGATCGGCAACTGGACGCTGTTCATCTTTGGCTGGACCATCGCCTGGGCGCCCTTTGTCGGGTTGTTTATCGCTAAAATCAGTCGGGGCCGCACCATTCGCCAGTTCGTGCTGGGCGTGATGGTCGTGCCCACGCTCTTTACTTTTTTCTGGTTTTCCGTGTTTGGCGACACCGCGCTCCATGCCATCATGATGGATGGTTATACGCACCTGATTGATCAGGTGGAGCAAAACAAGGCCATTGCGCTGTTCAAGCTGTTCGAGCATCTACCGCTCGCGTCGATCACCTCGTTCCTGACGATCATCCTGATTGTGACCTTCTTTGTGACGTCCGCCGATTCGGGCGCGTTGGTGGTCGATTCGCTCGCCTCGGGCGGGGCGATGCATACGCCCGTTTGGCAGCGCATTTTCTGGGCGTCTGCGCAGGGTGTATTGGCGGCAGTTCTGCTTCTGGCCGGCGGCCTGTCGGCGTTGCAAACGGCGTCGATCACTTCGGCCTTGCCCTTTGCGATCATCATGTTGATATCTGCCGTCGGCCTCTGGCGCGCACTGCAAATCGAAGGATATCGTGAGACGAGTTTGCGGCACCACATGAACTCCGGCCGACATAATCGCCTGGGCGATTCAAAACATTGGCAGAAACGTTTACATAACCTGGTTGATTTCCCTTCGAAAGAGAATGTGACCCGATACATCGAAACCACCGTGGCCGAAGCGCTTAAAACCGTTGAGGCAGAGCTCAAAAAGGAAGAATGGCCGGTTAAGCTCACACAGAATAAAGCGCTTTGCCGCTATAAACTGTCGGTGATCAGTGGTGATGACATGGCCTTCGAATACGAGGTGCGACTGCGCGGCTTTGCCAAGCCAAGTTTCGCCTTTCCGGCCATTTCAAGAGATAACGATGGTGACGATCAGTATTATCGTGCCGAGGTTTTCATGCGTCGTGGTGGCCTCGCCTACGATGTTTATGGCTACGAAAAAGACCAGCTCATCAGCGATGTGCTGGATCACTTTGAGAAATACATGCACTTCTTGCACACCACGCCTGCCATTTTGCCTTGGAAAGTGGTGGATGATGAAGCGGGCGAAGCCCCGGGCGCGAAATGATTTGATTCATCACGTCGTGACATGAGGTGCGCACGATGCGTACCTCGGACACTATCCAAACGAATCCAGAACGGATTCGTTTTTTTCGTTCAATGAAGTAAATTCAATATGTTCAGCACCGTCATTACCATTCAATCCCTGCTTCTGGGTATGGCCATTTTGCTTGCCGGTTCTGGCATGTTGTCGACGCTGCTTGGACTCCGGGCGCAGCAAGATGGCATGTCTACGGTCGTGCTTGGCGTGGTCATGTCTGGCTTTTATCTTGGCTACATTATTGGTACTTATCTTTTACCATCCTTGATCCGTCGAGTGGGCCATGTGCGGGTATTTGCAGCGATGGCCGCCCTTTCCGCTGCCGCTGCGTTGTTACATGGTCTGTGGATTAACGAATGGCTCTGGCTAGGATTGCGCATCATCAGCGGCTTCGCCATGCTCGGGCTATATATGGTGATTGAAAGCTGGCTTAATGCCCAAATCAACCACTATCGAGGGCAAATCTTCGGCATCTACATGATGGTCAGTTTGCTTGCGCTTGGTGTGGGGCAATTTCTGATCGGTATCTACGGTGTCAGCGGTCTGGCTTCATTCATGGTGGTCGCGCTCCTGTTCGCGCTGGGCCTGGTGCCCGTCGCATTGACGCGTGCCACCCAGCCGGCGCCGGTGGAAGCGGCCCGATTATCGGTGCGGGCGATCTATGACAATGCACCGACAGGGCTGATCGGTTCTCTGCTTTCCGGGACCGCAACGGGTGCACTGTGGGGCTTGGCTGCCGTGTATGGCGCGCACATTGGCCTGGATGCCGCCCGAGCGGCTTTATTCGTGGCATTGCTTATCTTCGGCGGCGCGTTGCTGCAATGGCCGATCGGCAAACTGTCCGACCACTATGACCGTCGCTGGGTGCTCATCGGCCTCGGGCTCGCGGGGATTCTCTCGGGTGGCGTGATGATCGCCATCACGCTGATTTCAGCCCCAGGGGACATCGCCGATTCGCCCTTGCGCTGGGTGCTCTGGATTGGCGGATTACTCTTCGGCGGCTTCGTTTTTTCTGTGTACGCGATCAGCGTGGCGCAAACCCATGATCGACTATCCAGCGATCAGGTACTGGAAGCGACACGAACACTACTGCTGGTCAACGGCATCGGCGCATTATTCGGCCCGCTCTCTGCTGGTGTGTTCATGAGCTGGTTTGGCGCAAACGGCCTGATTGGCTTCATTATGTTGGTGTTGAGTGTGCTCGGCCTGTTCACTCATTGGCGTATCCGCATCGACCGTCCGGTACCCGAAGACGAACGGGGCGAATTCGTCGTCACCACGCGAACTTCCGCTGCGGCCGCCGATTGGGATCCGCGCACACCGGATTCGCCGGAGGCAACACCCTAGGTAAATGCTGATTTATTCCATCCTTGGAATAAATCAGCTCGCTCATCGCGATACACGCCCGCGATGGCTTTCACGAATCAAAGACGTACGTCTATGTTCGTGTTGGGGCATCCTGCCCCAAGCGGGAAGCACTGAATAAATCAGTGCTTCCCTAGGAGCCTTTGTCGGGCTCAACCCACGGGTACGACAATCGGGCCACTGGTCCGGCACAAGCCCGATCAGCAAGCAAGGCTCAAGCGCCATCCGAAGAGCGTTGTACATGCCTGCACTGGTGGCTAAACGATATAACCCCATCTTGCGTGACTTCGGTGAACGCCTTGTAGCCAACGGTAAACGCCCCAAACAAATCGTAGTGGCAATCATGCGTAAGCTGGTGCACATGATGTGAGTATCCTCAAATCAGGACGCCCCTTCGATTCGGACATGGGCTTGCAAGGGTGAGCGGAAGACAGTATCTGTCGGACTATAGGTAAATCGGCTGCAAATCCATCTGGACGGCTCATATTTCACCGCTTTTTTGAGCGCGCCCCGCTATTACCCTGCAATATCGGCAAAATATGCCCTCGCCCAGCTAGATTTTCGCTACGATTCCTAAAGTCCGACAGGCTTCTGGTTTTTCAAGGCAACGGAGGAGTCAACATATCCAAACATGCTCGGAGCGATCATATGCCATGCACGTTTGTGTTCCGCACGCTGCACATGTGAAATCTGATATTGTTTTTTTAATGCTGAAATTTAGCCAGCGGCCATTTTTCAAATCCACCGGGGTGTTCAAAACGGTAGGGAAATGCCAGCTCCTGAAATAGCCTATTGATGTGCCAAAGGGCCTATTAATGCCTGAGTTCGTCCCCCTTCCGTTTGCATTTGCACCCACTCATGTATGACAAATAAGGAATTGTGTCGTCCGATGAAGAAATGGCTAGCCTTGTTGCTCATTTTGCTTCTGGGTAACTCTGCCCATGCCGATCT
>NZ_JAQTTX010000104.1 GCF_028710545.1 Halothiobacillus sp. | reverse complement strand
CTCGATCAGCTCCTGAACCTCGCCCGGATGCGCTTTCAGCACGAGAATCCGGTCGGCGAGATACACCGCCTCATCCAGATCGTGGGTAATGAACACGATCGTGATGTCGATGTTTTTCCAGATTTCCATCAGGTGCGACTGCATCCGGGCACGGGTCTGGGCATCCAGCGCGCCGAAGGGTTCGTCCATCAGCAGGATGCGTGGCTGATTGGCCAGCGCCCGTGCAATCGCAACGCGTTGCTTCATGCCGCCGGATAACTGGTGCGGATAATGATTGGCAAACTTGCTCAATCCGACGAGATCGATCCATTGCAGCGCTTCCTGTTCCGGCAGCCCACCCCGCCCGGAAACCTGCAAACCGAACATCACGTTCTTCTTCACGGTCAACCAGGGGAACAGGGTATAGCCTTGGAACACCATGCCCCGCTCCGGCCCCGGGCCTTCGACCGGCTTGCCATCGAGCAGAACTTCGCCGCCGCTGGCCTGTTCCAGGCCAGCCAGAATGCGGATCAGGGTCGATTTGCCGCAGCCGGACGGACCGATCACACACACAAACTCGCGTTTGTGCACCTTGAAGTTGATGTCCTTCAGCGCCGTGACCGGCCCTTGCGACGAATCAAAGTTCTTGCCGAGCCCTTTGACTTCCAGCACGACCGGCCGCTGCTTCAACCGCTCGAACCGCGCTTTGACCGCCTCGGACTGATCGAGGTAGCCAAGATGATTGGTGCTGTTTGTATCGTTATCACGCATCTGATATTCCCTCGGAGCGAGTTCTTGATTCATGCCTTGGCGCCACGCTGCCACGGAAAAATCCGGCGGGACAACCAGGCAAGTAGCAGATCCGTCGTAATACCGATGAACCCGATCATCATGATGGCGGCATACACGTTCTCGAAGTTCTTGTACCGGGCCTGCTGGGTGATGAACCAGGTGATGCCCGAACTCGCGCCAATCATCTCGGCCACGATCAGATACGTCCACGCCCAGCCCAGCAGGACACGCACATCACGGAACAGATCCGGCAGCATCCCTGGGATTACCACCCGGAATAACAGCTGCAACCGGTTGGCCCCCAGCGTCATGGCGGCCTCAAGCAACGAGGTGTCGATTTTCCGGGTCGTATTCGCCACCACCAGCACTTGCTGGAAGAACGTGCCGATCACGATGATGGCGATCTTCGGGGCTTCATTGATCCCGAGGATCGCGACCGCCAAGGCACCGAACGCAGGTGCCGGCAGGTAGCGGAAAAACTCAACAAAGGGTTCCGTCAATCGGGAAAATAGATCGAAGGTACCCGCTAAAATGCCCAACGGAATAGCGATGAGCGAAGAAATAAGGAACCCGAGGAAGATCACCGAGATGCTGTCCCCCAGGCTTTGGTAAAGCCATTTTTCATCCCGACGTTGTGGTGGCGTGGTGAAGGCGGTGTAGAACGCCGCGGCCACAGCACCGGGAGTCGGCAGATAGACCGGATTGGCTGGAATGCCTTGCGGCGGCGCTTTACCTTCTTTTTCCAGCCGATCCTGTTCCTTGTAGAACAGGTCCTTGTTCAGCAACATCCCGTCGCTGAAGTACGACACCGAGCCCGGATCGGTGATTTTGATCATCGGGTGCCAAACCGCGGGCACGTAACTCACCAGGCACCAGATCAGCAGCGGGATACCGAAGCTCATCACCGACAGCACGAAGCGTCGGCGCGGGGCCAGTGGCTGGCGAACGGAGAACCACGAGGAATGGGCCATTGAACTCATCTCCAATCAGACTCGTTTCATTCAGTAACGCGATTACTTCAGCGCATCGGTCAGCGAAGGATCAATGTAGGAATTGATGTCCTGCGGCACTGTGTACACCTTGTTATCGACATTGAACTTGTCCACGATCTCGGATGAGCCGTAAATCGAATCAAGGCCGGGACCTTTTTTGAAATGCGACTTCGCTTCTGCCAGAGTCAGGATCTTGGTGCCCTTCAGGAAAGCTTGATATTCCTCTGGTGGAACACCGACCCGCGAAGCCATGATGCGAACCGCGTCGTCGTGCGTTTTCGGCTCGTTGATGTAATCGACCACCCGATACCAGACCTTGATTACCTTTTCCCACTCGGCGCGGTGCATCGCCAGACTCTGTGGAGAAACGGCAAGCACGTCGTAGATCAGGCCGGGGGCGTCGGCACTGGTATAGATCGGCTTGGAACCGGGTACCAACTTCAACGCCGCACCTGAATTGGGTTGCCAGGCCCCGATCGCGGACACCTGTCCGGAAGCCAGAACCTGCGGTGTTTCGTTGGTCGGCACATTCACGAGCTGAACATCATTTTCAGTCATGCCGTTCTTGTGCAAGCCATTGAGCAGCAGCAGATGATCGACAAAGCCGATCTCCACACCCACCTTCTTGCCTTTGAGATCCTTGAGAGAATCAATACCCGGCGCGCCGACGATCATGTCATTACCATTGCTGTAATCATTGATCAGTATCATCACGCTCTTGGCACCGGTCGCCCCTGTAACCAGCGCATCGCCGTTGGTCATGGTCACTGCATCCAGTTTGCCCGCCGCAAAGGCTTCCATTGAAGGCGCATAATCAAACCAGTCGAACTTGACATCGACACCGGCATCCTTGAACCAGTTCTTTTCAATGGCCACCTGCCAAGCAACCCAACCCGGCCAATCGCTGTAACCGATCGTCAATGGCGCAGCACTCGCCAGTGCACTGCTACCTAAAAACGCCGCACCCAAAACAACTCGAGAAACCGCACGCAGGACAGACTTCATATCACACCTCTCTCTTGGTATTACCATTTAGACAAACAGTAATACCGAGATTGCATGAAGCAGGCCAAGAGAGATTATTATTGATTATTCAAATAGTTAACAAAAATCAGGCAGATAATGCCGCCCTTTTTTCGCACCATTTTTGTGCGCGATTACAATCCATCGCATCTAAATCAGTGCAGAACCGAAAGCCCCTGCTCCAGTCGAAGTTAACTGGCAAATTCAGGGAAATCCTTGCGGATTTCAGGCTACTCGCCGCTATTCAGCACGATTTGGCAGAAAAGAATTTTGATGAAGTGGCCGAGGCGGCCTTCGAGTATTCGGGCGTCAGTTCACCGTTGAATCGGCATCCGGTACCCTTCGTGCGCGACAGAACTCAGTAGTTGATCAGAATGAACGCCCCCTTGTCTTAGGGAAGCGCTGATTTATTCAGTGCTTCCCGCTTGGGGCAGGATGCCCCAACACGAACAAAGACGTAAGTCTTTGATTCGTGAGAGCCATCGCGGGCGTGTACCGCGATGAGCGAGCTGATTTA
>NZ_JAQTTX010000103.1 GCF_028710545.1 Halothiobacillus sp. | reverse complement strand
GGCGATCGCCGCGAATAGTAATCTGATATCTGACCTAACATCGCGCTCGATCGATCACCGGATAACCCAACGCGACCGACTCCACCGATAGCGACGATTGCCCGAATGGTCAGCTTCCGGGGTCTGGAAAGATTCCGCGCGCGCACCATTCCAGTTTTCCGCCTTGGAGGTTCTCGAAAGTCCCGAAGTAGTTGAATTATAGCAGTTTCAGCGAATTGGAGAAGAATATAAAAAGAACGGCGGAAAACTGAAGATCGTAAACGGTGGTGGCCGCTCGTTCCACTCGCGGCGCGGCACACTCCCTCCGGTCGCTGCCGCGCTGGTGCTTTCAGCACCGGCCACCACCGGTTTTTCGGCGCGCAGTAGCGCGGAACATAGAGGGGCCCGCAAGCGGGCCAGCGCCGCACACGAACTCCGGCATTGCTCGTTGGTGCGGCGCAGTCGCCCGGCCGTGGCGCGTCGGCGCCTTCGGCGCTGGCGGGGCCCCTTCCCCGCCACTCCGCGCCGCAGTCTCGCTTCGCTCGCCAGCCCCGGCAGTTGCCGGGCGGCCGGGCTCCAAATTTCCCCCTCCCGTCCGCCGCCTGTTCCGCCGCGCAATCGCCCGGAATCATCCGTGGTTCTGCCATCTTCCACCTGGGCCCGCGCGGCGGCTCCGGCCTGGCGGCCGTCCGTTGGTTTGTCGCTTCGCTCCATTTAACCGTCCGGAAAACACCCGCGCTCGCTCCGCTCGCGCGGTTGTTTTTCCTCAAAGTCTGTATACACGGCGGCCCCTAGTCCGCTAGCAGATTTCTATTGCCTCAATTTTTACATACACCCCGGCCCTCTATATAAAATATTTAATCTGTATTGAGACTTTTATATTGACATGGATTGAGACACTGTATTATATCAAATCATGGCTAACAAATCTAACTACTGGAGGCTGTCATTGACCATCGACGTTACGTTCGAAAGGCTGGTCGACGCCGCATTCGCCGCCCACGCCTTCCTCGAAACCGCACCAACGGAGCAGGTCGTTATCCTGCGCCGCCTGTGCTCCAATCACATCATGGTCGTCGACCGTGATACGTTCCTGGCTAACCGCAGCACCCTGAAACATCAGGCCACCTGCATAATTTTCATGGGGAATCTGGCTGACCTGGCTTCGCTGGCCCAAGCCGTTCCTCCAACACTTTTCAACGCATCAGCACCCGCCCCGAGGCCACCCCTCGAAGACGGAAACAAGGAGAATTGATTATGTCGTGTAGCTTAATTTGTACGTCCCTCGCGGACGCATTCCAGCAGATGACCTATCGGTCTATCGTCGAGCCGTCAACGTGGTTCGTCCTGATCTCATCACCAACCCCCAACCAGTATTTCCTCTACGACGTGCCCACCATCACGGAAGATACGACCATTCCTCCAATCACCGCCGACCAGGTGGTATTCCAAGGCGACCGCCTGCGCATAGTCGAGTTCGCCGCATCATTCACCTGCGCCACAGTGGCGCTGATGAGGCACCAGTGAGCGGTTCACCGGTCACGGCCCATGTCCGTAAGGTGCACAAGGTCGGCCGATCTAAGGCCGTGATCATCCCCCCGGATGTGCTTGAGCATATCCATTGCACCGTCGAGGATTATATCTACTTCGACACCACCGCGCCCGACTTCTGCGTCATCTCCCGCGCACCTGTGCCGCCGACACTCACGCACCCCGAGCTGTTCGAGCAGCCAGCACAGCCACCGCCCACCGAGACACCACCCGAGACGACCGTTCCCACCCAGGACCAAACCGTCTGACACCACCACCCCGGCCGAGATCACACCGGCCGGGGTTTCCCATCTTCTGAACATGGACTTTTTAGTCGATAGCCTAAGGTTCCACTAGGGTCTCTATGCAAACTATCTACCGATTGGGTTATTCTAGTCTTTATACAAACTACTAATAAAGAGCGGTTTTTTATGTGGATAACTCAGCAAGTCCCAGAAAAACAGCGATTTAAGCCCTGTCTCATATGTTGATAACCTGTGGATATGTGCAAAACCTTGCAGAAATCGGAACCTCCTGTCTACAGACATAAACGGAAATATTTTACCGTCCTGCAAATATTTTTCTTGACGGAAGTTGTTGAATCATCGTACCATGGGCGTAGACTTTGACTGACAACCACCACCACGGAGGCCTCGTATGGCAAATATCAAATCGGCCGACCGCATCACCAAAAAGTGGGCCGAGCGTGCGTCCGTATCGGGCGGCGCGTACGAGGAGGGAATCAACAACCCGCGCGCCGATTGGGCCACTCAGGCCAAGGCGGCGGAGAGCAACTACGAGAAGGGCGTTCAGGCCGGTATCACCCAGAAGCGCTTCGGTAAGGGCATCGCCCGCGCCGGAACCGCCGCCTGGCAAAAAGGCGCGCGGGAGAAAGGCGTTTCCCGATGGTCGCAGGGCATCAGCGTTTCCCAGGACGCGTACCAGAAGGGCTTTGACCCCTATCGCCAGGTCATTGCCGCCCTGACCCTGCCGCCCAGAGGGCCGAAAGGCGATCCCACCAACATAAACCGCGTCTCGGTCGTCGCCAAGGCGCTGCATGAGAAGAAAATCTCGATGGCCGGAGCGTAATCTCCCCGCCGTCGTAAACTCATAGAGGTTTCGAATGGGACAAGTTCTCTCCAAAATGCACGCCATGGTCGCCGCCGGTGCAGGTCAAGCCGCCGCTGGTGAATCCGCCCTCGGTGCTCTCATAGTTCTACCCGCTGGCGGTCCGTGGCTTATCACCCACGTTTGGGGCCAGGTTGCCCCATCCGTTGCCCTCGCCGCCGAGCAGACAGGCGGAAACTTCCGCTTCGACGTGGACTCCGGCGATTGGGTTCCCAATCCGGCCCCGTCACGGTTCCCGTGTTACGCTAACTCCTCCTCGCTCGGTGCGTTAATCAATCCCAGCACCTGCCCGTTGAAGCTCTACGAGGTCAACTGGCAAGCGGCCGGAAAATCGTCCGTGCAAATCCGTGTCAGCAATGACATCGCCATCACGAACATTCCGCAGTGGATTGCCGGACTGATTTTCGCCTCCGAGGCCCCCGTCTACGAGATTCCGCAGTTCTGCGACGTCGCCCGTGGCGTTATCGCCGCCGCCGCCTTGACCGCGATCGGCACGGTAACGCTGAGCGAAGGCGCCACAAAGATCGTCGGTGCCGCCGCCGTCCTGAGCCAGAACGGCGTCCTCGTAGCCGGTGAAGAGTTGCTCGGCTTCGTAACCCTCACCTCCGATGACGTTTCACTCGCGCCGATGCAGTTACCGTGCAACTGCGCCTACGGCGCGGGCCTCGGTGCCAC
>NZ_JAQTTX010000059.1:10028-13575 GCF_028710545.1 Halothiobacillus sp. | reverse complement strand
AAATAACGTTCTGAAGAAATTCTGAACGAACCCGATGTTGCATCCGATGCCCGACATAACGCTGTCATGTACTTCGGTTAAAAGGACAAGAGGGCATAAATCCACCAAAAATGTAAAAAAGGCAGCAAAAATTTATGGCTGAATCTCAGGACCGGCGATCTGATCGTTTCCAGGAGCTTGAATCGTTTTCCCAGAAGGATCTGGCAGGTCAGTTACTGAAAGAAGTCCATGCGCTGGAGCAGGCCGGTATCGAGCAGGAAACGCTCTGTCAGGCCGATTTGGCATTGATTCACCCCGTATTCCGTGAAAGTGCCCGGAACCTGCTGCATTATCTCGCGGTGCGCCAGCACGATATCCGTGACTTGCAGCGAGAGCTGGCTTTTCTCGGGCTTTCGTCATTCGGCCTGTTGGAAATGCATGTTCAATCCTCGTTGAGCGCGGTCGCAAGACGCCTTCAAGACATGCGCGGGGAGGCCGATGGTACGTCACGCCCGGTGCCAATGACGCCGCAAACCGGGCTCGCGCTTCTGCAAGAACATACGCGGGATCTGCTCGGTGCCATGCAGGGTAATCGAGATGTGCGTGTGATGGTGACCTTGCCCAGCGAGGCGGTCACCGATCGTGGCCTCATTCCGGCTCTTGTCGAAGCCGGGATGGAGATTGCGCGAATTAATTGCGCGCATGACGATGTTACCGCCTGGCGAAACCTGATCGAACAGGTTCGTCAGGCATCATTGGCTCAGGGTCGCGAATGCCGGGTACAAATCGATCTGGCCGGGCCGAAGTCCAGAACCGGGACAATCTCGACCTTGGGGCAGGTGCTGAAGGTCAAACCCAAGCGAAATTTCAGAGGGGAAGTCATCGAACCGGCACGGTTGTTCTTGCGATATGCCGCAAACGGGCAAGACCTTCAGAATGCCTCCGCTGAAAAGGGAATGGCGCTGACCATGAGCGCTCGGGATTTCGCGTTGATCGAGCCTGGCACGACAGCAGCCTTTACTGATGCGCGTGGTCGTTCTATTGAAGCGAAGGTGCTGGAAAAATCAGCTGAGGGCGTATGGTTGGGCTTTTCGCATACGGCCTACATCGAAGAGCGCACGAAGCTTCGCTTCGTGTCTGCGCCCGAACGTACGGCAACGATTATCGGCGTGCCTGGCGTGGAAGAAACCATCCGGCTCAAGGTGGGCGATACCCTGATACTTACCCGCGCAGACATTCCCGGCCACGCGGCGCGATTGGATGATCAGGGGCAGGTTGTGACACCTGCACAGTTGCACTGCACGCTGTCGGCCGCGTTTGAAGAAGCCCGCCCGAATCAGGCGGCTTGGCTTGATGATGGCCGAATCGGCGCATTGATTCTGGCGAACGATGGCGAGCGGATCACCTTGAGTATTACCCATGCCGCACCGGAAGGGAGCCGGATCAAGGCGGAAAAAGGCATCAATTTCCCCGACACCGATTTTCATACGCCCGCCTTGACGGAGAAAGATCATGCCGATCTGACGGCTCTGGCACCCTACATTGATATCGTGGCGCTTTCATTTGTGCGCCAGCCTGAAGATGTCCGCTTGTTGCAAGAACGTTTACACGCTTTGGCCGTGCCGGATCTTGGGATTGTGCTGAAAATCGAGAATCGGCAGGCATTTGAACAATTGCCTCGCCTGTTGTTGACCGGTATGCGCAGCCCCAAATTGGGCATCATGATCGCGCGCGGCGATTTGGCTGTGGAGTTGGGTTTCGAACGGTTGTCTGAAGTGCAGGAAGAAATTCTGTGGCTGTGTGAGGCCGCGCATGTGCCGGTGATATGGGCGACGCAAATTCTTGAAAGCATGGCGAAAAGTGGTTCGCCCACCCGCTCGGAAGTGACCGACGCGGCGATGAGCATCCGTGCCGAATGTGCCATGCTGAACAAGGGGCCGCACATTGTCGAGGCGCTCAGATTTCTTAATGCCGTGCTGGGACGCATGGAAGGACACTACAGTAAGCGAATGACTTTGCGGCGCAAGTTGATGATTGCCAGTCTCGGTTCATAACGAGGTCGTTCGATTCCATTGCGCCGCGCATTCAATCCTGTGATTGGCAGGGTCGGATTGAACGCTCAACCGGGGTTCTAAGAGCTATACTGTAAAGCAGTTTGCACGCAGCTTGGATGACCACGACATGAGCGATTCTTCCGACCTTCCCACTCAGCCCACGCCAGACCTCGAACGTTTGATTACGTTGCGCGATCAGGCCCGGGCTTTGATTCTGGCCACGATCGATGAAGACGGATTTCCGAGTTTGAGCACCTTGCCATTTGTTTGGCATGAGGGCGCGTTCTGGGTCTTGATGAGCGATCTTTCGCCTCATACGCGCCAGGTGCGACAAAACCCGACAGTCGAGCTCATGTTGCTGGAAGACGAATCCAGAACGCACAACATCTACAACCGTGCCCGCGTAACCTGGCGGGCGGATGTTACCCGGATCGAACGGAACGACAGCCGCGTACACACCATATTCGACGCGCTGAAAGTGCGCCACGGAAAGATTCTGGATGTATTAACCCAACTGCCTGATTTTCACTTGCATTGCATCGTGCCCGGTGCAGGGCGGTTGGTGAACGGTTTCGGCCGTGCGTTCAAGATCGACGGGTTTGAATTGGTGGCGCATTTGCGCGGTGCCTGATCGAAGCCGGGTTCGAATAAATTCGAGGAAGTTTGCTTCAGGGAAGCTGCGACGGCTTACCTGATTTGAAACACCCATTCCAGTGCGACCTTGGTGCCAAAATAGGCCAGAACCAGGGTTGAATATCCCACCAGCGTCCAGTTCACGGCGGTTTTCCCGCGCCAACCCGCAACATGTCGTCCGATCAGTAATCCGGCAAAAATGAACCAGCCGATCACGGCCAGTATGGTTTTGTGTACCAGATGCAGGGCGAATATATTTTCAATGAAGATAAAACCGGTGGCCAGCGCCAGCGTAAGTAGAAGAAATCCCACACTGATAAAACGGAACATCAATTCTTCGACCGACTCCATCGGCGGCAATTTACTGACCAAGCCGGATGGATTGCGCGAATGCAATGCGCGATGTTGCCAGGAAAGCATGAGCGCCTGCAGGGCGCCGAGGGTAATCAATGCGTAGGCAACCAGTGAGATGAAAATGTGGGCATCGAGTGCGGGGTTACGCGCATGGAGCACGATGCTGTGATCGGGAAAGAATTGCGCCAGCACGACCGATACCGCAGTGACCGGAAGCAGAACCAGCAGGATGTTCTCGACCGGGCTGCGCAGGCTCGTGAACAGGGTGATGAAGGTAGAAAGCCAGAATATCGCCGACAACGCGTTGAATATGCTCATGTTCAAGCCCATGACGTGCTCGAGATAGGCGTTCTGATAGATCAGGTAACCATTGCCGAGCATTGCCAGAGTCGAGACGATCAGCATGGCCTTGCGGAATTTTGTCGTCGTGTCAGCTTGCTGCAGACCCAGGTAGAGCAGGACTGCGGCCAGAACATATCCGAGGATGGTAAGAAGGGCGATGCTGGTCATGACAAACAGAATGATTA
>NZ_JAQTTX010000059.1:0-9928 GCF_028710545.1 Halothiobacillus sp. | reverse complement strand
GGAGATTTCGGCCCGCACATAGTCCCGTTTAACCGCGCCGACACCGTGCTCACCGGAAAGCGTGCCATCCAAAGCCAGCACCGTAGTGAAAATCTCGCCAAGCGCTTCTTCCGCCGCCGCCATCTGACCGGGGTTTTCAGGATCGATGAGCAGATTGACGTGGATGTTGCCGTTACCCGCGTGACCGAAATTGACGATCGTGATACCGTGCCGCGCCGCACTTTGATCGATGGCCTGAATCAGCGTCGGGATGCGAGAAACCGGGACGACGACATCCTCGTTGATCTTTTTGGGTGCCACATGCCGCAAGGTCGGGGATAGCGCTTTGCGTGCCGACCACAGAGCCGCGATTTCAGCCTTGGTGGTGGCCACGTTCAGGCTGATCGGCGCCGTGGGGTGGCCGGGGTTACCTTCTGCTGCGGCCTTTATTTTGCGGGTTTGTCCATCCAGGGATTCGGCAAGCCCGTCGATTTCGATCATCAACAAGGCGCCAGCCTCGGGCGGGATGTCCAGCGCAGAATTCTTGTCACTGAACTGGCGCATCAGGTTGAGGGCATTGCCATCGATGAATTCGATCGCCGACGGTGTGGCAGGCTGATTCATCAGGCGGGAAACCGCTGCAGAGGCGGCATGCATGTCTCGAAAAAAAACACGCATCAACCGGATGGCATCCGGCAGGGGCGTGAGCTTCAAGGTCGCTTCGGTGATGATGCCGAGCGTGCCTTCGGAACCGATGAACAAGCGCGTGAGGTCGTAACCGACCACGCCCTTGGTGGTTTGCGTGCCCGCCTTGACCGTATCGCCCGTACCGGCGACGGCAGTCAGGCCCAGTACGTTTTCACGAGTCGTGCCGTATTTCACGGCATGGGGGCCCGCTGCATTGCAGCCGAGATTGCCGCCGATGGTGCATAGCGCGTTGCTGGTCGGGTCGGGGGGCCAGAAAAACCCTGCCTCAGCGACAATGCGCTGAACCTCGGCATTGATGATGCCGGCCTGCACGCGGATCAGACGATCTTCCGGGCGAAATTCGAGTACCCGGTTCATTCGATCCATCACGACCACGACACCGCCGTGCAATGGCACACTGCCGCCCGCCGTGCCCGTGCCCCTGCCTCTGGGGGTGATGGGAATCCGATGCTGGCGGGCGAGACGAACGAGGGTGACGACTTCATCGTGATGATCGGGAAAGACCACCAGTTGCGCCGCATGATGCAGGCGGCTGTTATCCATGCCATACGCCCAGCAGGTGGCCGGTTCGAAACTCAGGCGGTCGGCGGGGAGCTCGATAGCGAGCGCTTGATAAAGAGGCTGTATGTCTGCGGCGAGCAGCGAGCTGGCGTTGTTCGCTGTGCTCATTCCGTAATACCGAGCAGTTGGCGGTCGATCAGGTCGCACAGGGTGTGCAGGATGATGAGCTGGGCTTCATGGACCAGCCGTTCGGAGTCCGAGGCAAGGCACAGTAATGAGTCGCTGGTCTGCATCTCCGGCATCAGTTGTTCGGCGACGCCACAGGTGAGCAGGACGATCGTCATGCCACGTTCCCGTGCGGCATTCAAGGCGGGTTGCAAGCCCTCGGTGCCGCGCCGCGCAATCGCAAACAGAATGTCGTTATGCGTGCCAAGGGCGCGAATCGGTTTGGCATAAGGCTCGTGACCGCCCGGAAATTCCTGCAATGAAATAACCGGCAGGCCGGGTCGATCATGCTCGAATTGCCCGACCATCAGCCGGGCAAAATGTGCGGCCAGTTGCGAGCGTTCCCGCGCGCCACAGACGAGAATCTTCTGGCCGTTGAGGACGGCATGGAGCATCGCACCCGCCGCCTGCAGGAGCGGTTCGGTCTGCGGGGAAAGAACCGCATCGAGTTGCGATAGCGTTTGTTGCAGTCGGTTATGTACGAGATCGAGCATGGTGATTTCTCATGCGAGTGTGCGTTGGGACTGGATTATGCTTGCGCTTGCGGCAGCGGTGTTATCCGGCCGGGCTATTATTCGGCCTGAAAAGCATCTTGTATCCAGTTTACTTCAGTCTGGCTTGAATGAGGTTCGGCAGAGGACTCGGAAGGAAGCCCGATCGCAACCACATCAAAGCGGCACGGGCTGTTGCGCCAGGCGGGTTTTTCATTGAGCAGGCGTTCTGCGGTTTCGATGATTTTTTTGCGTTTGGCAAACGATACGCTTTCCGCCGCCGATACCCAGGCGCCCGCCTTGCGGGCACGTACTTCGACAAATACAAGGGTTGCGCCATCCTGCATGATCAGGTCGATTTCCCCACGTCCTGCGCGGACATTCCGGTCAATCAGCTTGAGTCCTTGTCGTGAAAGATATTCCGCTGCCACGGTCTCGGCATGGTGACCTCGTGCCAGCGTGGTTTGTGCTTTAGCGTTCGGCAACTCTGCATCCGTGCCGCGCATCGGAATCAATTTGCCGAGCCGGTTGCTGAGCCCATTAGTTAGCCATCGGGGCAGTATCATTTGTGGGCGCTACGCTTGCCGGTGGTGGCGCCATGCCACCGCCATCCGTGAATGTCGGCACGGTTTTAGCGGTACCCGAATCGTTGGGTTCCGAGCCCGCCGGTTGGGTATCTGTGGCGGTGCCGTCACCACTGTCGGGCGTGGTGCTGTTTTCCGGCGGCAGAGCAACCGTCGGGTTGCCCTCTGCCTGTTTGCTGCTGTAATCGACAACAGTGCTTGGGATATAGCCACTGTCCGTGCCGTCCATCGGTTGCAGCAGGCCTTGCCGGAATTGTCCCCAGGCCGGTTTGCGTTCAATTTCTCCGGTCAGGGACAGACTCAACTGGCCGGTGAGCCCATTGATGACCTGATGCGCAAGTAAGGGCTGCAAGTTGGCGGCAATCATCAGGGCATCGGCGCCAAACGCGAATAGACGCGGGAGTTGCGAGAGGCTGGCGCGTTCGTAATTGGGGCGCATGGGGCCGTTTGGTCCCTCGTTGGCGGCGAGCAGTACCGGTTCGACCGGAATCACGAGGCCACTTTTATCCTGATCGGCAAGCGGGTTTGGTGTGCCGCTGTACACCATTCCTACGCTGTACCTTGGAAGCTGGTCGGCGCCGAAATAATCGAGTTGCGGCACGATCATCCGTGCCTGCTGGCTGGTGGCACCGAGGAATATTCCCTGTGCATCTTGTCGAATCCTGGGTTGGAACGGGCCATTTCTGGAAGAGGTGACTTCCAGTAGCCGACGGAGCTGGCTGGAGAAATCGGTAGCGTTTGGATCGAAGAAGGCGCTGTCGAGGATCTGTCCACCGAGCAGGGTGTATTCGCGGGTGAAGGCATCATAGATGCGGTGACCGAGGCTGTTGTCGGCACAATAAACCAGCGCTGTCATCTTCTGATCGTGAATCATTTGATCGGCGGCGGCGCGGGCATCGGCACCGGGCGACAGGGAATAGCTCACGACACCGGCAGGCAGGCTGGTGCCCTCGGCAGGTGTGTTCAAGGCAATGACCGGTGGTGCATTGGCAGGCAGGTTGGCCAGCGCCGGAATTTGTTCCTTGAGCAGCGGGCCGATAATCACTGAAGGATTGGCTGCCAGCGCCGCCGTCAATGCCTGGGTAAAGGAGGCCAGTGTGCTGCCGCTGTCCTGAATCTGAACGCTGCGATCACTTGCCATTCCAAGACGGTCATGGGCGAAATTGATGCCATCGCTGATGGCCTGGCCAACAGGCTGGTAATCACCGGATAGAGGTACCAGAACAATGACTGGCCCCTGACCGGTCGGCAATGGAATGGTAGCTGCAGTGTCCGATCGGCCAAGGAGCAGGGTAGTGAAGCCGGAGGTGACCGCAGGATGATTCGGGTGATTGTTGATCCAGGTGTTCAGTTCGCCGGGGCGTGTGCGGTACACCAGAGCAAGGCCGATCCAGTCGGCAAAATTGGCATTGGTTGCCTGTTTCGCTGCATCCGAGAGTTGATTGATGTCTGCCGAAGAAAGGTCATTCCAGAGTTTTGCGCGGTTGCTATCCGCGGCTGAACCCGTCAGTAATTCGTTCAGTGCCGAGCGTTGACGTGCCGCATCGATGGGGCGTTTTTCGGCTTCATCAATGGCGGCCAGCAGGATCAGGCGACGTTTCGCTTCATCCGCAGTCAGCGGGATCGGCAGATTGTTGACCGTATCATATGCCTTGGAAATGGCGCCTTGTTGCCATTGTTCGAAACCGGTAAGCAGTTGGGCGCGCCGTGCGGACACGGCAGGCCAGAGCGCTTGCGTATTTGCCTGTGCATAAAGGGTGTTTGCGAGCGTGAACGCTTCGGCGTCAATGGCCGTTTCCAGCGCGCGCATCTGCATGTCTGCCCGGGCTGGGCCCTTGAGCGTGGCGGCATATTGCATCTGGGCGGGGGCAATCTGTTTTGGATCCTGGCTGGCAAGCGCCTGGTTTAGCGCAGTCAGCGGGCCGGATTGCGCTGTGGTGGAGGTATAGGGATTCTGAGCGCAGCCGGAGAGCAGGCCGAGCGCGAGCAGGAGCGCGAAGCCTGCCTTCGTTATGTGACGGAAATATGCAACTTGTCGGAGGAAGGCGCTCAAATCTTTAATCAAATCTCTGATAGGGGCAAGCATGGCAATTGAGTAGCTCTCGTTATGGGAATGGCGCAGTTGCCATGAGATTTCCAGTGTACTGTTTCATTCTTGGAGGCACATTCGGAGAGCTCTGAAAGCACCTCCAAGAGTGAAACAGTACACTAGTGGCGATGGACGGTATGATGATTAAATTAATTTTGAGTAGCAAGTCATGATGATGCCGATGGACGCTTCCTCTGCGGACACCTGTTGTGCCCATGCCGCGCCAACCTCGCCATTATCGGATGAAACGGAGGGCGTCGATGGTGGCCTGACGCCCACCCGCTGGGTTGAACCGGGCGTGTTGTACCTTGTGGCGACACCGATTGGCAATCTGGCCGATATGAGCCCACGGGCGGTTGCCGTGCTCAAGGGCGTACAGGTTATCGCCTGCGAGGATACGCGCCATGCGCGCAAGCTGTTGGACCATTTCGGCGTTCGCCAGCGTGTGGTGGCGTTACACGAACACAATGAAGCATCCCGCGTGGCGACGGTGGCCGAATGGCTTTCTGAAGGGCAGTCGGTCGCCTTGATCAGCGATGCGGGCACGCCTGCCATCAGTGACCCGGGGAGCCTGCTGGTGCGGCGACTGGTCGATATGGGGCATCGCGTGAGCCCCATTCCCGGCGCGTGTGCGGCGATTGCGGCGTTGTCGGCTTCCGGGCTCGACAGCACGCATTTCTGGTTCGAAGGATTTTTACCTGCCAAGGCGCAGTCGCGCGCCGCCCGTTTACAGGTTTTGGCTGCCCAGCCGGCGACGCTGATTTTCTATGAAGCTCCGCATCGGATACGCGCCATGCTGGAGGCCGTGCGGGCGCATCTTGGCGAGGCACGCCGCGCCGTTGTGGGCCGGGAGCTGACCAAACGGTTCGAAACGCTGGTTTCCGGTGACCTGGGTTATCTGGCCGCCGCCGTGCAATCGGGCGAAATCCCGGAACGTGGTGAGTTTGTGGTGCTGGTCGAAGGGGCTGCGCCTGTGGAAACTTCCGCCGAAGCATCGGGCGTGGCTATCGAGCAATTGCTTACTGTTTTGCTGGCCGAAAAGGCGCCTGCCAGCATGATCGCCCGCATATTGACCAAATTGACGCCGATGAAACGCAACGAAGCGTACGACATTGTTCAGGCCCGGCTGGGCGAAGATTCGCAGGGTTGACCGCAGATTGCTTGTCAGTTACCCCGGCCAATCGGTAGTATGGCGGGTTAAAGCTTCACTTAGTTATAACAAATCTTTTTCTATAAAGGCGGTATATGGCGACGCAACAGATCACGGGCAGTCTGGTGGCACTGGTCACTCCGATGACGGACACCGGGGCCGTGGATTACCCGGCATTGACTCGGCTGGTCGAGTTTCATATCGAACAAGGTACGGACGCGATCGTATCGGTCGGTACGACGGGTGAGTCCGCCACGCTGGGTTTCGATGAGCATGTGGCCGTCATCGAAGCGACCGTGCGTGCGGCAGCGGGCCGTATTCCGGTCATCGCCGGTACGGGCGCCAACAATACCCGTGAAGCCATCGAATTGACCGAAGCCGCCAAAAAAGCCGGTGCCGTCGCGCACCTTTCGGTCACGCCTTATTACAATCGCCCCACGCAAGCCGGCTTGATCGCCCACTATACGGCCATCGCCGATGCGGTTGACCTCCCCATGATCCTGTACAACGTGCCCGGCCGAACCGCAGTGGACATGACGACAGAAACCACGCTGGCCTTGAGCGCGCACCCTCGAATAATCGGTACGAAGGAAGCCAGTGGATCCCTGGAGCGCATCCAGGCGTTGATTGCGGGCGCGCCGGAAGGGTTTGCCGTGTACAGCGGTGATGACGGTCTGGGATGCAAAACGATTTTGTCGGGCGGGCAGGGCACCATTTCCGTAACGGCAAACGTGGCACCGGCCTTGATGCATCAAATGACATCGGCGGCGTTGCGTGGTGATGAAGACGAAGCACTGGCCGTTGATGCCCGTCTGGCCTCCCTTCACCGCGAACTGTTCTGCCAGCCCAATCCGATCCCGGTGAAGTGGGCCGTTGCAGCGATGGGCTTGGCTACTCATGCGCTCCGCCTGCCTTTGTTGCCCTTGACGCCGGAGTTCATTCCTCAGGTTTGTGCTGCGCTGAATTCGGCTGGCATTGCCACTGAAGGTTGTTCATAGGACATCAGCAGTACAGCGGTTACCAGTTTGTGCCGCTTTTTTTATGTGCCCCTCATTGGAAAATGAGAAAAGTTGTGATCGAATCGGTTACCTTATGGCCTCAAAATTTACTTCCTTATCATCGCGAGTTTTTTTCATGACATTCAACGCCCCTTCAGCCGCGCGATTCAAACTTACTATCCTGGCCGGAATGGTTCTGGGCGCAAGCACTCTGACGGGCTGCTCCTACATCCCGTTTATTTCTTCTGACCAACCGGTGAACAGGGCCGCCAAGCTGGATGTGCCGCCGGCCTTCACGCCACCAAGTCCGCGCGCTGAATTGGCTGTTCCCGAGATTGCTTCGGCACGAGCGGCACAAGCCGCAGCACGAACCGAAGGCAGTGGTGTGCTGGTTTCCGGTACTGGAGTCAAGGTCATGGGCGGCCCGGATTCACGCTACCTTGAGGTAAATGCCAAGCCGGATGCCGTATGGCCGAAACTGCAAAATTTCTTGCAGGATGAGGGTTATATCGTCAAGAAAGTCGAGCCGGGTGTGGGGTTGATCGAAACCGATTGGACAGGTACACAGTCTGCCGATCAAAACGGTTTCAACCTGATGAGCTTCCTGAAACTCGCCAAAGACACGTTCTTCAAGCCGGATCACATCCAGAAAGTGCGTATCCGCATCGAAAATGGCGAGAACAGGAACCAGACGCTCGTGTTCGTGACCAGTCAGAAAATGGAGTTGACGGGCGAGAAGCCATACTTCCCTGGAGACGACGAATCTTCATTCAAATATGCGAATGCCAAATCCGACCCGACGCTGACGGCTGATATGCTCGCACGTTTGACGGCCTACCTCTCGGGCAAGACCGAAGCAGAATCTCGTGCCCTGATGGCGGCGAGTTTCGCGCCGCGTTCGAAAATCATCTTCAATAAAGATAAGGACGAGCGTTATCTGATCGTTAGTCAGGCCTATCCGCAGGTATGGAACCGTTTGGGATTGGCCTTGGATCGCTTGGGCTTCAACCCGGTCAAGAGCAATCAGAAAGACGGTGAAATCACGGTCACACACCCTTACCCGCAATCGTTCTATGCCGATGGCGCCATTCGCGGTGCGAAGGTGGATATGAAGCAGAAGATGAGTATGCAGCTCACTTTGAAAGTGTTGCCGCAGAAAGACGGTTCAACGCGCATCGACGTGTCTAAAATCAGTGTGACTGGTGGTACGTTGCCCGATGACCGTTACGCGGTATTGAGCAAAATCAACGAACAGATGGAATAAATCCAATCCAGCATCTCGTCATGCTGAACCCTTCACAATCGCTTCGCAAACCTCGATATGAGATGTGCGGAGCGTGCCGATTATTAGTTGCATGGCGTTGATTTTTTTCCAGTCTGATTCTGGCGTGTAGGCCAGATCCGGCTTTGGGTTTTGCTTTTTATAATTTTGCATTTTTAACGACAGGTTCCTGAAACGTAATGACGACACAAACCGAATTCAAAAAAGTAGTGCTGGCCTATTCCGGTGGCCTTGATACCTCAGTCATTCTCAAGTGGCTTGAAGACACCTACGGCTGTGAAGTGGTGACTTTCACGGCCGATCTGGGGCAGGGCGATGAACTGGAGCCTGCGCGCATCAAGGCGCAGAAAATGGGCGTCAAGCAGATTTTTATTGAAGATTTGCGTGAAGAATTCATCCGTGACTACGTATTCCCGATGTTCCGCGCCAATGCGGTTTACGAAGGCGAATACCTTCTGGGTACCTCGATAGCGCGTCCGTTGATCGCCAAACGCCTGGTCGATATCGCCAATCAAACCGGTGCCGATGCCATTGCCCATGGCGCAACCGGCAAGGGGAACGATCAGGTGCGGTTCGAGCTGGGCGCCTATGCCCTCAAACCCGGTATCAAGGTAATTGCGCCTTGGCGCGAGTGGGATCTGCTCTCGCGCGAAAAGCTGATGGCCTATGCCAAGACCCATGATATTCCGGTGGATTTCGCCGCCGCGGGCAAGAAGTCGCCTTATTCAATGGATGCCAACCTGCTGCATATTTCCTACGAAGGCGGCAATCTGGAAGATCCATGGTGGACGCCTGAGGAAAGCATGTGGCGCTGGTCCGTATCTCCCGAAGCGGCGCCGGAGCAAGGCGAGGAATTCGTGCTGACCTTTGTCAAGGGCGATCCGGTTGCCATCAATGGCGAGGCCCTGTCTCCAGCCACCCTGTGGGCAAAACTGAACAAGCTCGGTGGAGCGAATGGTGTCGGCCGCCTCGATCTGGTGGAAAACCGCTACGTGGGCATGAAATCCCGTGGCTGCTATGAAACGCCGGGTGGAACGATTGTCCTCAAGGCGCGTCGGGCACTGGAATCCATTACGCTGGATCGCGGTGTCGCCCATCTCAAGGATGAACTCATGCCGCGTTACGCCGAAATGATTTACAACGGCTACTGGTGGTCGCCTGAGCGCGTCATGCTGCAAGCGGCGATTGACGCGTCCCAAGTTTATGTGAATGGCGACGTGCGTTTGCGTCTGTACAAAGGTAACGTGCAGGTGCTGGGGCGTCGTTCGGATGACACCTTGTTCGATCCGTCCATTGCCACCTTTGAAGACGATGCCGGTGCCTACGATCAGCGTGACGCGGCGGGCTTTATCAAGCTCAATGCCCTGCGTCTGCGTATCGCCGCCCAGGCCGGCCGAAAGTTTTGAGGTATTTTCTGTTGCCTCCGCTCGAATCGCAGCTGAGTGTCTGATTTTCGGATAGACAGGCGTTGTTTCGTGATAGCCCAGGATGAGCCAGTGACGCAACAAGCACTCTTTGAAACGAAAGCGAACGATGGACTCCAGCCTAAAGGCCGTTCATTGCGTCTGGGAAAGTGCTTTTTTCTGTTGCTCTCGCTGTTCCTGTTTATCTCGTCAGGTGCTGGCGTTCAGGCGTCAGAACCAACCCAAACGACCGACAAGGTAGTTGAAATCGGCGTATTGGCCTATCAGGGGAAAACAGACACGGTTCACCGCTGGGGCCCCACAGCCGCTTATCTGCGCGAGAAAAATCCCGGCTATGCCTTCCGTATAGTGCCGATGTTCCTGTCCGAACTTGCCGCCGCCGTGCGGGAAAACCGGTTGGACTTCGTGCTCACGCAACCATTGCAGTTTGTGCAACTGGGCCAGGATGATGGCGTCTGGCCATTGGCTACCATGGTTGTAAAGACCCCGGGCGGCAC
>NZ_JAQTTX010000015.1 GCF_028710545.1 Halothiobacillus sp. | reverse complement strand
AAACCCATTTGCCAGAAATTCAAATCAAGGCTGTCCACGCCTGGGGACGCCTTTTTGGCGTGCCCGTTGTTACGGCCATTAACTATTAGGGAGAAACCATGGACTTGGCGGCTCTTTACGCTCAATGCGGACCCAATGTGGCACCGCAAACCCTCGCTGCCATTGTGCGGGTCGAATCGGGTGGTAATCCGTGGCGGATTGGTATCAATGGGGATTATGTTTTACCACGCCAGCCTGCGAATCAGGCTGAAGCCATCAAAGAAGCGAACCGACTAATCGGGATGGGTTACAACATCGACATGGGTTTGATGCAGGTTAATGTAAAAAACCTAACCTCGTTGAATCTGAGTGTGGACGCGGTATTTGATCCTTGCACTAACATCAAGGCAGGCGCACAGATATTGCAGAGCTTTTACCAAAAAGCAGTAAAGGACATTGGCCAAGGGCAGCAATCGCTCCGACGCGCAATTTCGGCCTACAACACCGGCAACTTCAGCAAGGGGTTTGCCAACGGCTATGTGGCAAAGGTGACGCAAGAGCAGGTGGTGCGTCCTGATTTTGCTGGATTGGCTTCGGCCATCCAGTCTGGCAGTGTGGTGGAGTGGGATGAAAAACATTAGCCACAACTAGAGTGTAAAAAACTAGGGTTTCTTGTCTAAAACTCGAAATAGAAATCTTGTTGCACAGAGGTCTTATTCGATGGTAATTCCATGTTTTGTATTAGACATCTGGTGATTTAAATGCATATAAAACATGGCATTACAGTAATTTAAGTGCTAATGCTGCATCATCGGGGTATGTTGGCTGAGATCGACTTCGGTCACGGGGTGTATCTACTCGTATTCGCAGTTGGTTCGAATGGAATCGTCTTAATCCGAATTGAAGCCCGGTATTGTACGAGATCAGCACGGGATTATCGGGATAAGTGCAACAGCCGAGTGACCGGTGAATAAATTCCCAGAATTGAGCGTGCCCACGGCCAATCTGATGCCGTTTTGCTTTCGATAACCCTGCTATACGTCTGCTCATTTATGCGATGATGCAGCGACACATCGCAACGTCGCCATGAAACGTAGTCAAGAGATCACGTCAGGTTATGACTCAACCGGAACAACAGGCCAGGGAAAGCATTGATCGGCTGCTGCATGCGGCGGGGTGGCTCGTGCAGGACGCTGCCGCCGCTCATATCCATGCGGCGCGCGGCGTAGCGATTCGTGAATTTCCCTTGCCTGGTCAAGGCTTTGCCGACTATCTGCTGTATGTGGATGGAAAAGCAGCCGGTGTGATCGAAGCCAAAAAAGAAGGCGTCACCCTGACCGGCGTCGAAACTCAATCGACCAAGTACACGCAAGGGTTACCAACTGGCTTGCCGCGTTGGGGCAACCCGTTACCGTTTTCCTATCAGTCCACTGGCGTTGAAACCCGTTTTACCAACGGTCTTGATCCGGTGCCACGCTCGCGGTCGGTATTCGCCTTTCACACGCCGGAGCTGCTCGCCGAATGGTTGGGCACGACGCAAAACAGTGTACAGGAAGCCCCCGCAGGCTATATGGCTGAAGGCGCAACCTTCCTTGGCAAGCTTCAAACCATGCCGCCGTTGGTGGAAGATGGGCTCTGGCCCGCGCAGATCAAAGCGATCAGAAATCTCGAACAATCGCTGAAGGAAAACCGCCCACGTGCGTTGATCCAGATGGCGACCGGTTCGGGCAAAACATTTACCTCGATTTCCTTCATCTACCGTTTGATCAAGTTTGCCGGGGCGCGGCGCATTCTGTTCCTGGTCGATCGCGGCAATCTCGCCGATCAGACCCTGAAAGAATTCCAGCAATACGTCTCGCCCTACAACAACTTCAAGTTCAGTGAGGAATACATCGTCCAGCGCTTGCAGGGCAACCAGATCGACACCACCGCCCGTGTCTGCATCTGCACCATCCAGCGCATGTACTCCATGCTCAAGGGGAAAGACCTGCCAGCTGATCTGGAAGACCTGGCGATTTATGAACTGGGTGATCTGCTTACCAATGGCGGGCACAGCAGGGGGCTGGCAGACAAGGCGAGGGGTGAGCGAGCAGCGGAGTTGACTGGTGAGTCAATGAGCAGTGCCGCGAGCGCCGCAACGCCGTATGCCGGTCTCCTGCGAAGCCCGGAGCCCATTGAATACAACCCGAGCATTCCTATTGAAACCTTCGACATCATCGTCACCGACGAGGCCCACCGTTCCATCTACAACCTGTGGGCGCAGGTGTTGGAATATTTCGATGCCTATCTCATCGGCCTCACCGCGACGCCCGGCAAACAGACGTTCGGTTTCTTCCACCAGAATCTGGTGATGGAATACAACCACGAAATGGCCGTGGCCGACGGCGTCAACGTCAACTACGACGTCTACCGCATCAAAACCGCCATTACCGAACAGGGCGGTAAGGTCGAAGCGGGTTATTACGTGGAAAAACGTGATCGGGAAACCCGCAAGACCCGCTGGGAAGAACTCGATGACGACTTCGCCTACGATCCCAACCAGCTCGACCGCGCCGTGGTCACGCCCGATCAGATTCGCACCATCGTGCGCACCTTCCGCGACAAGCTGTTCAGCGAAATTTTCCCCGGTCGAAGCGGCGACTGGGTACCCAAAACCCTCATCTTCGCCAAGGACGATAACCATGCCGAAAACATCGTCGAAATCCTGCGCGAGGAATTCGGCAAGGGCAACGATTTCGCCCAGAAGATCACCTACCGCACCACCGGTGCCACGCCCAAGGAACTCATCAAGGCATTTCGTAACAGCCCTATGCCACGCATTGCGGTTACGGTCGATATGATCGCCACCGGCACCGACATCAAGCCGGTGGAAATCGTCATGTTCATGCGCGCCGTCAAGTCGCGCGGTTTCTTCGAACAGATGAAGGGCCGTGGTGTGCGCGTCATCAAACCCGACGACCTCAAGGCCGTCACGCCGGACGCCAAAGCCAAGGATCACTTCGTGATTGTCGATGCCGTCGGCGTGTGCGAGCAGGACAAGACCGATGCCCGCCCGATGGAGAAAAAACCCAGCGTCAGCTTCGAGCGCTTGCTACAAGCCGTCGCGTTCGGCAATACCGAAGACGATGTCATCACCAGTATTGCCGGTCGTCTGGCGCGGATGGAACACCGCATCAGCGCCGAAGACGACGCCAAAATTCGCGTCGCCAGCGGTGGCTTTGGTCTCAAGGACTTGGCGCATCAACTCGTCGCTTCGCTCGACCCCGATACCCATTCAGGTGCGGCGGGGCGGGATCGCATACAGGCTGCCAAACCCTTGTGTGATCCCGCGCTGCGCCAACTCATTCTCGACATCAAAGCCAAGAACGAAATCACCATCGACCACGTCAGTCAGGATCAGGTCATCGAAGCCGGTTTCAGTGCCGCCGCACTCGACCGCGCCAAAGGCTTGGTGCAATCCTTCGAGCAATTCATCGCCGACAACAAAGACGAAATCACCGCCTTGCATATCCTCTACAGCCAGCCCTACAAACAGCGCCTCACTTTCGAAGCCGTGAAAGACCTCGCCGACCGCATCGAAGCGCCACCGTATCTGTGGAACGAATCCCAACTCTGGCAGGCCTACGCCGCGCTGGAAAAAAGCAAGGTCAAGGGCGCCAGCGGCCAACGTATTCTCACCGATCTGGTTTCCCTCGTGCGCTTCGCCATTCATCAGGACAATGAACTGATACCGTTCCCCGAACGCGTCGATGCCAACTTCAAGACATGGCTGGCTGCACAGGAGAATGCCGGTAAGCCATTTAACTCGGAACAGTTGCGTTGGCTGGAAATGATACGCGATCACATTGCTGCCAACCTCGGCATCGAACCGGACGATTTTGAATATGCGCCGTTCTCGCAACATGGAGGACTTGGCAAGGTGTATCTACTCTTCGGCGATGAACTGAATAGCCTGATCGATCAATTGAATGAGAGCTTGGCGGCTTGAACACGTTGTCATCGCCCCCCGTATGTCATTTCGACCTTAGGGAGGAATCCCGTGCCTCGTGAACACCGCTATTTCGTCTACCTGCTTACCAACTGGAACAACAAAGTGATGTACGTCGGCATGACCAACGACCTCTTGCGCCGGGTTCATGAACATCGAACCCATGTCGTAAAAGGCTTCACGGAGAAATATAACGTGTACAAACTGGTGTATTTCGAAGAAACACCTGAAGTTCATGTTGCGCTTGCCCGCGAGAAGGAAATCAAGAAATGGCGGAGAGAAAAGAAGAACGCTCTTGTCATCCAGGTTAATCCGGAATGGCGCGACCTCGGCGAAGACCTCGACCTGCCCTGTCATTCCGACCAAAGGGAGGAATCCTGATGCAACCCGAAACGACCGCGCGACAAGCGGCTTTACAAGGCTGTACAAGGCTGTCATTCCGACCACAGGGAGGAATCCTGATGCAACCTGAAAACAAGATTTCTCCCTTTGGTCGAAATGACAAAGTTGGGCTGAGCAGGGTGCATCAACTGTTCGGTGATGAGTTGAATACGCTTATTGAGCAATTGAATAAGAGTCTTGCGGCGCGACCTCGGCCTGCCCTGTCATTCCTATCAAAGAGAGGAGCCCTGACGCAACCCGAAACGACCGCGCGACAAGCGGCTTTACAAGGCTTTACAAGGCTGTCATTCCGACCACAGGGAGGAATCCTGATGCAACCTGAAAACAAGATTTCTCCCTTTGGTCGAAATGACAAAGTTGGGCTGAGCAGGGTGCATCAACTGTTCGGTGATGAGTTGAATACGCTTATTGAGCAATTGAATAAGAGTCTTGCGGCGCGACCTCGGCCTGCCCTGTCATTCCTATCAAAGAGAGGAGCCCTGACGCAACCCGAAACGACCGCGCGACAAGCGGCTTTACAAGGCTTTACAAGGCTGTCATTCCGACCAAAGGGAGGAATCCTGATGCGACCTGAAAACAAGATTTCTCCCTTTGGTCGAAATGACAAAGTTGGACCGGGCAGGTTGCATCAACTGTTCGGTGATGAGTTGAATACGCTTATTGAGCAATTGAACGAGAACTTGGCTGCATGAAAGTCGAAGAGACGCGCGCGGGCTACGCACTTGAAACAACAGGCAAACGTGATTGGCCGGTTATGACCATCGAAGAAATCGCCGACGTTAATCCGCGTGTCGATAAGGCCGTGATACCCGATGACTTACCGGTTTCGTTTGTTCCGATGCCAGCTGTCGGCGCTGCGGATGGCTCAATTCGCGTCGAGGAAACACGCCCAGCGGGCGAGGTGAAAAAGGGATTTACTGCTTTCCTTGAAGGGGACGTGCTGTTTGCAAAAATCACGCCCTGCATGGAAAACGGAAAGATGGCCGTTGTTCCCAAGTTGGTGAATGGCTACGGATTCGGATCCACCGAATTCCACGTTCTCCGTCCCAAGTCGGGTATGGATGCAATGTACATTTACTACTACGTTTCGAGCCAGATATTTCGTGGTGAAGCGGAACGGTACATGACCGGGGCTGTGGGTCAAAAGCGTGTATCCACGACTTATCTGAAGCAGAGTACGATTCCAGTAGCACCCCTCGACCAACAAAAACGCATCGTCGCGGAAATCGAAAAACAATTCTCCCGCCTCGACGAAGCCGTCGCCAACCTCAAACGTGTCAAGGCCAGCCTTAAGCGCTACAAAGCCGCCGTCCTCAAAGCCGCCGTCGAAGGCCGCCTCGTCGAAACCGAAGCCGAACGCGCCCGCCGCGAAGGCCGCAGCTACGAGACCGGCAAACAACTCCTGCAACGCATCCTCGAAACCCGCCGCAGCCAATGGCAAGGCAAGGGCAAATACAAAGATCCCACCGCTCCCGACACCACCAATCTTCCCGAATTGCCGGAGGGGTGGGTGTGGGCGAGTCTAGACCAAGCTTGCGTGAAGATCACAGACGGCACGCATCACTCACCTAAGAACTATCCCCACGGCGAGTACAAATACATAACGTCCAAAAACGTGCGCGAATTCAGGCTGGCTTTAGAAGACATTACCTATGTGGACAAAGCAACCCACGACGAGATCTATGCGCGCTGCGACGTCAGGAAAGATGACGTCTTATACGTCAAGGACGGAGTAAACACTGGGCTCACCGCCAAAAACACACTTGATGAACCCTTTTCGCTCCTTTCTAGCGTTGGCGTATTTAGAGCTCTTCCTTTGGTGAGTCCTGACTATTTAGTTGCGTATCTGAACAGCACAATTGTCAGGGACCGAATGCTCGCAAATATTGCTGGTGTCGCAATTACCCGACTCACGCTTAACAAGCTGAAAGTGACGGCAATTGCGATTCCACCAATTACAGAACAGGACAGAATCGTCGCCGAAGTCGACCGTCGCCTCTCCCTCCTGCGCGAAACAGAGGCCCAAGTGGACGCCAACCTCAAGCGCGCCGAACGCCTGCGCCAGTCCATCCTGAGCCGGGCTTTTTCCGGTGACTTGTTGTCAGCGGATGTTTTACGGGAGCGTGTGGTTTGAGCACGGAAATTGTCGAGATTATCGAAATTATCGGTCGTTCCGAGCAGGGCGTAACTCGGCCCTTTATCTGCCGTGGAGCGGATGATCAGGTTTATTTCGTCAAGGGTCGCGGTGCGACCCGGCACAGTCAAATTTGTGAGTGGGTCGCCGGGCATTTAGCGTTACGGCTTGGGTTGCCGGTTGCTCCTTTCCGGCTTGTGCATGTTCCCGAGGAATTGCTTTCCATCGCTATGCGGGAAGATGTTGACGATTTGGGTGTGGGGCTGGCCTTCGGTTCGTGCAAGCGGCCCGTGGTTGAACTTTCGAAGAGTCATCTATTCCATGTGCCCGATGGTACGCAACGTGACGTGCTGGCTTTTGACTGGTGGGTGCGCAATGCGGATCGCTCCTTGAGCGATTTGGGTGGCAACCCGAATCTGTTCTGGGATGTCTCGCAAGAAGCACTGGTCGTGATTGACCACAATCAGGCTTTTGATCTCACCTGTACGGATGATGAGTTCATTGATGTCCATGCATTCTGGGTACAGTCCAATACGCTTTTCCATGACTGGGTGATGCAACAGGCTTACGCAGATCGTTTCATGCAGGTGATGGCTGATTGGGCGGACATCTGCAATACTGTTCCACCCGAGTGGTTGTTCGTTGACGACGAGCAAACAGTACCGACCGGTTTTGATTTTGATGCTGTAAAGCGCATGTTGCTGCGTTGCCGGAACAATGGGTTTTGGAGCCTGAGATGAAGAAAATACCCTGCCTATACGCGATTGTTCGCTTCACGCCCTTTGTGGAGACAGGTGAATTTGCCAACGTGGGTATCGTCCTGATAGCACCGGCAGCACGTCATTTCGCCTTCAAGCTGATGGTTCAGAAACACGCCCGTGTTACGCATTTTTTCGAGCAGTTGGATGCGCTGGTGTTCAAGAACACGATGAAGAATGTTCGTGAGGAACTCGAACGCGCGGCAGCCTTGTTGCGTCAGCATGGCTTTGATAAGCGCTTCAAATTCAACGATGTGGATTTTGCCCGAAATCTTTTCGCCGAGATCGTCCGACCACGCGAGACGGTGATCAAGTTCAGCGAGCCTCGAGCCTTATTAGCCGATGACTTGCCTACCGCGTTGAATGAACTGTACGGTCATTATGTCGAACGAAACTTTGTTACGCGCGAATACAAGGAAACGGTTATGGAGCGCGGGTTGCGCAAGTTGCTTTCTCAAGCGAGCTTGGTGGAGCGTTTTGAACGGGTAGATATTGGTGATGAGGAATATCACGTGGCGTTCCCGTTTGTGGAGCAGCGCGATGACCAGCCACTCAAGGCCATTAAACCGCTGCATTTGGCGCATGATCAGCCGACCAAAATTATCGAGCACGGTGATCAATGGATTATGCGTGTCCGTCAGTTGCGCAAACGCGCGTTGTTGCCAGAACAAGTTTTGTTTGCAGTGCAGGGGCCTAAGACGAACGATGCGCGTGAACGGGCTTTCGAGGGCATCGTCGACGATCTGCAGCGTGAACATGTGATCGTGACGCCTTTTGCGAACAAGGATGACATTCTGTCCTTCGCTGCCACTACGCTCTGAACGATTCAGTTCTCCCTTAGTTATAAATTCAGACCCGTGCATACCTATGAGCGGGTTATGGAGTCGTCATGAATACCGCAACGATTGTCCAGAAGCTCTGGAATTACTGCAACGTGCTGCGCGACGACGGCATGAGCTACGGCGACTACGTCGAGCAGCTTACTTATCTGCTGTTTCTCAAGATGGCCGACGAGCGCAGCCGCCCGCCTTATAACCAACCCAGCCCGGTACTTACGGGTTATGACTGGCCCAGCTTGGTGAAGAAGGATGGCGATGAGTTGTTCGACCACTATCGTCACACACTGGAAGAACTGGGCAAGCAGAAGGGCTTGCTCGGACTTATCTTTACCAAGTCGCAAAACAAGTTCCAGGACCCGGCCAAGTTGCGGCGGTTGATCGTTGATTTGATCGACAAAGAAACCTGGGTGTCGATGAGCGCCGACGTGAAGGGCGATGCCTACGAAGGTCTGCTGGAGAAAAACGCGCAGGACACCAAGTCTGGCGCGGGTCAGTACTTCACGCCGCGCCCGCTGATTCAGGCGATTGTGGATGTGATGGCGCCGAAGCCGGGTGAGACTGTAAGCGACCCGGCCTGTGGCACGGGTGGCTTCCTGCTGGCGGCGCACGACTATGTGGTGAAGCATTACCCCAACATGACTTCGGCGGAGAAAAAGAAACTGCGCGGAGAGAGTTTCAAGGGTTGGGAGCTGGTGCAGGCCACCGCCCGTCTGTGTGCGATGAACATGCTGCTTCACGGCATCGGCAGCCAGGAATTCGAGCCGATTGCGGTCGGCGATTCGTTGGCAGCCGATCCAGGTGATCGCTTCGATCTAGTGTTGACCAATCCGCCATTCGGCAAGAAGAGCAGTACGACCATCGTGGGCGAGGGTGGGCAAGTCAGTAAGGAGCGCGACACGGTCGAACGCGACGACTTCTGGGCCACTACGTCGAACAAACAACTCAACTTCGTGCAGCATGTGAAGACGTTGTTGAAACAGAACGGCCGCGCCGCTCTGGTGCTGCCGGACAATGTGCTGTTCGAAGGCGGGGCAGGCGAGACCATCCGCCGCAAACTGCTGCACGATTGCGACGTTCATACCCTGTTACGTCTACCCACCGGTTTGTTCTATGCCCAGGGCGTGAAGGCGAATGTATTGTTTTTCGACAAGAAGCCCGCCAGTGAAACTCCATGGACCCGCAAGCTGTGGATCTACGACCTGCGCACCAACATGCATTTCACGCTCAAGACCAATTCACTGAAACGGGAGGATTTGGACGAGTTCGTGGCGTGCTATCACCCGGAAAACCGTCACAACCGCCAACCAACATGGTCGGAGGACAACCCCGATGGTCGCTGGCGCGCCTATGACTATGAAGAGCTGATCGCCCGCGACAAGGCAAGCCTGGATATCTTCTGGCTGCGGGATGAGTCGCTATCCGACTCAGACAGCCTGCCCGCCCCCGAAGTGATTGCCGCGGAAATCGTGGAGGACCTGGAAGCCGCACTGGAACAGTTCCGGGAGATTTTGGGGGATGTGGGCGGCGAACTAATCGAAGTGGATTCAATTTGATTCGGGTGTGAATAGACCCGATCAGGCCAAGCGGCAAAGGAGCATGATGTGGAATGGGTGTTAATGCCGTTTTTGGTTTTTGCTCTGCCCTTTGGAGCGGTGTTCGGTAGCGTTTATCTTTGGTTGAAGCGGAGCAAGGCAACACGCAAACGAACACCGTTGACGCGTGATTTGTTGCGGGCTCCGGGGCAATCAGTCGAAGCAAAGCTCGAAGATATGAGATTGGACATGGATGGGTATCTTCTGGGCGCGTTCTTCGCACCCTCATTGTTGTTTTCTCTTTATCTGTCGTACGGTTTTTATAACCACAAGTCGATGCCGGCTTTCTCTGTGCTCATATACTTTTTGCTCGGTTGTGGAGTTATTGCCTATTGCGTTGTTCAAATTCTGCGACTGGCGCGTACTGCATTGAATTACCGGTTAGGTCTTGAGGCCGAAATGGCAGTGGGGCAGGAGCTTAACCAATTGCTTCGGCACGGTTATTGGGTTTTTCATGACCTGCCTGCCGAGAAATTCAATATCGATCATGTTGTCGTGGGGCCTAATGGCGTTTTTGCCGTTGAGACGAAAGGGCGGGCGAAACCAGATCAGAAAACGGATAATTCGTGGAAGGTGCGTTACGACGGTAAGCGACTCGAATTTCCTGGCTGGACGGAAACGAAGCCATTGGAACAGGCGGAAAGACAAGCGAAATGGCTTCAGGAGTGGCTTTCCAGTGCAGTGGGCGAGCCTGTGGGCGTTCGGCCTGTATTGGCTCTACCCGGTTGGTTTATCGAACGAACTAGTCGAGAGGGAATGCCTGTGCTTAACGGGAAAAATCCAGAGAAGGTTTTATCGAGTCTCCGTCAGACACCATTGCCTGATAAGTTGATTCAACAGATTGTCCATCAACTGGATCAACGCTGCCGCAATGTCGCAGCCAAGGCGTATGCCCAGACTTAACGCGCGGCTCTGTGGGCTCCGTGCTGCTGGTGTGTGGGCTGTCTATCACGCTGTTGGGTCTGTCGTTCTGAATTCTAGAATTTAGAATGCGATGGAGTGGTGTCTTGGTTGGGGTAGGCCAAGGGTGCCTAATTGGCTCGCTCTTCTGAACAACTGGGCAGTCCCGATAATATCTTTTTGAATTCAAAATTTCGGAGAATCCCCGACATGAAAGCCACAGCCGAACTACAAGTGATTCCCATTGGCCATGGGGTGTCGGTGCGTGATGAGGTGACCCGCGTGGTCGGGTTGCTCAAGGCGCATGATTTCCTGGTTGAGACGCATGCTTCCGGCACGAATATCGAGGGCGATATGAATGCGATTCTGGCTGCGGTGGCGGAGGTGCATGAAGTCTTGCATCGTGAGGGCAGCGTGCGGCTGGTGAGTTATTTGAAACTTGAAACCCGAACGGACAAGGAACCGACGCTGGCGGGCAAGGTATTGCGCAACGATGGCTGAGCAATCCTTTCCCTCATCCTGCCCCTGCGGTTCCGGCAAGGCGTATGCGGTTTGCTGTGGTCGTTTTATCGATCAGGGCGCCTTGCCCGAGACGGCCGAGCAGTTGATGCGTTCACGCTATACCGCGTTTTTTCTGGTCAACGAGCCGTATCTGTTGGCGAGTTGGCATACCTCAACGCGGCCCCCGTCGCTTGATCTGGATCAGGACGAACCGACGAAGTGGCTGGGGTTGCGAATCGACAGGGTCGAGGCGGGCGGTGCGACCGATGAGCGGGGTGTGGTGTGTTTCGTGGCGCGCTGGCGTGTGGGCGGTGGCAAGGCGCAACGCCTAAATGAATGTAGCCGGTTCGTGAAGGAGCAGGGCCGCTGGTTTTATGTGGATGGTGTGATGACACCGTGAAGAGTGAGGTGAGCGGCGTGAGTCTTGATTCGTCGATGGAAAACCCAATGGCCGAGTTGTTGCGCCTATCTGGTCGATTGGGCGCTGTGCTGGCGGCCAACCAGCAGATGATCAGCGTGGCCGAATCCTGCACAGGCGGCGGTTTGGCAGCGGCGATCACCGAGGTGGCGGGCAGCTCGGGTTGGTTCGAATGTGGCTTTGTGACTTATAGCAATGCGGCCAAGACCCGGTTGCTTGGCGTGCCGGAGTCGGTATTCGAGCGATTCGGCGCGGTGAGTCGGGCGTGCGTGCTGGCAATGTCTGCCGGTGTGTTGGCGAATAGTTCTTCCCATTATTCGGTGGCGATCAGCGGGATTGCGGGGCCGGGTGGCGGCTCGGCGGAAAAGCCGGTGGGTACGGTCTGGATTGCGTGGCGGTTTCGGGCCGATTCATCAACCCCGGGCGAGGGCAGCGACGCGTGGGCGACCCGGTTCCAGTTCGATGGTGATCGGGCAGCCGTTCGCCAGCAAGCGGTGGTGGCCGCCTTGAACGGGGTGATTGAGCACGCTCAAGGCCAAGTGCGACAAGGTTCTCAGTAAACCAGAGATTTTAGCCGGGATCAGCTTCATGTGCCTTTCGGGCCGTGAAGACCTCTTTGGCAGCCATGATGCCGTTGATGGCGGCGGGAAATCCGGCGTACACCGCCATCTGGAGCATGATTTCAATGATTTCCTGTTCGGTGCAGCCCGAATTCAACGCGCCGACGATATGCGATTTGAGTTGCGGTGCGGCATTGCCCTGAGCGGTGAGGGCGGCCACGGTGATCATTTCGCGCTCGCGAAAGCCAAGGCCGGGGCGGGCATAGATGTCGCCGTAGGCAAATTCGGCGACGAAGCGGCTCAGATCCGGGGCGATGGATTCCAGCTCGGAAAAAAGCGCCTGCGCCGATTGCGGGTTGATCTGCCGCAAGATATCCATACCGCGTTCGACTCGTTCTGATGACATGGCAGATCTCCTATGATCTTGGACTTTGATGGTTGGCAAGATTTTGTCCGAATTGATCAGGCCGCTTCAAGTAGGACAGACGGTTTTTTCCGGTACGGGATCATGCTGATGAGCAAACCACTGAACACAATCGCGCCGCCCAGCAACTGCATGGGCGTGGGGTAGGTGCCGATGGTGATGGCGCTCAGCATGGCGAAGACCGGAATCAGGTTCATGAACAGGGCCGTGCGGCCCGCGCCCAGACGGGCGATGCCGGTGTTCCAGAGCAGGTAGGCGAGTACGGTGCCGCCAATGACCAGCCCGGCCATGGCAAAGCCGGCTTGCAGCGAGAGCGGGTGAAGCCCTTGCGGGTTGAATCCGGCCACGACCAGTAAAACCAGCGCGCCCGCCGATACGATCAGTGCCGTGTTGACGGTCGGGCTGACCGTTTTGGGCATCAGTCGGCGATTCAATACATTGTAAAACGCCCAGCACAGATTCGCGGCGAGCATCAGCCAGTCACCCAGAACGATATGCAGATCAAGCACGTGAGCCAGATGGCCATCGGAAATTACCACCGTGACGCCCAGCAACGCCACCGGCAAGGCGATCAGGCGTTGCCAGCCGGGATGCTCGCCGAGAATCAACCAGGCCAGAAAGGTGGTCAGCAGGGGATTGGTGGCCATGATCAGCGCTGCGTTGTCGGCACTGGTGGTTTGCAGAGCGAAGAAGAACAGCAGGTTGAACCCCGCCACACCGATAATGCCCAGCGTGAGGTAGCTGGCGCCGTGTTGACGGATCAGCGCGGCCAAAGGGGCTTTCTGGCTGAGGGCCACGCCCAGCAGGATCAGCGCAGCCAGACCAAAGCGTAACGCAGCGGACCATTGCGGAGAAATATCGCCGAGGACAAATCCGGCCAGCACGAAGTTCGCGCCCCAGAAGAGGGTTGAAAGCATGATCAAGGCATACACGCCCGCAAGATTCATGGTGTTCTCCAGAACAGGAAAGTTATCAGGTGCTTGGGAGGGTGTGCATACAAGCAGAGTTTTTAGGGAAGCGCTGATTTATTCAGTGCTTCCCGCTTGGGGCAGGATGCCCCAACACGAACAATGACGTAAGTCTTTGATTCGTGAGAGCCATCGCGGGCGTGTACCGCGATGAGCGAGCTGATTTATTCCATGGATGGAATAAATCAGCATTTACCTAGGGCAGTGGGTATGACTCGGCAAATCCCCCCTGTCCCCCTTTTTCAAAGGGGGCGTGTCCGCAGCTTTTTGAACAGTTGCGCCTCGCTCTTTGTAAACGATGGGGATTTGGAACAGTTTTGCATTTGTGCAGACCTTAGTGAGCTTTTTGTTACTGGTTTCACTCAGCCCGATTTCATGCAGCGGGTGCGAGGCTCAGTACATAAGATCAGGCAATGTAGAATGGCAAGCGTTAAAATGCGAGTGTCTTTGAATGGATTCATCTGGAGGCAATTATGATCGTTGATCCAAAAACCGAAACATTAAGCGGCGTGCGTTATGTCCGTTCCCCTTTTTGCGATGATCGGCCGTCGAACATGGCCATCTCGCTGGTTGTCGTGCACGGTATTTCTCTGCCGCCGGGCGAGTATGGCGGAGATGGCGTTGAGCAGTTGTTCACCGGAACACTGGACCCGAATGAGCACCCGTACTATGCACAAATCGCCCACCTTCAGGTGTCGGCACATGTGTTTATCCGGCGGGACGGTTCGATGATCCAGTTCGTGCCATTCACGCGCCGGGCCTGGCACGCGGGGGAGTCGGAATTCAACGGCCGGGAGCGCTGCAACGATTATTCGATCGGCATCGAGCTTGAAGGCACGGATACCGACCGCTACACCTCGGTGCAATACGATCAGTTGCTGGAAGTGCTGGTGGCATTGAAGCAGCGCTATCCTGATCTCGCCGACGTGCGCGGGCACGAGCAAATCGCGCCGGGCCGCAAGACAGACCCGGGGCCGGCGTTCAACTGGGGCCATCTGGCCGGGCGGCTGCCGGATGGTCTTAGTGTCGCCTGATGCACGGCCGAATGCAGGCAAGGCCACGTTTTTAACCTGATTTTTCCCCACGGAGCCATCGTTATGAAACTGTTGATCCTGATTGTCGTGATGGTTCTGGAACGCTTCTGGACGACGCTCGATGATATGCGGGCCGACCGGGCCATCGAAAATCAGGTATTGAGCATTCGCGATCGACTTTCGAAAACACTCGGTGCCCCTCTGACACTGGGTCTGATCTGGATTGTGTTCCCATTGCTGATTGCCTGGCTCATGTCATCGCTGGGGAGCTCGCCCTTCGGGCTGATCTTCTATCTGCTGATTTCAATCGTCGTACTGTTGCTCCTGCTGGCTCCACGGCAGATAAACCAACAGGTGACAGCCCTGCACGAAGCCTGTGAGCATGAAGACGAGGCGGGCGCAGCGCACTGCCGTGCCAAACTGGCGGAAGGCACCTCGCTGGATGCCGAAACGGCCACGACCCAGCAACTCGCCGAGCGGATCATCGCGCTTGGTTTTCAGGAATGGTTTGCCGTGTTGTTCTGGTTTGTTGTGTTCGGTCCGGCGGGCGCTGTGTTCTATCGACTTTCCGATTGGCTGGCCCGGCCGACGTCAACGGAATCGGGCGGGATGAACCTGCCGGGTCGGGTGCAGGCCGTGCTCGATTGGCCCGTTGCTCGGCTCTATGCTGTCCTGTTGTTGCTGGCGGGTGGTTTCAATCGTGGACTCGATGCCTGGATCAATGGCGGGGATGAAAACGAGGCGTCCCTGGCGCAAAAAAATGCCGCTTTGGTCGGGCGAGTGGGCCACGCGGCTTTGGAGCTCGAGCGCGAGGATGATTGTGCCGAGGGTGAGGCTTGCCTGGCCGATCAGTCCCGCTGGTACAAAAATGCCTCGGCACTTGTTCTGCGGGCGCTTTTGATCGGCTTGGGTGTCGTTGCCATGCTCACGCTTTCCGGTTGGTTGCATTGATGCGGGTGGAAATTGACCTCATGCGCCACGGCGAACCGGTTGGTGGTAAACGTTATCGCGGTGATCGGATCGACGATCCGTTAAGTGAGCGGGGATGGGCGCAGATGCGCGAGCGTGTGGCGGCACAGGAGTCGGCGGGCAAGGCGAACTGGACGAAAATCGTTTCTTCCCCGCTGATCCGTTGCCGGGCATTTGCCGAAGCGCTTGCCGCCGAGCGTGGGCTGCCGCTTCTAATCGACGCCAACCTGCGCGAGCGCGGGTTCGGCCGCTGGGAAGGTCTGAGTCACCGTGAAGTCAAAGAAGAATTCATGGCCGATTATCTGGCGTACAAGGCCGATCCCGTCAACAGAATGCCCGAGGGCGGAGAGGGCATGGATGCCTTCTTTTCACGGGTGACCACCGCACTCGCGAAGCACGCCAGTGCCGGGGAAGCGGGCGGGAAAATCCTGATCATCGGCCATGCCGTCGTCATCCGTGTGGCCGCGGTCTGGGCACTCAAGGCCCAGCCGATCGCCACGCATTATGTCGATACCGAATATGCCTGCCTGCTGCGTCTTCGGTGGCGCGACGGGCAGCCTTCTTTGGTGGAATTGCTGAACGGTTGAGTACGGCGCTCAGGCCATCCTTGGTTTTGCAGGATGGCATGTCAGGCGTTGAGATTGGTTTTAACCCCTCACACTAACCCTCTCCCACAAGGGGAGAGGGGACGAAATGGGCATGCAGCATTTTCCTGACACGCTTTCACACAACGCGGGTGAGCCAAGTGTCCCCCTCTCGCTTGATGGGCGAGGGTCGGGGTGAGGGTGTGAGGCCGTGATCTCAATCTCCCTTGATGGGACAAGCGCCGTCAGGAACGGCGTTGGATAATGCGGAGCAGGCACAAGCCCCCGCAGCGAATGCAAAGCATGCCGGATCATACTCACTTAGCTGGGCATGCGGGGTTCAATCAGATGCTTTTTGATCCGTCTCTGCTTCTCGCGGCAGTTGCTCGGCCAAGAGACGCACCCGCGCCTGATGCAGGGCGTTTTTGATGGCAAGCCCTTTCAGTCCTTGAGCGACAAACGCTTGTGGTGAGACAGAACGGATCACCTCAGCGGCTGCACGGACGCGGTCGGCTTGCGGGTAAGCGCAGTTTTCCGAGCCCAAACGCCCGCGCGCATCGGCGTGGCAGGCCAGCAGCACTGCTTCCATCCGTTCTGGTCGTCTTAATCCATCGAGTGACTCGATCAGATCCACCAGAGTAGCCGGGCGCATTTCCATTGATGTGTGCACCCGGCCGTGTTGTGCGGTGACGAGAATCGCCAATTCCTTGATGGGTTTGGGCACGCGTAACCGTTCGCAGAGTGCGGTGGCAGGGGCCACGCCACGGGCTTCATGGCCGATGTGCCGTGGCCATTCTTCCGGTGGCGTCAGTGCCTTGCCCAGATCGTGACACAGCACGGCGAAGCGGATGCCGACGTCTTCGGTTAGTCTGGCGGCGGCGGTCAGCGCCAGCAGGGTGTGGATGCCACTGTCGATTTCGGGGTGGTATTTCTCCGGTTGCGGCACGCCGAACAGGGCGTCGACTTCCGGGAACAGCACGGCCAGCGCGCCGACATCGCGCAGAATATCGAAGTAACGGGCGGGCGCGGGGCTGGCCAGTGCCTTCTGGGTTTCCTGCCAAACCCGTTCGGCGGTCAGGTCGTTGAGCTCGCCATTGGCGGTCATTGCCAGCATCAGGTCACGGGTTTGGGGTGCCAGTGTGAAGCCGAAGGGCGCCAGTTGAGCGGCAAAGCGGGCGACGCGCAGCACGCGCAAGGGGTCTTCGGCAAAGGCGGGGCCGATGTGGCGCAAGATGCGGGCATCAAGATCACTTTTGAAATCGAACGGGTCGATCAGTGTGCCATCGGCAGTTTGCGCCATGGCATTGATGGTTAAATCGCGTCGTTGCAGATCGTCTTCGAGCGTTACGTCGGGGGCGGCGTGGAAGGTGAAACCTTGATGGCCGCGCCCGGATTTGCGCTCGGTACGCGCGAGGGCGTATTCCTCACGGGTTTTTGGATGTAAAAAAACCGGAAAATCGTTACCCACCGGCAAAAAACCCTGCGCACGCATCGACTCGGGCGTGTTGCCCAGCACCACCCAATCCCGATCATGGACGGGGCGACCCAGCAGCCGATCACGCACCGCGCCACCGACGATCAGGCAGTTGAGTGTTTGCGGGGCATCCATTATTGCGTGTCATTCGACAAGGTTTTTCCCTCGTCGATTTTGGGGGGCGGCTCGACGATCAACCTGCTAAACAGCGCTTGGAACTTATTCACTCGCTTCGTATAGAGCTTCTGATTTTTTTGATTGGTGGTATGAATCGCTCGATGCGCACGATCAATTTTGCTGTCGATCAAACCGTTCTGTTCGATAAACTGATGTACCGGGCACACGACAGGGTCGTTCCCATCCAGGACATGGATACACTTTTGGGTTGCATTTTCGGTCAGCAGTATGTGCGCGGCCATGGCGCCCATGGGTGTTATTGGGTAGCCCTTGGGTTGATTGGCTCCGTGGTTTTTAAGCCAGTTTTCGAGTTGCACAGGTGTCATGGGAAAAGCAATGCCATAGCCCTGTCCCTGCTCGGCGCCAAGTATTCTTGCGACTTCGATGAGATCCGGGTGCTCCAGTCCTTCCGCGACAACTTCCAAATCAATCAGTTGCGTCATTCGAATCAAGGCGCCGATGAATTTGATGATCCGGGGCGGATCGTCATACGCCGAGCGGATAATCGCCTGGTCGATCTTGGCGGTATCAAACGGCATCTTGTTCATGCGGATCAGGCTGCTGTAACCTGCGCCCAGATCATCTATGGCCAGATGCACACCAAGTTCATGCAACTTTTGCATTTGTTGAAACATGAACTCGTGATCCAGCGTTTCGGAGTGTTCCAATACCTCAAGCCATAAATGGCTGGCCGGTATATTGGCATGCGTTAACGCATCGTGAACCCAAGCAATACACTGTTCATGCAGTAACGCTTCCAAGGGCAAATTAAGAGACAAGCCCACACTGTTCATGTGTTTGCTTTGATGCCACAGGCTCAGTTGGCGTAAACATAGTTCAAGGCCTTTTTTGAACAGGTGGATGATCTGGCGTTCATTGAGCCGGGAAATAAACTGACCGGGCATGATGGTGCGGCCATCGGGTAAATCCAGTCGAGCGAGCGCCTCTACTTTTTTGAGTAGCCCGGTGTTCAGATCGATGATCGGTTGGTAGACGAAGCGCAGGCCGTCGCCATAAAGGGCTTCACGCCACAAGTCGATTTCATGAATGGAGACGTTGGCGCTCGAATCCTGATCAAGCTGGCCCCAGGTCTGGCTGACGATAAAACCAAGCTGATGGCTGAAGGATGCACGCTGAGATGCTTCAAACATGCCAGGATACGCGCCGTAGAGCGTGAGCACGGCGACCGTCCGGCGTTGTGCATCCAGAATAGGGATGCTCACCGAACTGCGAATGCCCGTGTGTTGTGCCACGGCCCGCCATCTTTCGGCGCTGGGGCTGGTTGCAAAGTTATTGATGCGTTGAATTTGTCCGGTTTCGAAGGCAAGTCCTGTCGATCCCCGCCTATCTGTTTCCTGCGTAACAATGCTGGGTGGCGCAATCCTGTCAGGATACGCTTCAAGCATCTTTTCGAGCTCTTCCTCGTAGTGGGCGAAATTAATGATGAACTGACCCTGTTCATCCGGGGCGCCGATCCAGGCGGCTTTAATGGCCGGAAGCGCGCAGAGAATATCAAGCAGTTGCTCGTTGAAGTTTTGCCACGATGTATTGCCTCTGCTCAAGGCATCGATTTGATTGAGCGCCGCCTGAAATTGTGCGCTTACCAGTTCTTCTGCGTCGAGTTCTTCAGAGAGCTCGACGCTCAGACGGCTGGTGATGATCGATTCTAAGTTGTTGAAATCCCTGCGGCCCAGCTGGAATTTAAGCGAGGCATCATCGAATTGATGCATATACACGGTGATGGCGCGCACAAGGCTGCTTGCCGAGACGCCAATGAAGGCGTGAATCTCGCCGACCCTGCGCGCCCTGTCGCGGTGGGCTTTTTCGGTGAGATCAGCCGAGAGTAAAAATTCAAGATGCTCGGTTTGCCTTGAACGCAAATGTTCATATTCCTCAGCGCTGAGCCAGGAGATGATTCTTGCCGAATCACCATCTACGGCAGTCAGTTCCCGGTAAAACCGATCCACAAAGCCTTCGGTCAACTGTGTTATTTCAGCCGATACTTTGCCGATCAAGGCGGCCGCTTCGGCTCCATAGGCCGGGGTGCGATCAAACAATTCGCCTGAAGTGGGTTGGTCGTTATTACTCAGCTCGTGCCAGAACACCCAGGGATTATCCCGTTCGTATTTACGATCTTTGCTGGCATACAGCGCCGCATCGGCATGTCGAATCAACAGATCGGGGGGGGAATTGTCTTCCGGGAACACGGTGACTCCCATGCTGAACCGGACGCCGGTTCTGCCTTCGGGCAGGTCATAGGGTTTGTCCAGACTTTCCTGAATGCGCTGAAGCCCCTGTGTCAGCTCATTTTTGGCGTTGATGCCTTCAATGAGCAAAATAAATTCATCGCCGCCCTGGCGAACGGCCAAATCCGAAGACCGCAAGGTTTTGTGTAAACGTTTGGCGAAGCAGACGAGCAGTTCATCGCCGACGGCATGACCATATTCGTCGTTGATTGGTTTGAAATCATCGATATCCAGCATCACGACCGCGAGTGACTGGTCATGTCGCCCGGCGCGTGCCATCGCCTTGGGTAGCTCTTCGTCGAGAAAACGGCGGTTCGCCAACGAAGTCAGCGCGTCATGATAGGCCAGATACGCGGTGCGTTCGTATTCTTCGCTCAGCTGTTTGCGCAAATCCAGTTGGCCCAGAGCCGTATCGATCAATTCGCCCAGGCGAATCAGGGTGCCGCTCACCAGACGGTCCAAAGCCTGATTGTGACTATGAACCACCACCAGGACGGCCCAGGGCAATTCATTGCGAAAGACAGGAATGAAAAATATGCTCAGATGTGCATCATCCGGCGCGAACGGACGCCAGGCTTCGGTGAGCTCGGTGTGATCAGATTCCTCGATCAGTACTTGATCCTGAAATTGAGCGCTCGCGAGATATGAACTCAACGCCGATCGTTGATCTTGGGTAAGCCCATCCAGAATGGTTTGCCCATTACTGCCCGCCGCGAGCACCGTAAAATCATTTGCTTTGGGTGATGCCGCCTGACCGAGCCAGGCCCCGACAAACAAACCGGAAGCTAATAATTGCGTACAAACGACATCCAGCAGCTCATGCTCGTCGGCGGCAGAGATGAGGATGTCGATCTGCCCAAGCAAGGATTGCAACAAAGCCTGCTGGCGTTCCATCTGCTCGACAAGGGGCTGAACGGTCCCGTGATCATCGGGTTCTGTCCGGTCTTGGTTTTTTGTCGAGGGAGCGGTCATTGTGCAGTCAAGGTCCTATAAAGAGCCTATATTGAGCGAAAAAAATTCATGGGTGAAGCTTAATCAACACCATCAATAAAAGCCATGACGATTGTTGATTCTAGTTGTTAGTCGCCGAGGCGGGCGAATTTTGCGCATAATGATCTTCTTTTGTTTGGAAAACCAGTGATGTCGGAACGATTGGAAGAGCGCACCGAGTTGTTGATCGGTGCGCGGGGATTGGAAACGCTGCGCAAGGCACGGGTTCTGGTCGCCGGGTTGGGTGGGGTGGGTGGCGCGTGCGCCGAATCGCTGGTGCGGGCCGGTGTGGGCACGGTGTACCTGCTGGACCACGACAAATTCGGCCGTTCGAACCTCAACCGGCAAATGCTCTCCACCGAAGCGGTGATCGGGGAAAGCAAGGCCAAGGTCGCCGTAGCGCGCTTCGCATCGATCCGTAATGACATCACCACCGTGCCTTTGCCTTATTTCCTGCAAGAATCCGGCGTGGTCGAATTGCTGGAACAGCACCCCATGGACGCGATTGCCGACTGCATTGATTCGATTGGCGTGAAGGCGGTATTGTTGGCCGAAGCCCGGGCACGGGGCATTATGACCATGACGGCGCTGGGCGCTGGCAACCGCCTCGACCCGCGTGCCGTGCGGGTTGGCACACTGGCCGAAGTGCAGGGTTGTGGCCTTGCCCGTGTACTGCGCACGCGCCTTCGTCGACTCGATTGCACACTGGATATCCCGGTCGTGTACTCCACTGAACTGCCAAGCAAACCAGCCCCGCATGTACCCACCGACACCGGCATTCGCCCAAGAGCCGTCAATGGCACGATCAGTTACATGCCGAATATTTTCGGTCACATTGTGGCCGGGGAGATTATCCGGCGGTTATTGGCGCAGGGGAATTGCAGCTGAGCGCGTCGCTATGAAATCCCTCTCGTCCATCTCTTTTTCAAAGCTACTTCCTCCCCCCTTTAAAAAGCCACATCCTTCCCCCCCCCTTTTGGAAAAGGGGGGCAGGGGGGATTTACCACAGTAAATCGAGGCCAGCAAATCCCCCTTGTTCCCCCTTTTGCAAAGGGGGAGACCTATCTTTTTGCAAAGGGGTCGGGTCAAATCGCTCTCGTCTCAGATTCCTTCGCCAGGCAGTAATTGATGCTGTTTGAGTTTCTTGCGCAGGGTGCTGCGATTGATGCCAAGGCATTCGGCCGCGCGGGACTGGTTTTGATCGCAGCGCATCATCGCCGTTTCCAGCAAGGGGCGTTCGATCTGCGCGATGACGAGGTCATAGAGATTGTTTGGCTGGTCGCCTTCCAACGTTTCCCACAAGGCATCAAGCGCTGCACGCACGGCTTGCTGAACGGGGTTGTCGCCATGAGCTTCATCCGTGTTCAGACACTGCCAGTGGCCGTTGGCTAGGGGGATTTCTTCCGTGGGTGGTTTTGCATTCATAAGCGGATTAGTTCAGCCGGGTAAGGGAGGTTATCCGTTAGCGTGACGCGCTAACCATTGGCGTTGCTGTTGTGGGTGCTCGAAGCGGTTGAACACAGCTCGATCTTCTTCACCCAAATCAAGGGACGCAGCATACCAGCCCAGATGCTTCCGGGTGATGCGAATTCCTAATGAGTCGCCGTAATGTTGATAGATTTTTTCAAATTGTTTTTGGACGACAGCAAAGCGTTCGGCACGATCTGGTGCGCCGGGGAGTGCCTGGCCGGTGAGCTCTGCTTTCAGCGCAGAGAAAATCCAGGGCTGACCGAATGCGCCTCGCCCGACCATGATGCCCGCAGCGCCCGTATGAGCGATTACCTGCCGCGCTTTTTGCGGTGTGGTGATGTCGCCATTGGCAAACACGGGCAGGTCGACGGCGGCAACCACTTCGGCAATGGTGTCGTATTCCGCTTCACCTTCGTAGCGGTCTGCGCGGGTGCGCCCGTGGATCGACAGCATGGATATACCGGCATTTTCGGCGATTTTTGCGATCGCAACGGCATTGCGCCAGTTGCGGTCGGGGCCGGTACGCATTTTCATGCTGACCGGGCAATCGACCGCGGCCACCAGCGCGTCCAGCAGACGGGCGACGGTGTCGGGCTCGGCCATGAGTGCAGATCCTGCCGCTTTCTTGCACACCTTTTTGGCGGGGCAACCGAGGTTGAGATCGATCAGTTGCGCGCCTTGCGCGACCGCAAATCGGGCGGCTTCGGCCAGCTCAAACGGATCATTGCCTAAGAGTTGCACCGCCCGGGGTTCGATGTCGTTGCTGTCGATTTGTCGCAGGCGGCTTTTGGTGCTGGATTGTAGTTCCGGTTTGGCGCTCATCATTTCCGTGACGACCAGCCCCGCGCCATATTCGCGACAGAGCTGGCGAAAAGGGCGATCGGACACACCGGCCATGGGGGCGAGCGCCAGCGGTGGGTCGATGATGACCGGTTCCCCGGTTCGCCCGTGCAGAATGATGGGCGACAGAGGATGCGAACCGACCGGAAGCGATTCAGCCATTGAGCCAGGCGCGGGTGGCGTCTGCCTGTGCCCGATGGGTGATCAGCAGGCGACGGAAGACTTCGGGATCTTTCTGATAAGTCATTTCGCCTTCGCGGGGGAAGCATTGATCCTTGAGTCGCGAAAGCCAGAAACGCATGGCGGCGGCACGGAGCAGTCCGGGCCAGGCGGCGCGTTCGTCATCATTGAGCGGGCGTTCATCCTGGTAACCGGCCAGCATTGCGCGCGCGCGCGTTTCATCAATCCCGTCCTGCTCGTTGCGACACCAGTCGTTGACGGTAACGGCCAGATCGTAGGCCAAGGCGTCGTTGCAGGCGTAGTAGAGGTCGATGATGCCCGTCAGACGGCCGTTTTCAAACAGGGCATTATCCCGGAACAGGTCGGCATGAATGGCACCTTGCGGCAGATGGTCGCGCGGGTGGTTTTGCTGAAAGCTGAGCTCGTCCTCAAGCAGGGCGACGGTTTCGCCTTCCATGTCTTTGGCAAGATGTTTCGCCAGGATTGCACCGGTTTGTTGCAACCACGGCAACGCCCGATCGGGTGCGCGGTAGCCGCCAAAACCTGGGCTGGTACGATGCATCCGTCCGAGCGCGGTGCCCATCGTGCGGCATTCTTCGGTATTGGGGTGTTCCAGCGATCCGCCCGTCAGGCGGCGGACGAGTGCTGCCGGTTTACCATTGAGTTCGCCGAGATAGGAGCCGCTTTTGCTGCACATCGGGTGGGCGGTCGGAATGTCATGTTCGGCCAGATACGCCATCAGGTCGAGGAAGTAGTGCAGTTCATCCGGTTGATGATGCTCGAACAGCGTCAGCACCAGCGCGTACCGATCGGTGGTGACGAAGTAGTTGGTGTTCTCGATACCCGCCGCGATCCCCACGAAGGAAACGAGCCGACCGCAATCGAATTGCGTCAGGAATTGAGTGAGTTGATGTTCGTGTACTGTGGTGAAAACCGACATGGTCTTTCGTTCCGGTCTGGGGTCTTTGCGAGACGTTGACGCGTCGAGTTCGACGGTCTCTTGGTTTTGCGGGCAGCGTATGCGAAAACTGCCCATGTGAAAAATGGTTTCTGTGAATCGTCCTATTCCGTCGCTTACAGGTCGAGCAGTTTCTTCTGTTCTTCGGCGGTCGCGCCCAGATTTCGGTTGCGGTAGAAATCGAAAATGGTATTGACCACGGTTTGTGGCTCATCACAAACGGTCATCAGATCCAAATCATCCGCCCCGATGGTGCCTTCGGGCAGCAGTGTCTGGCGGAACCAATCCAGCAGGCCGCTCCAGAACGCCGTGCCCACCAGAATGATGGGAATGCGGCGGGACTTGCCGGTTTGTACCAGGGTGAGAATTTCCGCCATTTCATCCAGCGTGCCGAAGCCACCCGGCATGACGACATAGGCAGAGGCGTATTTTACGAACATGACCTTGCGCGCAAAAAAATGCTGAAAATGAAGGGAAATATCCTGATAAGGATTGTCGTGCTGCTCGTGCGGCAGGGTGATATTCAAACCGACACTCGGCGCACCACCTTCCTTCGCACCCTTGTTCGCGGCCTCCATGATGCCGGGGCCGCCACCGGAGACAACCGCAAAACCGCCGTCCGAGAGGAGCCGGGCGATTTCGACGGTCATCAGATAGTGGGGATGATCGGGCGCAAATCGGGCGGAGCCGAAAATAGTGACCGCAGGTTCGATGCTGGCCAGCGTCTCATAGCCCTGTACGAACTCGGCCATGATCTGGAAGATTTTCCACGATTCGAGGCTCAGTCGTTCGCTCTTATCGAGGCGGGAGGGGTGATTGGGTATTTTTGGACTCATGCGTGGATGTCATCTGGTGGTTTATTTTTTAGCCCGGTTGAATGAGCCGTCTCGGGCGAATCGCCCGTGGCAGCAGCCTATGCCCAAGAGCATGTGGCATAGTACCGACCTTGAAGCCAAATTTCGATGACCAACCATGAATGATCTCTTTTCCTCGCAAGTGGCCTCTGTGGCCGAGCCCGCCTCGCCAGCACCATCCAGTCCGCTGATTCTGGTGGATGGCAGTTCGTTCCTGTTCCGCGCCTTTCATGCGCTGCCGCCTCTGACGGCACCGGATGGCACGCCGACGGGTGCGATTCACGGCGTGATCAATATGTTGCAGAAACTTCGGCGAGAGGAAAATCCCGAGCGCATGGCCGTGGTGTTCGATGCGCCCGGTCCTACCTTTCGCGACAAGATCTATCCTGCCTACAAAGCACAGCGCCCACCCTTGCCAGACGACCTGCGCGTGCAGATCGAGCCGGTGCATGAACTGGTGCGTGCGCTGGGTTTTCCGTTGCTGTGCGTTCCGGGCGTGGAAGCGGATGACGTGATCGGCACCTTGATGCATCAGGCGCGGCAGAAAGGCGAATCGGTGCTGGTGGCGACCGCCGACAAGGACTTCGCGCAGTTGGTGACCGAGGGTATTCGTCTGGTCAATACCATGAGCAACACGGTGCTGGATGAAGCGGCCATCGAGGCGAAATACGGCATTACCGCCGCTCAGTTCATCGATTACCTCACGCTGGTCGGCGATACTGTCGACAACATCCCCGGTGTGCCGGGATGCGGCCCGAAAACAGCCGCCAAATGGCTCAACGAATGGCAATCGCTGGATAACCTGATGGCCCATGCCGATCAGATCAAGGGCAAGGTGGGCGAGGCATTGCGGGCTGCCCGTGATTTTCTGCCCATTGGCCGGGATCTGGTGACGATTCGTACCGATTGCGACTTGCCCATTTCCTTGAGCGATCTTGCCGTGCAGGCCCCGGATGTCGACAAGGTTCTGGCGCTGGCGGAGCGGTTCGGACTCAATACCCTACGCAGACAATTTTCACCAGCGCCTTCGGACCCGGCTTCCGATCCTGCACCCGGGCAGGATGCCAAGCAAACTTCTTCGGATGATGGGCAATTGGCTCTGAATGATCCGCCGATGTACGAAACCATCCTGACGGACGCGGACTGGCAGCGTTGGCTGGAACAAATCATAAACGTGGACAAGAAAACACAATGGGTGGCCTTCGATACCGAAACCGATGCACTGGATTTGTTCGATGGCCGGATCGTCGGGGTTTCGTTTTCGATTGAAGACAATCACGCGGCTTATGTGCCGCTGGCGCACAACTATCCCGGCGCACCGGCGCAACTGGATCGGGACACGGTGCTGGCCGATCTCAAGCCCTGGCTCGAAGACGCATCTCGTATCAAGGTGATGCAGAACGCCAAGTTCGACACTCACATGTTGGCCAATCATGGCATCACGCTGCGTGGCGTGAAATTCGACACGATGCTCGAATCCTATGTGCTGGATTCGACCGCCACACGGCATGACATGGATTCACTGGCGGCAAAATACCTTGGGCGTTCGACCATCACGTTCGAAGATATTGCCGGTAAGGGCGCAAAGGCACTGAGCTTCCCCGAGATTCACCTTGAGCAGGCAGGCCCTTATGCGGCTGAGGATGCGGATGTTACCCGGCAATTGCAGCAGTGCCTCTGGGCGAAACTCTCCGCCGAGCCTGGTTTGCGCTCTGTTTACGAGCAGATCGAGCAACCGCTGATTGAAGTTCTGGTGGCCATGGAGCGCGCGGGGGTGCGGGTGGATCGGGACGAGCTTGCAATTCAGGGCAAAGCCATCGGTGCGCGGATTGCCGCGGTGGAGCAGGCCGCGTTCAAGGCGGCCGGGCGCGAATTCAATCTGGGATCGACCAAACAACTCAAGGAATTGTTGTTCGATGAACTCAAGCTGCCCGTGGGCAAGAAAACGCCAAAAGGCGAGCCTTCGACCGACGAAGAGGCGCTTGGCGAGCTGGTAGGTAGCCATCCCTTGCCCGCATTGATTCTCGATTACCGCGGGCTCACGAAGCTCAAATCAACCTATATCGACCGATTGCCCGAAGACATCCATGCCCATACCGGACGGGTACACAGTGCCTTTCATCAAGCCGTGACCGCGACCGGGCGGCTTTCTTCATCCAATCCGAACCTGCAGAACATCCCGATTCGCAGTGAAGAAGGGCGGCGGATCAGGCAGGCATTTGTCGCCGATCCGGGGTATAAACTCATTTCAGCAGACTATTCGCAGATTGAATTGCGCATTATGGCGCATCTGTCCGAGGATGAGCGTCTGTGCGCAGCCTTTGCCGCCGGAGAAGATATTCACCGTGCCACGGCGGCGGAGGTGTTCGGCATCAAGGAAGCCGAGGTGTCGGACAATCAGCGCCGTGCGGCCAAAGCCATTAATTTTGGTTTGATTTATGGCATGTCCGCCTTCGGGTTGGCCAAGCAGCTTGATGTCTCACGTGGCGAGGCACAGGCCTATATCGATCTGTATTTTGCCCGCTATCCCGGGGTGGCGAAGTACATGGAGCGGATGCGGCAACAGGCGCGTCAAATGGGTTATGTGGAAACCGTATTCGGTCGCCGCCTGTATTTGCCGGAGATTCACAGTCGCAATGGCCAGCGACGCCAATACGCCGAGCGTACCGCCATCAACGCGCCGATGCAGGGTACGGCCGCGGACATCATCAAGATAGCGATGATCGCCTTGCATAAGCTGTTGGTGGTGCCCGGGCGAGCCCGGATGATTTTGCAGGTGCACGATGAATTGATCTTCGAGGTGCCCGAGTCTGATGTTGCCGAGATCGAGCCGATCATCCGCGCAGAAATGACAGGGGCTGCAAAATTGAATGTGCCCATCGAGGTGGGTATGGGGGTTGGTAAAAGTTGGGCCGAAGCGCACTAGGAAAGCGCTGATTTATTCAGTGTTTCCCGCTTGGGGCAGGATGCCCCAACACGAACAAATTCGCCCCGTGTCCATATCGGTTGAATTGGATTGCTAATTGAATGTAACTGGATTGTTGCCCTCCGGGGCAGCCTTCTGCTTGGGTGATCGCAAATCCGGAACTTCATAGACATGGGGCTTGCCTTCCAGAAACAAACCTTCCCAGAAGTCCTCGTTTTGCGCCGGTTCGAAAACGAATCCCTGAATATCCATGCGCACATCAAATTTCTTGAGCAGAACCAATTGGTCGACAGTCTCCACGCCCTCGACCACGATATCCAGCTCCAGTGATTCGGCCATTGCAAAAATGGATCTGAGGAGTTTGCACGACTCGGCATCTTCGCTGATCAGATCCACGAATTTCTTGTCGATCTTGATCTTGGAAATGGGCAGCGTGCTCAGATAGGCCAACGAAGAATAGCCTGTGCCGAAATCGTCGATTGCGATCGTGAAGCCTTGCATGGCCAAGCGATGCAATTGGTCTGACATCAGACTCGGATCGCTGCCGAAGCTGCTCTCGGTAACCTCAAGTGTGATCGATGAAAGGGGTAAGCCGGCCTGCTTTGCAATGTTGACCAGCCGCTCGTTGATTTTATCGATTAACAGCAGGCGTGGCGGTAAATTAACCGAGACCGTAAATGTATCCTGTGTTTGCCGCTGCCACTCGCGAATCCGGTTACAGGCCTCGGTGAAGGCCCATTCGGTGATGCGCACAATGGTGTCGGTTTCTTCTGCGAGCGGAATGAATTCTGCCGGGGAAACCCATTCGCCGCCATGACGCCAGCGCATCAGAACCTCGAAGCCGGAGATTTGACCATTCGCCAGCGAAACCTGTGGCTGGTAACTCAGACGCAACTCGCGTTTACCCAGCGCCTTGTCCAAAGCCTGTTGCAGCATGAACCGTCGCCGCGCAAGGTTTTGAGCCTGTGCGCCGTGCATATAGAGACGATCACCGCCTTCTGACTTCGCCATCGACAGGGCGATATCGTTGGTTTTGATCAGATCCTCGATATTGTCGCCATCGTTGGGATAGGTGCTCGTCCCCGCGCTGATTTTCAACGTGATCTGATAGCTGTTGATATGCATAGGCTGGCGAGCCGCAGCCAGCGCACGCTCGGCGAATGCGCGGAGTTCTTCTTCCTGGTTCTGTTCATCTTTTGGCGTCCAGTAGAAGGCAAATTCATCACCATCGACACGCGCCAGTACCGCGCTTGCGGGCAGCAGGGCAGCAAGGGCACGCCCGATCTCGACAAGGACTTGATCGCCATCGTGGTGACCCAATGCATCATTGATAGAGCGGAAATTATCGATACCGATCAAAACGATGCTGAACGATGAATTTGGATGCTGCGCAATCCGTTTTTCGCCCTGTGTCATGAAATAGTGACGGTTGTATAGCCCGGTTACCGTGTCCTGCTCGGCGAGGAAACGCATTTTTGCTTCACGTGCCCGAATTTCAGTGTGATCGCTGAGTACGAAGATCACATGGCCCCGGCCTTCACGCGCTTCGCCCATGAGCTTGATCGAGATCAATGCTGTGATGGTGGGGGCATTTTCCGGGGTGAACTCCACCTCGCCTGACCAGTAACCCTGTTCCAGTACCTGACGCCAGAGCGGTTCGAGCACGGCGGCATCATGTCCCAGCAGGAATTCGAGCAGGGGTTTGGCCGCTAGTTGTTTCTCCGTGCTGTGCAGCATCTCCTGAGCCACCGCGTTGGCCCGGGTCACGTGCCCTGAAATATCGGTCAGGAGAACGGCTTCCTGCACGTTTTCGAACACCGAAGCGGTCAGTGCGAGCTGTTTTTCCGCCTTGCGACGGCTCAGGGTTTCCTGATCGTGTTTCTTCAGGATGGCTTTGAGTTGCTCTCGTGAATCGGAAAGGGTGATCAGCGTGGTTCTAAAATGCTGGACAGCTCGGGCCAGACGACCGATCTGATCGTGACGTTTTTGCTGGGGCAGGGCAGCGGTGGCCTCGCCATCGATCAGTCGATCCGTAATATCCGCCAACTGCTTGATCTGGTGGTTGAAGTACCACAGAGCCGTCATCATCAGGGCGATCTGCAACACGATAAACAGGATCAACAGGGTCTGGTACTGGCTGCTCAACGATTCGGTCGAACCGCGTAACAGCGCCATGGTATCTTCCAGATTCTGATTGGCGGCGCTGATCAACGCACCGAAATCGTCCACCATGATGCGACTGCGTTCCTTGCGGAGCTGACTTTGTATGTCTTTGACTTCGGCGGGTGTGGCAGATGCCGTTGCCGCAGCGGCATTGATCAATGCTTGTGCCTGCTGATCGATACTTCTGGACAGCGCATTGATCTGGGCACCGGCGACACCCCGCAGACCGGCCAACGCGGTATCGGTGCGGATGGCCGCAGCAACCTGCTGAAGAGCCAGTACCTGATCGCGTACGTCTACTCGCTGCCCCGCCGAAAACTGGCTTGTGATCTGCTCGATCTGGGCACTGGTGGCTGCGAATGATTTCCGTAATGTTTCGATGGTTTTACTGGATTCTACAAACCCCGAACTCGCACGCTGGAACGTCTGGAAGTTACTGTTGGCGAGTGTGTTGAGATAGAAAACCAAACCGAGGCTCAAGGCGACCTGGAGGCCGAGAAACATCAAAAATTGGAGCGATAAAGGCACGATGCGCATAACCGGTTGTCCTTATGGGTTTTACGACCAAGAAACCTCTGAAAAGCCTAGGGAATCTCTGCATTTGTGCAGGCCTTTCCTAGAGGTTCTGCGGCACAGGCAGGTGCCGTTATTTCCGCGTGACGATCAGTCGTCAGGGAAATGGCATCAATCTGAAACACAAATTTCGATTGGCTCGGTGCGAGCAGTTTATTCAGTCATTCCTTCAATTGCTAGAGTGTCGCCGAGAGTGGCTTTTGAGTCCAGCGGCGATTGCGTTTGCCCGGGTCAGTCGATCAAGCGGATTGTAGGGTTGGCGTGCGCCATGCCCCCAGACAACATCCGGCCACGCAGCATCATTGCTGAAACGGGCGACGCAGTGAATGTGTAACTGGTCCACCCGATTGCCGATTGCGGCGAAGTTGATGCGGATGGGGGTAAATATTTGCTGCAATACCTGTTGGACTTCGTGCACCTCATCGAGCACCTGATGGGCGATGTCCTGTGGCATGTCCAACCATTGTGTGAGCCCGGCAACACGCGGGATCAACAGAATCCAGGGGAAGCGGGCATCGTCGAGCAGACGTATGGCGCAGGTGGGCAGTTCTGTGACCGGTATGGAATCGGCCAGCAATTGCGGATGGAGTTTCCAGGCAGCCTCATTGGAAGTAGTGCTGGCGGGGGGGTGATCGGTCTGCTGCATCATGGGGTTTTCCTTGCTCGCTTTTATGGCTGACTTGCAGGCTGGGCCGCGGATGCGGGTTTGGTTCCCGCTAAAACTTTGGACAGCATGCTGGCGGGCAGTTGTAATTCCAGATCGACCCGGCGATTTTCCGCCCGGCCGCTGGCTGTGTCGTTCGAGGCGATCGGGTGCGTGTCGGCAAAGCCAATGGCCGAAAGCCGCTCCGGTTGAACGCCACTGGCGATCAGTGCTTGTACCACAGCCGCCGCCCGCGCCGCGGAGAGTTCCCAATTAGAGGGAAATTGCAGGGTATGGATTGGCACGTTGTCCGTGTGGCCCTGAACGGCAATGGGATAATCGCCTGCCTTGAGGCGGTCAGCCAAACGTTTGAGCAATTGTATGCCGGCAGCCGAGAGCGCCGAATTGCCCGAGGAAAAGAGGATATTGTCTTTAACGCGAAGATTAATGCGCCCTTTGACCACAGAAACATCGACATCTTTGCCTAAGCCCGAGAACAGGGCACGGGCCTGATTCTGAACGGACTCGTCCGTCATGGCAGGCACGGGCGGATTAGCCGTGGGTTCATTCGGACTGATCGGTGGTTGTGTGCCCGCTTTGCCAATCAGCGCATTGCCAGTCTGCGGAATATTGCCCTGGGTCGGCGTTTCTCCCGGCGAGATTTGTGTGGTTGGCATCGGGCCGGTCTGGGGCGTGGGGGTTTTATCCACTTTTTGTGCCTGCTGCGTGCTGCCGCTGCTGGCAACCATGGTGACGGTATTGTCCTTGCTCTGATACGCGTAGGCGGCGAGCAGGACAAACATCGTCAGCAGCAGCGTCATCAAATCGACCATGGTAAGCAACCAGAACGATTGGTCATCTTCGATCAGATGGGCATCTTCTTCCCAACCTTCGTGCCATGGCCGTGAAAACACGCCTGTTTTTTCGGCGAGTTCGATCTCCGACTGGATGCTCTGAGTCACTTGATCGTTCAGCGTGTCATCAGGCGGAGGCTTCTGGCTATTCATGGCTGTTGCGCTTAGCGTGTGCCGCGTACCGAACCCGTACGTTTGCCGGGCTGGCTGGCTCCCTCGCGCAGTTCATCTTCGCTCTGTGCGAGGAAGGATTGCAGCGTTTCGCGGATGAACGCAGGGGAGCGTTGTTGCTGCATCAGCATCACGCCTTCGACCATCATGTTCATGACCATCACCCTTTGCTCGGTCCGGCGTTCCAGTTTGAGCGCAATGGGCTTGAAAATCATGTTGGCGAGGAGAATGCCGTAGAGCGTTGTGATCAGCGCCAGTGCCATGTTCACGCCGATGTCCGCGAAGTGCGCGGCGTCCATGGCATGGAGCATGTTGATCAGCCCGAGTAGGGTGCCCAGCATGCCGAATGCGGGGGCGAAGGCGGCCATGGTGCGAAAAATCTGCGCCTCGGCGCGTTCGCGGGCGCGCATCCGGCCGATTCGCCATTGCAGCAGGGTCATGATGTCCTCATTCGATGCGCCGTCCAGCACCATCTGCATCCCGGTTCTCAGGAAGGGATTGTTGATTTTGGTGAGCCTCTCATCTGCTCGGTTGATCTGCCCCTGAAACTTGAGTTTGGCCACATCGACCAATTCTGCAATATCGCGCTCGGTATACAGACGCTCGTTGCGCAGTACAATCGTGAAAACGCGGAAAACCCGCAACACTTCGTGCAACGGATAACTGATCAGCGTGGCCGCAATCGTTCCGCCCAGCACGAGGAACAGGCTCGTTGGGCTGAAGTAGTCCGACACATGGTTCGATGACAGGAAAATTGCACCGATGACAATGCCAAATCCGCCAAAAATGCCTAACAGGGTTGCTGGATTCAAAACAGTGCTCTCATTTCAAGTGCTCAGGGATCACAGGGTTGTTCTCTGTCATCGGCAGAATACTCGATTTATTGAGCCGAATGTGTGGAGGGTGCCGGTGTGATGGTTTCAATAGATAACAAAACTGGTATTTGATGTTCGATACACATTGTCACCTTGAAGATCTGGTTGCATCACGATCATTGGCCGACGTGGTGGCGCGTATGCGACAGGCAGGTGTTGATGGCCTGCTTTGCGTGGGTGTCGCACCCGATCAGTGGGGAAAACAGAACGAAGTGGCGCAGATGGCTCGTAACCTCGGAGTCTCGGTTGGTCTCGCGTATGGCGTGCATCCCTGGTGGGCGGATCGGCTCGAACCGAGCGCCGCGCTGAAGGCTTTAGCGCGCTGGATTGAACAGGAAGGCGACCGGGTGCTGGCGATCGGTGAAATCGGGCTGGATTTTGCGCCCAAGATGCCGGATGCGGCGCGTCAGACCGAACTCTTTCTCGGGCAGGTGGATATCGCCTTGCAGCACAGGCTGCCGGTGATTCTGCATGAACGCAAATCCGCGGATAAGTTGCTGTCCGTCATCCGGCGCCATCCCACGCTTCGGGGCGTCGTGCATGGTTTTACCGGCTCGTTGCAGCAGGCCCGTCAGTTGATCGAGCAGGGATTCTATATCGGTGTCGGCGCGGCAATCACCCATCCGCGCGCCACACGATTGCGGGCCATGTTAGGCGCTTTGCCCATCGAGGCATTGTTGCTCGAATCCGATGCGCCGAACCAGCCCGGACATGCGCACCGGGGCGAGGCGAATGAACCTGCCTTCATTGTCGAACAGCTCGATGTGCTTGCAAAATTGTTTGTGATGGAAGTAGACGCGCTCGTGGAACGACTGGACGCCAACGCGAACGACCTGTTCGGTGGCCGTCTGCAACCGGGGGCGTTGAGTAGCCATTAGCCGAAATGCAGCGACTAAGGCGCAGGGGCTGCCAGAAAATTTATCGAGAAGCCCGCAATTATGATCCTAGGTAAATGCTGATTTATTCCATCCATGGAACAAATCAGCTCGCTCATCGCGGTACACGCCCGCGCTGGCTCCCACGAATCAAAGACTTACGTCTTTATTCGTGTTGGGGCATCCTGCCCCAAGCGGGAAGCACTGAATAAATCAGCGCTTCCCTAGGCGATCGATCACAGCCCAGGCCGAGTGGTTGTGAATCGACTCGAAGTTTTCTACGGTGACCCGATAGCCCGCGATGCCGGGGTAATCAGCCAAGGTGCCTGCCACGTCGCGGATCATGTCTTCGACGAACTTGGGATGGTCGAAGGCATATTCGGTAATGAACTTTTCATCAGGTCGCTTGAGCAATCCCCACAATGCGCAGGAGCCTTGATCTTCAATCTTGCCGATTAAATCGACAATCGACAGGGACGCATCGGTGACGCAGGCCGTGACGGTCACATGTGAGCGCTGGTTGTGCGCGCCATAAGTTGAAATCTCCTTGGAACAGGGGCACAGGCTGGTGACGGGTACAACGAGTTCAAGCCGGGTTTCAACCTGTCCTTGAGCGTCCAGATGACCGCTCAGGCTCAGTTGATAGTCCATCAGGGCTTTCTGGCCGCTGACGGGCGCGGATTTTTCCACGAAGAACGGCATATTGAAGTGCGCATCGGCGGTGTTCGCGTGCAGTAATTCGGCCATGCGGCGTATCCAGTCAGGCAGGGTGGCCAGCGATAAAACCAGCGGCTCGGCATTCAACAGCGCGACAAACCGGGACATGTGCGTGCCTTTCTTGTCTGCAGGCAGAGCGACGGTCAGTTCGCATTCTGCGATTGTCGCTTGACGATAATCGCCATCAACCACGGTGAGCGGATGCCGGATGGCCTTGATGCCCACACGGTCGATCTCGATATTGCGTGGATCGAATGAAGATTGCACATCAGGCATGGCGCTCTGGGTCATGGGAGAAGATTCCTGTCAGATTCGTAAGGTGAAGACGAAGGGATAAAGGATAGCAAACGTGTCAAGAACCCGATTTGGATAACATCTGGGTCAGGCACGGTAGGTGACGGCGGAATAATCGTTTTCCCATACCGTAATGGCACTCACGCGGGCGTAGGGCTGGTTGAGCATCCGGCTCAACTCCACAAAGAACCAGACGGCGATGTGTTCGGCGGTCGGGTTGATCCGGTCAAACGGTTCGATCTGGTTCAGAAACTGGTGATCCAGTGTCTTGGCTGCTTCCCGCGCGGCTTTTTTCATGGCCTTGAAATCGATGACCATGCCGACGTCATCGAGCTTTTGGCCGGTTACTTCGACGATGATCTTCCAGTTATGGCCATGTAATCGCGCGCAGTTGCCCTCGTAGCCGTGCAATTGATGGGCGGCGGCGAAATCCGCGGTGACCGTGAGGCAAAATTGCCCGTTTGGTGCGGCCAACTGATTGTTTACGCGATCAAAAATTGGCTCAAGTGCGGCTGTTGAGGCGATGGTGTTCATGCGGGCAGTACCTGCCGTAAAAAATCGGACATCGTACTGTTTAGACTACGTTCGTCAAGTCCGCAATCGGCAAGGCATTCTCCACGAGTGCCGTGCTCAATGAACGTGTCGGGCAGCGCCATGTGTTTGACCGGTTTGAACAGGCCCAATTCGGTCGTGTGCGCAATCATGCTGGCGCCGATGCCGCCGAGTTTGCTGCCTTCTTCAATAATCATCCAGGCGGCGTGTTCCTCAATCAGCGGCAGCAGGGCAGGCCAGTCGACGGGTTTGGCCCAGCGCAGGTCAACCACGGTGGCTGCCAGATCGGCGCTGGCTTTCAATGCCGTTTGCACCTTGGAGCCCAGCGCGATGACCAGCAGGCTGCGCCGGGGTTCGTCTGCCCGTCGCCGGACGCGTAGCCCCAACGGGGTGCGCGCGGCTTCGCCACCGAGATCGGCCGGACATTCGCCGCGAGGGTAACGCACCAGTACGGGTGAATCGGCAGCAATGCCCCAATCCAGCGCGGCATGAAGATCGGCGGCATCGGCGGGCACGGCGATTTTCAGATTCGGCACGGCCTGCCCGAATGCTAGATCGAAGCTGCCGGCATGGGTTGCGCCATCCGGCCCGACCAGTCCGGCCCGATCCACGGCGAACAGTACCGGCAGGTTTTGCAGGGCTATGTCGTGAATGACCTGATCCCAGGCGCGCTGCAGGAAGGTGGAGTAAATGGCGACGACAGGTCGCATGCCTTCTGCCGCAAGACCACCGGCGAAGGTGACGGCGTGTTGCTCGGCAATGCCGACATCGAAGCAGCGCTGCGGATGACGCGCGACAAAACCGGCCAGGCCGGAGCCTTCGATCATGGCGGGCGTGATCACGACGACCGACGGATCGCTGCCTTGCGTATCGAGCCAGTCACCAAATGCCATTGTCCAGGTTTTGGGTGGCGGTGTTTTTTGAGCCGTGCCTTGGCTGACGGATTGCGGTTCGAGCTTGATTACTTTTTTCGGATCGAATTTGCCGACGCCGTGATAACGGACCGGATCGAGTTCTGCCGGGTTGAATCCCCGGCCTTTTTGAGTGACAACGTGCAGCAAGCGCGGACCGGTCTGGCGCCGCAGGTTCTCCAGCGTGTCAACAAGCAGGGGCAGATCGTGGCCGTCGATCGGGCCGAAGTAGGCAAAGCCCAATTCTTCGAACAGGCTGGTAACGCCCAGCAAGTGTTTCATGCCATCGCGCAAGCCGACGCGGGTGGTGTTAAGGATTTCACCCAAGGGCCCGGTTTGAGACAGCAGGTTCTGACCACCCTGGCGCAATTTGTTCACAACCGGATTGCTGCGAAGTCGGGTGAGGTGCTGATTGAGCGCGCCGACGTTCCTGGAAATGCTCATCTCATTATCGTTGAGCACGACCAAGAGATTCGCCTTCATGTCGCCCGCGTGGTTGAGCGCTTCGAAGGCCTGCCCGGCCGTGAGTGCGCCATCACCGATCACCGCGACGGCATGGTGGTCCTCGCCGCGCAATTTGGCCGCGACTGCCATGCCAAGCGCGGCACTGATCGAGGTGCTGGAATGCCCGGTCCCAAAGGGATCGAAATCACTTTCCGCACGGCGTGTGAAACCGGATATGCCATCCCGCATACGCAGTCCGGACATGGCTTCGCGGCGCCCGGTGAGCATCTTGTGTCCATAGCTCTGGTGACCGACATCCCAGATCAGTCGATCATCGGGCGTGTTGAAAACGTAATGCAGCGCGATGGTCAGTTCGATGACGCCGAGATTGGCCGCCAGATGACCACCCGTTTGTGCGACGCGCTCGATCAGTTCGGCGCGCAACTGGGCGGCGAGCTGGACAAGGTGCCGCTTGGGCAGGCGGCGCAGGTCGGCCGGTTGGTCGATCAAATCGAGCAGGTTGAAATCGGTCGGTTCGTTGGGCACGTGACTCATCAATGATCCCGCATCAAAACAAAGCGGGCGCAGGCGCGCAGGCCACAGGCACGTGCACCCATGGGTTCGAGGGCATTGAGCGCATCACGCATGGTGGCGTTAAGATGGGCGCGTGCTGCGTCCAGTCGCAACACTGTCACATAAGAATATTTATGGTCGGCCGCATCTTTGCCGGGCGTTTTGCCCAGTTGTTCGGCGCTGCCGGTGGCGTCAAGGATGTCATCCTGGATCTGGAAGGCGAGCCCGAGCGGGCGAATGAATGCTTCCAGCGCTGCGCGATCTTCGGCCGAGCATCCACTCGCCCCCATCATCAGGGCGGCATACAGCAAGGCGCCGGTTTTCAGTTCGTGCATCCGGGTGAGTTCAGCCAATGCCGGTATCTGCGCAGGTGGATTCAAATCGAGTTGCTGGCCGAACACCATCCGGTTCGCGCCGGTGCTGAGCAGTGAAACCCAGTGAAGACGGGTCTCAACATCGGTTTTCGGCGCATCTGCAAGCAAACTGAAAGCCAGAGACTGCAGCGCATCGCCAGCCAGAATGGCGGTGGCTTCATCAAAAGCGCGGTGGACGGTGGGTTTGCCCCGGCGCAGATCGTCGTTGTCCATGCTTGGCAAGTCGTCATGGATGAGCGAGTAGCCGTGGATCAACTCAATGGCGACGGCAGCATTCCATAACTGTTCGAGCCGGGGATCGTTCGGGTCGGGGAGGCCGCCGGGCGTGTTGTCCAGACTGGCGCCCAGAATCACCAGCATCGGACGCAGCCGCTTGCCACCGTCGATGACGGCGTGGCCGATGGCATCTTTCAACCGCTGTGGGGATTCGCCCAGAATGTCGTCCAGCCGCTGTTTGAGCCGGATTTCGAACGCTGCCTGAAAATCCCGCTGCCACGATTGGAAGGTGGCGATATCAAGCCTGAGGTGATCAAACATCAAAGAAGGCATCGGCTGGCGGCAGGTCGGGCTGTGGTTTTGGATTGTCTTTCTTACCGTTTTTCCTCGGTGATTCTTCCTCGTCGGACTGCATGAGTGCTTCAATTCGCTGTTCTGCGGCCTTGAGCGCCTGTTCGCACTGTCGGGCCAGAAGGGCTCCGCGCTCGTAATCGGCCAGGGATTGCTCCAATGAGGTTTCACCCTGTTCCAGCCGGGCGACGATTTGTTCCAGCTCGCTCATGCTACGTTCGTATTGAGCGATCACATCCGGATTCCCGGCTTCAATCGTGTGCGCGGCGGTCGAGGTTTTGCGGACGGCCATGAGAATCTCGCTGCTGGTCGATGATAGAGGATCGACAATTATAGCTGTCAACCGGGTGGACGTTAAGGAACCTCTGATTAATTCCTTGATTGTTATAAGGCAGATATCGAGTGGTGTGCGGGACAAAATTGAACCAATTCACCATTTTTCGGGCTAGAATCGGACGGAACAGGGATTGTCGTCAGATGGTCATCTTTTAATTCAATGGTCATTTTTGATTTAAGGAACCCGCCGCCTTATGAATTTATTCCGAACCAAACCTGCCAGCCCTGCCGCCTTTTGTGATTCGGGTCTGAAACGTTGTCTGGGCGCCTTCGACCTGACATTCATGGGTATCGGCGCGATTATCGGTACTGGTATTTTCGTGCTGACCGGCATTGCGGCCGCCGTTTATTCCGGCCCGGCCGTCATTATCTCCTTCATTCTGGCGGGTCTGGCCAGCGGTTTCGCAGCCTTGGCCTATGCCGAACTGGCCGCCTCAGTGGGTGGTTCCGGCAGTGCCTACGGCTACAGTTATGCCGCTTTCGGCGAGATCATCGCCTGGATGGTCGGTTGGGATCTGATTCTCGAATATGCCGTTTCGGTCGCGGCAGTGGCCAACGGTTGGTCGGGGTATTTCGAAAATGCGCTGACGGCGATCGGATTGGGGTTGCCCGCCGCGCTCACCAAGGCGCCATCGATGGGCGGCATCATCAACTTGCCCGCGTCGCTGATTATCCTCATGCTGATGGTTCTGCTCATTATCGGCGTGCGGGAATCGGCGCGCGTCAATGTGGCCATGGTATTCGTGAAGCTTTTGACCATCACCGTATTCATCGCAGTAGCGGGGTTCAATGTGCATCCGGAGAACTGGACGCCCTTCATCCCGTTTGGCTGGTTCGAGCACGCGGACGATGGCCGACCGATCGGTATTCTGGCCGGGGCGTCGATCGTGTTTTTTGCCTATGTGGGCTTCGATGCCGTTTCGACGGCGGTGGAGGAGGCGCGCAACCCCCAGCGTGATGTGCCCATCGGCATTATCGCTTCACTGATTATTTGTACGCTCATTTATATTGTGGTTTCGGGGTTGCTCACGGGTGTTGTGTCATACACTAAGCTTAATGTTTCTTCGCCTGTGGCCTACTCGTTGCAATTGCTTGGGTACAACTGGGCCTCTGCTCTGGTCGCGACGGGTGTGATTACCGGTCTGACCACGGTGATGCTCGTGCTGTATTACGCACTGACGCGGATCATCTTTGCCATGTCCCGCGATGGCCTGCTCACCGCCAAGTTGGCGCGCGTCCATCCCAATACAAAGACTCCGGTGCGCATCATCGTGATTTGTGGCGTGGTGATTTCACTCGTTGCCGGTCTGGTGCCGTTAGGCGAATTGGCCGAATTGGTAAATATCGGCACGCTGGCCGCGTTTGTGCTCGTCAGCCTCGGTGTGATTGTTTTGCGGATGCGTCAGCCCGAGCTGCCGCGCCCGTTCAAGAACCCCTTCGGTTACACCCTGCCCATTCTGGGCATCCTGTCCTGCGGGGCCTTGATGATGTTCCTGCCCGTTGTGACCTGGATCCGTTTCCTCGGCTGGCTGGCCATCGGCATGGTGATTTATTTCGCCTATTCCTATCGCCACTCACACCTTGGGGCAGAGCCCAAGGCCTGATTCCGGCTTATCTTCGGTTGGCTCAGCGTCCGCCCGAGTGCTGGCGGATGGCTTGAACCAAACCATCGCAGGCCGCCTCGACCATATCGAGTACCTGATCAAATCCTCTTGGGCCACCATAGTACGGGTCGGGTACTTCGCTCAGCCCGTAATCGGGCGCAAACGACATGAACAACTGGGGCTTGTCCCGCAAATGGCTTGGGGCCAATTGCCTGAGAATCGAAAGATTTTCGTGATCCATCGCCAGAACATAATCGAACTGTTCGATATCGCCCGCGCTGACCTGGCGCGCGCGCAGCACATCCATTCGATAACCGCGCTGGGCCGCCACCGTAGTCGAGCGTTGATCGGGTGGATTACCAATGTGATAGGCGTGCGTGCCCGCCGAGTCGATCACGACCGCATCTGCTAAATCGGCGTCTTCCACGTATTTTCGAAAAACGGCTTCGGCAGTCGGTGAGCGGCAAATATTGCCCATGCAGACGAATAAAACTGATGTTTTTTTCATATAAGTCAATATCTTGTTGTATATTTTTCGCCTCGTGAAAACGCACAAAAACATGCGTTTTCACTCTATTTGAATCAGTAGCTTATCATGGTGTTTTGAACACATCTGTCGAAAGTTTCCCCCATTCCGAACCACAAATGTCCCGATAAGTGGGTATCTCGAAAAACCGTCACGGGCTGACGCCAGCTCAATGCGAAGCAGGCGTGAGCCCGCGCTAGCGGCTTGAGTGCAAGGCGGCCTGAGCGCAGTGACCGAGACATAGCAAATAGAAAGGGCTCCCCACCCACATGATTTCGACGGCGAATCTTGCCGATGGTTTCCGTGCAAAGCACTCCAGGATGACTTCCGCCAAAACGGCGGTGGTCAAATTTGGACGTTGTTTCCCTCGGCTTCCTGCTCAGTTTGCACGCTGTTTTACATATTGATTGCAAAATTCAATGGAGCACGGTCATAACGCGCTCATCTTATTAATAACGCGTGGATGAACCATGACCCAAGATTTTCGAGTCTGTGCTACCAGCGCACTGGTGGCACTGTCATTAGGCTTGGCTGCGTGCAATGGGGGGTTCGTCCTCGACCACATCAGTACCAACCACGTCACCATCGAACACCACATCAACCACCTACACCTCACCGGTCTGGCTACCGGTCATCGGTGACATTGCAGGACAACAGTGTAGACAGACTGGGAATCCAGCGACGCAATAGGTTGGCATTCACCCCGTGCGCCAGTGCCACTCCGGCAACCGATGCACCGGGTTGCTGACATAGGGTAATCAGTTGCGCCTTGATTTCAGCGGGATGGTAGCGCCGTTGGCGGGCAGATGGTGTCGGGTTCATAAAAGTGTCCACTAAAAATAGGTGGAAACTTTGTGCCCTACTCTTTACCTGTCAGAACAGGTGGGGCGGCCGGAAGCTTACAAAAATCTGGCAATGCTGCTTGGAAAGATGGCCGTTTGTTGTGGAATTTGAGCCGGATTCGGCCACAAGTATTACTCTAAAGTGAAATTCGGACTTTCATTTGAGAGATCTATTGGTGGTCTAAACGTAATTTAAGCAGCATGAAAATTGGCTGGCTGTGCTAACCAAAACGAAGTTGTTTTGCACGACTATTTGTTTTCATGATGTTCCTCTCTTTTATTACCTTTTAGGGAAACCTAAAATTTCGCGGATGATCAGCCAATGTTTTCCGTGATAGTCACCGGAATGGCTGGATCGTAACTGAGCCGGGAAAAGCTAGTCCTCATCGGCATTCGCGTACTGAGGGCTTATCGCTTCTTGGGGGGCAGTAAATCCGTGATCGTTCCTTCGGCCATTTCCGCTGCGAAACCCAATGTTTCAGAAAGGGTGGGGTGCGGGTGGATGGTCAGGGCGATATCACTCATGTCTGCGCCCATTTCCATGGCGAGCACGGCTTCGGCTATCAGTTCGCCCGCGTTGGGGCCGACGATGCCGACGCCGAGCAGGCGGTGGGTTTCTGCGCAGAAGAGGGCCTTGGTCAGGCCTTCATCTCGACCGATACTGAGCGAGCGGCCTGATGCGGCCCAGGGGAAGGCGCCTTTTTCATAGGCAATGCCTTCTTCCTTGAGTTGATCTTCGGTTTTGCCCGCCCACGCAATTTCCGGGTCGGTGTAGGCCACGCTCGGGATGGTGATGGGCGTGAAGGCGGATTTCATGCCGCAGATGACTTCTGCTGCAACCTTGCCTTCATGCACGGCCTTGTGGGCCAGCATGGGTTGGCCGACGATGTCACCGATGGCGAAGATGTGCGACACATTGGTTTGCATCCGCGCGTCAACGGGTATGAAGCCGCGCTGATCGACGGTGACACCGGCCGCTTCCAGGTTGAGCTTGCGGCCGTTCGGCGAGCGGCCGACAGCGACCAGAATCTTGTCGAAGCGATCGGTTGCCGGGGCGGATTTGCCTTCGAAGGTCACATCCAAGCCTTCGGTGGTCGCGGTGACGCCGGTGACCTTACTGCCGAGATAAATGTTCTCGTAGCGTTTCTTGATGTCTTTGAGCAGCGGGCGAACCAGGTCCTTGTCCGCGCCGGGGATGATGTTGTCCGCCAGTTCGACGATGGTGATCTTGCTGCCGAGCGACGCATACACCTGTGCCATTTCCAGCCCGATGATGCCGCCACCGATGATCAGCATCCGCTTGGGGATATCCGCCAGTTCGAGCGCGCCGGTCGAATCGATGACGCGGGGATCGTCGTGGGGAATGAAGGGCAGTTTCACCGGTTGTGAACCGGCGGCGATGATGGCGTGTTCGAATTGAACGGTCGTCTGGCTGCCATCGGCGGCGGTAATGCGGATATGGTTGGCGCTGGCAAATTGGCCGACGCCTTGCAGGATCCTGACCTTGCGCTGTTTGGCTAATTGCTTGAGGCCGCCGGTGAGCTTGTCAATCACGCCGTTCTTGAAGCCGCGAAGGCCATCGAGATCGATTTTCGGCTCGGCAAAGGTAATGCCGTGACTGCCCATTTCGCGGGTTTCGTTGAGAATGCCGGATACGTGCAGCAGGGCCTTGGACGGGATGCAGCCCACGTTCAGGCACACGCCACCGATTTTTTCATAGCGCTCGATCAGGATGACCTTCTTGCCCAGATCTGCGGCGCGGAAGGCGGCGGTGTAGCCGCCGGGGCCTGCGCCCAGAACGATCACTTCACATTGATGATCTGCATTTATATCAGACGGCGCTGCGACGGGTGCTGCCGTTGCGACAGCAGTCGCCTCGGCCTTGGGTGCGCTGGGTGCCGGTTCTGCGGCTGCGTGGGCTGATTCGCCCGGGGATTCAGTGGCGGATTCCATGGTGGCGATGGGGTCGCCCGTGCCGACTTGATCGCCGACCTTGACCAGCAGTTCGACAATCTTGCCGGATTTTGGCGCCGGGATCTCCATGGTGGCCTTGTCGGATTCCAGCGTGAGCATCGAGGTTTCGGCCTCGACGGTTTGCCCGGCTTCAACCAGCACTTCGATGATTTCGACTTTGCCGGACACGCCGATGTCGGGCAGTTTGATGGTTTCAAGTGATGCCATGTCGGTGTCCCTTGTGAGAATCTGTTTAGAGAAGCTCTGAATAATTCCATCCTGGAATTCTCAGAGAACGCAAAGCAAAAGGTGTGACTTTTGCCTTGCTTCATTTTCAACCACCTACGTGATTGAAAATGGCGGCACGTCCTTGTGCCGCACGGAACCTCTGATTTCATCAGAGGCTCCTTAGAGAATGAGTTCGCGCAAATCGCTCAGCACAGCCGAGAGGGCCGTGATGAAGCGGGCACCCTGAGCGCCATCGATTACGCGATGATCGTAGGACAGGGCGAGCGGCAGCATCAGGCGCGGTTCGAAGGTTTCGCCGTTCCAGACCGGGCTCATTTTCGAGCGCGAAACGCCGAGAATCGCGACTTCCGGCCCGTTCACAATCGGAGTGAACTGGGTGCCGCCGATGCCGCCGAGGCTGGAAATCGAGAAGCAGCCGCCGGACATATCCTCCGGGCTGAGTTTGCCGTCCCGTGCTCGGGCACTGACTTCGGCGAGTTCGGCTGAGAGTTCGAACAGGCCTTTTTGATCGACGTTGCGGATCACGGGGACGACCAAGCCATTGGGTGTGTCGACAGCCACGCCGATGTGGATGTATTTCTTGAGAATCAGGTTCTCGCCACTGGCATCGAGTGAGGCGTTGAATTTGGGGAAGTCGGCGAGTGCGCGCGCCACGGCTTTGAGAATGAACACCAGCGGGGTGAGCTTGACGCCGGCTTTTTCCGCCCGAGCTTTCAACGATTGGCGGAAGGCTTCGAGATCGGTGATGTCGGTTTCATCGAACTGGGTGACATGCGGAATATTCAGCCAGCAGGTAGACAAATGCTTGCCCGAACGCTTTTGAATCCGGGATAACGGCACGGTCTCGATTTCGCCGAACTGGCTGAAGTCGATGCTGGGTAGGGGCGGAATGGAGCCGCCAGCCGCTGCCACAGGGCCTGCCGATTGAGTCAGTGCATTCTTGACGAAGGCCGTGACGTCGTCTTTCTGGATGCGTCCCTTCACACCGGTGCCGGTAACTTTGGCGAGGTCCACGCCCAGCGTGCGGGCAAACGCGCGTACCGAAGGGCTGGCGTGGAACGCGGCGCCAAATGTCGGTGCGTTGATGGGCGTGTTTTCAACGTTCGCCGGAGCCGCTGCGGGTGTTGGTGCCACAGCTGCCGCAGGCGCAGCTTCTACGGGGGCAGGCGCGGTTGGTTCAGGCGCCGGAACACTTGAGGCGGCCGGTTCAGCTTTGGCAGGTTCCGGTGCCGGGCTGGCAGCGTCTTCCGCATCCATTTCGACAATGATGTCGCCCACGTTGACGGTGTCGTCCGTTTTGACCAGCACCTTTTTCACCACGCCGGCGAACGGCGCGGGGATTTCCATGGTGGCCTTGTCGGATTCGAGGGTAATCAGTGATTGCTCGGCTTCAACCCGGTCACCCACGGCAACCAGGACTTCGATGACAGGCAAGTCTTTGAAGTTGCCGATATCCGGCAAGGGGACTGATTTCACGGTCATACGCGTGCTCCAAAAATGTTCAATCCAAAATTGTTCCATGTGATGCGCCCCGTTGCATGTAGCGGGGCGATCGACGATCCCGTTTTAACGTGAAGAAGGCATGCCCAGGGTCGGGTTGATGTCGTACTTCTTGATGGCTTGCGTGACAACCGACGCGGCGATGGTGCCTTCGTCCGCCAGTGCCTTGAGCGCCGTGATCACGATGTTGGCTGCATCCACTTCGAAAAATTTACGCAATGCTTCACGCGTATCGGAACGGCCGAAGCCGTCCGTGCCCAGCGTGACGTAACGGCGCGGCATGAATGAGCGCACTTGCTCGGTATACAGATGGATGTAGTCGGTCGCCGCGATGATGGGGCCTTGGGTCGGCTCCAGTGCAGCCGTCACATAGGGTACTTTTTGCGGTGCTTCCGGGTTCAGGCGGTTTTCACGCACGCAGGCTTGGCCATCCCGTGCCAGCTCGCTGAAGCTCGTGGCCGACCAGACATCGGCAGCCACGTTCCAGTCCGCTTCCAGCATGGCAGCGGCTTTTTCCACTTCACGCAGAATGGTGCCGGAGCCGAGCAACTGAACACGCGCCTTGTGTTTCGCCTTGGATTTGCTGAATGGATACAAGCCGCGCAGGATGCCTTGCTCGATTTGATCCCGGTTCTCTTCCGGCATGGCCGGGTGCGGGTAGTTTTCGTTCATCGCGGTGATGTAATAGAACACGTCCTTCTTGTCGGTGAACATTTCCTTGAGGCCCGCGCGAATGATGACGGCCATCTCATAGCCGTAGGTCGGGTCATAGGCCTTACAGTTGGGCACCGCGCTGAAGAAGACGAGGTTATGGCCGTCCTGATGCTGGAGGCCTTCGCCTTCCAGCGTGGTGCGACCAGCGGTACCGCCAACGATAAAGCCGCGCGCGCGCATGTCGCCACCCAGCCAGACCAGATCACCCACGCGCTGATAGCCGAACATCGAGTAGTAGATATAGAACGGAATCATGGCCTCGCCGTAGTTGGCGTAGGCGGTCGCCGCGGCCAACCAAGAGGACATGGAGCCGGCTTCGTTGATACCTTCCTGCAATACCTGACCATTGGTGGCCTGCTTGTACCAGGACACCTGATCGGAGTCGACGGGTTCGTACAGTTGCCCCGCCGGATCGTAAATGCCGACCTGACGGAACAGGCCTTCCAGACCGAAGGTGCGGGCTTCATCGGGGATGATCGGGACGACGCGTTTGCCGAGTTCTTTATCACGCAAGATGATGGCGAGAATCCGGCCGAACAGCATGGTGCTCGACATTTCGCGATCGGCCGTGCCTTTGAGAATCATGTCGAAAGCAGACAGTTCCGGTGTCGGCAGGGCAGCTGCGCGATCCACTCGGCTGGGCAGGTAGCCGCCCAGCGCGCTGCGACGTTCGTGCAGATATTTGATCAGTTCGTGGCTATCTTCCGGTTTGTAGAAGGGAACGTCGTTTTCCAGTTGCGCATCGGAAATGGGCAGGCCGAAGCGGTCGCGGAAGTATTTGAGGCCGTCGACATCCAGCTTCTTCTGGTTGTGCGCCGTCATCGCGCCTTCGCCGAATGGCCCCATGCCATAACCTTTGATGGTTTTGGCGATGATGACGGTCGGCTGGCCTTTGTGTTCGGTGGCCGCCTTGTAGGCCGCATACATCTTGCGTGGGCTGTGACCGCCGCGGGTCAGGCCGAATATTTCCTCGTCGGTCATGTTCTTGACGAGTTCAGCGGTTTCCGGGTACTTGCCGAAGAAATGCTTGCGGACAAAAGCGCCATCCTTGGCCTTGTAGGCCTGATATTCGCCGTCGACCGTTTCCATCATCAACTGCATGAGCTTGCCGGAGGTGTCTTTTTGCAGAAGGACGTCCCAGCCCGGCCCCCAAAGTACCTTGATGACGTTCCAGCCCGCACCCCGGAAGCTGCCTTCCAGTTCCTGAACCACTTTGCCGTTCCCGCGCACCGGGCCGTCGAGGCGTTGCAGGTTGGCGTTGATGACGAACACCAGGTTGTCGAGTTTTTCGCGCACGGCCAAGCCGATGGCGCCGGTGGATTCCGGTTCGTCCATCTCGCCGTCACCGAGGAATGCCCAGACCTTGCGGGTGTTCATCTTCGCCATGCCGCGGGCGTCCATGTATTTCATGAAGCGCGCCTGATAGATGGCCTGTAATGGGCCAAGACCCATCGATACGGTCGGGAACTGCCAGAAGGTCGGCATCAGCCAGGGGTGCGGATAGGAGGAAACGCCATCGAGATGCGCTTCCTGACGGAAATTGGCGAGTTGTTCTTCGCTGATGCGGCCTTCGAGAAAGGCGCGTGCGTACATGCCCGGCGAGGCGTGACCCTGGAAGAACACCATGTCGGCCCCATCGGGGTGATCGTGACCCTTGAAGAAGTGGTTGAAACCCACTTCGTACATGGTGGCGCTGGACTGGAAGGTGGCGATATGGCCACCTACGGAGGTGTGTTTGTTCGCCCGAGCGACCATGGCCATGGCATTCCAACGAATCAACGCGCGCAGGCGCTGTTCCAGTTGGCGATCACCGGGGTAGGTCGGCTCTTTTTCTGCGGGAATGGTGTTGATGTACGGCGTGGTCGCCGAATAGGGTGTGTCGATGCCGTGTTTGCGAGCCGCCTCGATCAGGTTGCCGATCAGGTGCCGCGCCTTGTCTGTGCCTTCGACGGCCACGACCGCCTCTAAGGCTTCGAGCCATTCGCGGGTTTCTTGCGGGTCTTGATCTTGGTATGCAGTCACTCGGATACTCCTTTGGAATCGGCCTGTCACCTGCAGGTGACAGGCACAGCACTCATATCATCATGTGGGGCGATGTCGACGGCGCAACAGGCGCTCGCTGCAGACATTCGGTACTGGGCGGGGCATATAACCTCGCCTTGGGGTAAACAGGCAGCCTCAAACTCGAACGGTCGATTCTGTCGGCGCATCGGGTCGCATTATGCGGAAATTTTTGCCGATTGTCCCTCGCCGCTGTGTATTTCCCGTTACCGGTTTGCCATTTTTAGCGTTTCAAGCTGCCGAGGAGCGAGCGGATCAGTTGGCGTCCGATCTGGCTGCCGATGGCACGAACCGTACTGCTGATGAACGCCTCCATCGGCGTTTGTCGGCGGCTGGTTCGAGCGGTGGATTGCGCATTTTTTTCGTCTTGGGCGTTTTGTGCGCTGAGTTGGATCTGTTGGTGCTTTTCTTCAGTGCGTTTTTTGAGCATCTCGAACGCGGAATCGCGATCCACCGGCGTGTCGAACCGCCCCCGGTAACGTGAGCGTTGCATGATGGCCGCGCGTTCTTCATCGGTGAGCGGGCCGATACGGCTCATGGGCGGGCGCATGAGCACCTGCTCAACCGGTGTCGGCATGCCTTTGGCATCCAGACAGGAAACCAGTGCTTCGCCCACGCCAAGCTGGGTGATGACCGTTTCCACGTCGACCGCCTCGTTGCTGCGGAAGGTCTGCGCGGCGGCACGCACGGCTTTTTGGTCGCGCGGCGTAAACGCGCGCAACGCATGTTGTACCCGGTTACCGAGTTGGCCCAATACGGTTTCGGGCAGATCGAGCGGATTTTGCGTGACGAAATAAACGCCCACGCCTTTGGAACGAACCAGACGAACCACCTGCTCGATTTTGTCGATCAGCGGTTTGGGGGCATCGTCGAACAACAGGTGCGCTTCGTCGAAGAACAGTACGAATTTGGGTGCATCGAGATCGCCGACCTCGGGCATCTGCTCGAATAATTCCGAGAGTAGCCAGAGCAACAAGGCGGCATAGACCTTGGGGCTTTCCCGATAAAGCCGATCCGCCGCCAGCACGTGGATCATGCCCGCGCCCGTGTCGGATTCAATGAGCAGATCATCGAGGGCGATGGCCGGCTCGCCGAAGAGATGTTCCGCCCCTTCGCGCTTGAAGCCGGTGACGGCGCGCATGATGGCGCCCAAGCTGGCGCTGGAGATGCGACCGTATTGCGATTGGTATTCATCGCCCGCTTCATCGAGGTGGCGCAGCAAGGCCTCGAAATCCTTGAAATCGAGCAGCAGCAGGCCTTGATCGTCGGCAATCTGGAATGCCATGTTGAGCACGTCTTCCTGAAGCTCATTCAAACCCAGCAGCCGGGCCAGAACAACAGGCCCGATTTCGGAAATCGTCAGTCGGAAGGGGTGACCTTTTTCACCGTGCACATCCCAGAAGATGACCGGATTGGCCTGGAAGTGCATGGGCTCGAGGCCCATCTTTTCGGCACGGGCGCTGATTTTGGGGTGGGGCTTGCCGCTGGCCGCGATGCCGGACAAATCGCCTTTGATGTCCGCCACGAACACGGGGGTGCCGAGCCGGGCAAACTGCTCCGCCAATACTTGCAGGGTCACGGTCTTGCCAGTGCCCGTGGCCCCTGCGATCAAACCGTGCCGGTTGATCATGCGGGTTTGAATGGTGGCCGGCTGTGTTCCGGCTCCAAGCAGAATCGAGGGGGCGTGTTCGCTCATCTGTCTGGTCCTTTCAGTGCAAGGGCGCTTCGATTCAATCGGATCGGCTTTATCCTTTGGGGCCTAGCAGTGCCCAGAGGATGAGGCCCAAAACGGGCAGGAAGAGGATCAGTAACACCCAAAGCGTTTTAACGCCCGCACCTGCATTACTCTGGATCACGCGGATTATGGCCCAGATGTCGAGCGCGAGAATAATAAAGCCAAACAGACCGCCGACTTGCATTGAAAACATGGGATTTCCCTTCATCTTTTATTAAAAAGCATTGGCAATATATCAAATCCGATCCGGTTGCAGACGAATCAATTGTCCGTGGGCCTGTTCGTCGGCCAGCAAAGCGAGCGCGGTGGGCAGCATGGCCGAAACATCGGCGCGTTCCGATTGCGCTTCGCCGGGGAATCGGTACTGCCGCAGGCCGCTATGGGTCGGGCCGGGGTCCAGCCCATTGATGCGCACGCTGGTCGTTTCATTCGCCCATTGATCGATCATGCGGGCGAGTGCGGCGTGGGCAAGTGTGTAGGCGTTGCCGAAGGCGGGGGTGCCTCGATCCGTGAAAAACAAAACCTGAGCGCGATTGGCCTGTGCCTGTTTCCCGGGTTGCTCCAGCAGGTGCCAGAGACTGCGGGTGAGTGCGAACGGGGCAATCAGATTCAGGTGCAGGCTTTCCTGGAATTTCATCAGATCACTGTAGGCCAACGGGCTCAGTTGCCCGCCTTGGCCCATGGCGTGAATCAGGATGTCGATCCGGCCAAAGTTGTTTTCAATTGCATCGGTCAGTGTCTGGTAATCCTCAACGGCGGCACCTGAAAAATCCACGGTTTGAATGACAGGCGCGCGGTGTTCGGCCTCGGCACCCAACTCGGCGGTGAGTTCATCGGCCAAGTGGTTGAGTCGGTCGCTTTTGCGCCCGAACAGGATCAACTGCGCGCCTTGTCGTTGCAGCGCGAATGACATGGCTTCGCCGATCGTGCCGGTGGCGCCGTTGATGACGACGATTCGACCGGCAAATGCTTCTGTTTTTTCGCTGTGCATATTGTTATCTCAATTCCATGTTTTTTCAGGCGGTTCAACGCAATGGCCGCGGCGACCGCTTGGTGGCCCACCAGGCGGTGAGCAGTTGTGCAAAAGGGGAACGTTCGGGACGCTCGTCCAGCAGGCGCAATCCACTGCGGTGAAGGTGGACAAGGCGGGCTTGGTCGAGTGCGATCAGCGCGCGGAAAAAAGCGGGTGGCCGACGACAGGTTTGTTTGAGTTCAAGCAGATGCCGGTTGTGCTCTGCACGGATGTGTTCATATTCCGCTTGCAGCAAGGGTGCCAGGCGAGTGGATCGATCTGGGCGGTGAAAATCCGCCTCATTGACGCCGTGCTTTTGAAGTTGCTCCGCAGAGAGGTAAATGAAGCCACGAGCGACATTGCGCCCCAGCCACTGCAGGTTGTCGATGCGATGACCCAGGGCGCCGAGTGCGCCGAGCTTGATCGTCGTTTCCTCAGGCAGATCGAGCGCCTGGGCGTACAGCCGGAACAGGGCGCCGCCTTTGGCATCGAGATAGGCTGTCAGATCCGCTTCGGTATCGAATCCCTGATAATCCAGCGCCAAAAGCGCGCTACCCAGTCGAGATTCCAGATGCGGAACCATTTTTTCAAGGGTGGCGGGGGGCGTCGATTCAAGCAGTGAAATCAGAACCGGGTGGTTGCTGCTGGCTTCGGTGGTCGCCTGATGCAAGGCGGCACGCCACCAATCGAGCTTGGATCGGGCAACCTGCGGTTCGGCCACGGTCTGAACGATCTCTTCCAAACTTTTGTCGAGCGCCTTGATCGCCGTAATCGCGTACAGATCCCGGCCACGCAGCGGCAGGCTGGCATAACGAAAGCCGCTGCCAATCGGGCGGGCAATCCGTTCGCACTCGGCATCGTGACTCGTGGGGTTGTGTAGATTCATGGCGGGCATCATAGCAACGAGGCTGTTCGGGGGCATCCAGAAATGTCCAAGCGCGGGATCAGGCTTGGATGATGCAGGATATAGCCGATCAATTGGCTAAAGTATTTCGCCTGTGTGACGATAACGCTCTGACACCATCACACACAATTGGATTGGGGCATCGGCATCCGGATGTGGGCGTCAAGCTGATGTATCCATTTGCTTCGTCAGGTTTTTATCGGAGTATCCATGAAAAAAAAGAGTATCTTGCGGCGCCTTAAATGGTCCTTTATCGCCATGGGGTTTGGTATGGGCGCCGTATTCCCGGTTTTTGCGAGTTTCTTCGTCAACTTCCGGGAAGGGATGCTGAGCTGGTTCGTGTTGGGTTGTGTGGCAGCGGGCATTACCGTCGGCTTTGTGAATTACTGGGTGGCAGAACTCGTATTGCTGCGGCAGTTATCGAAAATGGCCATTCTGGCCAGCTCTGTACGGCAAGGCGACCTGACGAGTAAATGCGACTTGGAGAGCCACGATGCCATCGGCGAAATAGCTGATAGTTTCAACGGCATGATCGACACGCTGCATCGCCAGATCGGCGACATCAACCACGGCAGTGCATCGATGCAGGAAGCGGCCAATACGCTCGATCACCGCATCAGTCAGGTGATGACCGAGCAGAATCGTGTGCAGTCACAACGTGATCGGGTGCTGGTTGAGGTTTCCAGGCTCGCCGAGAGCGGGAGCGAACTGCGCAGTGCGTTGCAACGAGTGGGCCAGCAGGCGGTGGCGATGCAGTCCCGTTCCGAGCAGAGTCAGGGGCAGATCAGCCGCAGTGTCGATTCGATTCATTCCGCACTTGCCCGCGTTGATACGGCCACCCGGCACATCCATTCTCTGGTGTCGGCCAAGGAAGAAATCGAATCCATGACACGCACCATCAGCTCGGTAGCCGACCAAACCAACCTGTTGGCACTGAATGCGGCGATTGAAGCCGCCCGCGCGGGTGAGCATGGGCGGGGATTTGCTGTGGTAGCTGAAGAAGTTCGTGCGTTGGCGCTGCGCAGTCAGGATGCCACCGTGCAGATTTCGGCAGTCATGGAACGCTTGACCCGCGAGGTGGGTCAAACGGATCAGACCATGAGTGAAGTCGTGAATTATTCCCGGCAGGCCGAAGCGGCGATGAGCGCGGCGCAAGGTGAGTTGGCGCAAGTCCTGGTTGCCATCGACGATTCCGTGTCGGCCACGTTGAGCGTGGAAAGCAACAGTCAGGAACATCAGGAAACCATCGAGCAGCTCAATGCCGATCTGCACGCCTTGATCGACGTGATCACTGCCAACGCCGAACATATGTCGGCGGCGCAGGTTGCGGTATCCAGCGTGCAGCAGGATGCGCAAAAGCTGGGTTCACTGGTCAGCGGTTTCAGGATTTAACACACCGTTTCGGTATAAATCTTCCGTTTGTGGTCATCGTCATTCGATTCAACAAACTGTCAAGGCACCTCGAAAAAACCCATCCATGAGGTTATTCGAGGTGTTTTTTATTTATGGACAAAGGTCAGCACATTGCTTCATTGAACGCGCCGTCTCTAATGGGTTTCTTGATTAGTTAAGTTACTGAATATCTATAAAAAATCGTGTCCTGAGGCCAGTGATTCACTGAATATGCCTCCAAGAGCGAAACAGTACACTGGATGTTTGCTTCGATTCCAAAGTAAATGCTGATTTATTCCATCCTTGGAATAAATCAGCGCTTCCCTAAAGTCCGACAAGCTCCTGGTGCAACGACGAGGTCATGGCAAACAGCAAGCTAGCCTCCGCTTTATATTTCGATATATACTTTAAAACATATCGAATAAAGGCCAATTTCTTACCATCACTGACCAGGATGTTCCGTAGCTATGATTCGCTTGCCAAATTGTCGTGCAACTTGTTTTCGTTTTTTGCCCCGTTTGTTGAATAAACGGTTGATTGCCACGGCGGTTTTCGCCACGCTCGCACCCTCTTCAGTATGGGCTGATGATGTTTTTGACCTGGGTCAGGTGGATGTGAATGCCAATCACATGCTGCCCGCCGGAGATCCCAGCGCCACGGTGATTGATGCCTCGACGATGCGGGATCGCAATCAGTTGAATCTGGCTGAAGCGCTCAAGGATGTTCCCGGCGTTGTTATGTCCAGTGGCGGGCAGCGCAATGAAGATCAGGTTTATATTCGCGGGTTCGATTCCACGCAAACCACACTGAACATCGATGGGGTGCCTGTGTATGTGCCCTATGACGGCAACATCGATCTTTCCCGCTTTTTGACAGGGGATTTATCGCAGGTGGTCGTTTCAAAGGGGCTCAGTTCCTTGATGTACGGGCCGAACAATATGGGCGGCAGTATCAATTTGGTCACCAAGCGCCCCACGCAGCCTTTGTCCGGCCGTGTCGATGCCGGTGGCAGCATGGGTAAGGATGGTGTTTTTTCACGGCACGAGGGTGTTCAGCTATCGAGTCGTCCGAATAATCTTTTTTACGTTCAAGGTGGCATCGAGCATGCCAGTTCAGGCAATTTCCCACTTTCGAGCGCCTATCAGGCCAATGCGATTCAGCCAGACGGCTCCCGTTTGAATGCCTATTCACGAATTACGAACAGTAATTTACGACTGGGGTTCACACCCAATGCGAACGATGAGTACACGCTTTCTTATTACGGTACTACGGGGGATAAAGGATCGCCGCCATACACCGGTACGGTCGGTCCCACGCGGTACTGGCAATGGCCCGAATGGAAGAAAAACGGTTATTACTACTTAGGCAAAACAGCCGTGGCGGGCGGTGTGCTCAAAACCCGTTTGTATTACGACACCTTCAAAAACGCTCTGCGGTCGTTTGATAACAATAGCTACACGACGCAAACCAAAAAGTATGCCTTCAACTCTCAATACGACGACCACAGCACGGGCGGTGGCCTGGAGTGGGATCGACAGTTTGGTACTCACGAAATCAAACTGATGGGGCAGGCAAAATACGATGTTCACCGGGAACGTGATCTGGCAACGGACGCACAAAAATACGATTCGGCCTGGCTTGAGTTCAAAAGCCATATTTACAGCACGGGGATCGAGGACCGCATCGCATTGGGTGATAAAACGCATTTAACGCTGGCTTATCGCTACGATCGCCAAAAAATCACCCAGGCGCAGGAGTACGCGAACAAAGCGCAAACCCAGGTCAGGGATATGGCAGTCGCCAATGCACGCGGAGCCAATAACCTTCAGGCGGTATTGACACATGACGCCTTTGGTCAGGAATTCCATGTCGGCGTGGCGCACAAAACCCATTTCCCGACCATCAAGGATATTTTCTCCTATCGTTTGGGAAGCTCCATACCCAATCCAAACCTTGGCCCGGAAACGGTGACGACCTACGAGGCCGGTGTTAAAGGAACGGTGTTCGGTTCCACAGGGTATTCCGCGACGATTTTCACGAGCCGTCTTTCCGATGCGATTGAAATGGTCGCACTGACGCCGGACGTGGGTCAGAACCAGAATGTGGGCAATGCCAAAAACAGCGGGGCGGAACTGACCTTATCCACGCCGTTGGGTAATCAGTTCGCGCTCTCTGGTAATTACAGTTATCTTGCGCGCACACTCGGCGCGGCAGGGTTGGTTGCAACGGGCACCCCACGCCATAGCGGATTTGTTGATTTGTCCTGGTTCCCGCTTGCTAAGTGGACGTTTGACGCTGAAGTGCATGCCTATTCCTCGCGTCAAACCGCGACCAATGGACTGCAACCGACAGCAGGCTATGCCACGGTGGCCTTGCGTGCACGGTATGACATTAACCCGAACTGGACGGTTCGCGCCGGTGTGAGCAATCTGACCGATCGCAATTACCAGATCACCGAGGGCTTTCCGGAACCAGGACGCACCTTCTACGGCGACATCGAGGCCCGGTTTTGAGTAAGCGCCACGCAACATCAGCCAGCCTGCACACACGGCGGGTATTTTTGCGCGGGTTGGTTGCCGCGCCTTTCTTGGCTTTGCCTCGTCTTGGATTCGGGGCAACACCGCAAAGGGTATATGGCGCCAATCCGGTCGTCAGTTACCTCCTGGCCGCTTTGGCGCCGGAATCCTTCATTGGCTGGAATTTTCCGCCACCAACGCAAAGCCGGGGTTATTTTGCCGATGCCATCTTGAATAAACCCGTTATTGGCGGTTTTTTCGGGCAGGGTAAAACGCCGAATGTGGAAGTGCTGCTGGCGAATCATCCTGATCTGGCGATTGTTTCCGGTGCCGTTTCCGTCGGGACGAATGTCAGCGAAAGCCAGCTGAAAAAGCTGGGCATTCCTGTTAAGAATCTGGTTTTGAACACGGTTTATGATTACCCGGATGCTATCCGACAGCTCGGCGTTTGGCTCGGTATTTCAGATCGGGTGCAACCGGTCGCCGATATGTGCCAAAACCTGCTTGCCCAGCTTAAAACCTTGCCCATGCCCAAGCCCGCGCCGGTCATCTATTACGCTGAACAAAACGATGGCCTGGCGAGCGAGTGCCCGGGGTCCCTGCACGCCGAGGTGCTGGATTTGCTGCATGTCACCAATCCGATGGTTTGCCCCGGACAGAAAAATGATGGCTTCGGCATGGTGCGTATTTCGATAGAAACACTGTTCAGAATGAATCCGCCTTGGGTGCTCACGCAGGACGTTGCCGCCTACCGTGCGTTTCACGCCGATCCGAGATATGCCGATCTGATGGCAGTCAAGGCAAATCAGGTGTTGCTTGCTCCCCAGGTGCCGTTTCGCTGGATTGATCGGCCGCCGTCGTTCATGCGGATACTGGCCGCTTTCTGGCTTTACGATCAACTCTACCCCGCGCATCATCGCTTTGATCTGCGCGAGCTGACAAAAACGTTTATGCACGCTTTTTTTGCTGTGGACATGACGCCTGATCAGTTGTCGTACATGTTAAATCCAGGACAACAAGCAGGAATATCCGCCGGATGAAGATCGGATTAATTTTACATGTGGATGCCGACGATATTCCTGATGTGACCCGCCGCTATCAAGAGCAATTGAGCCTCGTCGAGTATGCCGAACTGGTCGGTATCGATTGCGTCTGGCTGACCGAGCATCATGGTCAGCCAGACAGCCCCACGCCGCGCCCCGAGCTCTTTATCGCCCATGCGCTTGCCAGAACGCAGCGAGTTGCCTTTGGCACCGCAGCACTCCTGTTGGGGCAGCGCGATGCCCTGGATATTGCCGAAATCATTGCGATGTTATGGGTGCTCGCGCCGCAGCGCATCAAAATCGGTCTGGCAAAAGGCGGGCCGTTTCTGGCGCATCAAAATATCTGGCAGGCAAATGAAATTCGCGCTGAACGGCTGATCTCTTCGTTACCTGCGTTGCATGACTGGCTTGAAGGGAAGGGGGTAGTGTTGCACGACAAGCGCCAGCCGGTCTATCTGACGCCATATCCCCAAGGGCTTGCAACCGTGCCGCTGTATCTCGCCACGCGCGACCCGCTGGCGATTGCACAGGCCGCCCGCTGGCACATGGGTTTGATGGCGGCTCAGTTTTGGCAACAGGCTCGCGTAGCCGAGTCGGTGCAAACCTATCAGCGCATGGCCGGACACGCACCAAATCTGATGCTGGTTCGTGGCATTTATGTGCACGAACAGATCGACATTGCCCGT